>JBDLUM010000001.1:0-8994 GCA_039805305.1 Actinomycetota bacterium
ACTTGACCCTTGTTGCTGGTATTCAACCAGCGTTAAACCGGAACCTAAAGAAGTAACTTTCTTCTCTCACGGGTTCATGTCGTAAAAAGACAAAAAGTAGAAGGCAATTTAGCGTGCGTACTTACTCACCAAAAGCTTCCGAGCTGAAGAACGAGTGGCTAGTCATTGACGCCACCGACGTAGTTCTAGGCCGTCTTGCAACCCACGCCGCAACTCTGTTGCGTGGCAAGCACAAGGCAACCTTTGCTCCTCACATGGACAACGGCGACTTCGTAATCATCATCAACGCCGAGAAGGTAGCCCTAACCGGTGCCAAGCTGGCTCAGAAGAAGGCATACAGCCACTCTGGTTTCCCAGGTGGTCTAACTGCTACCTCGTACACCGAGCTTCTTGAGAAGAACCCAGAGAAGGCCGTCGAGAAGGCGATCCGCGGAATGCTTCCGAAGACCAAGCTTGGCGCTTCACAGATTGGCAAGCTCAAGGTTTACCGCGGTGCCGAGCACCCACACGCTGCACAGCAGCCAAAGCCTTTCATCATCGACCAGGTCGCTCAGTAGTCGACCCAAACAACAAGGACACATTCGTGGCAAAGACCGAAGCAGTAGAGACCCCAACCGAGTACTCAACCGAGACCCCGGCAGCTGCGGCTGCTGAAAAGGCTCCAAAGGCTCGCGGCCCACTGACCGTTCCAGGCGCAGGCCTAGGCCGTCGCAAGCAGGCAATCGCCCGCGTTCGCATCATGCCAGGTACCGGCGTTATCAAGGTAAACGGCCGTGAACTTGCAGAATACTTTCCGAACAAGCTTCACCAGCAGCTGATTCAAGACCCATTCACCGTTCTAGACCTATCGGGTCAGTACGACGTGATCGCTCGAATCACCGGTGGTGGCGTTGCTGGTCAGGCTGGCGCACTTCGTCTCGGCATCTCACGTGCACTAAACGAGATCGACCGCGACAACAACCGCCCAGCTCTCAAGAAGGCCGGATTCCTAAGCCGTGACGCACGTGTTATCGAGCGCAAGAAGGCTGGTCTCAAGAAGGCCCGCAAGGCGTCTCAGTACTCGAAGCGTTAAACCTTCTGGTTCGATCAGCTGTATTTCGGCTAGCCTCATAGCATGGCTCGACTTTTCGGCACCGACGGCGTTCGCGGACTCGCGAATCGCGATCTCACCGCAGAATTAGCCCTCTCGCTCGCTCAAGCAGCGGCATTGGTTCTTGGTGCAGACTCTCGTGCAAACGGTGTTCGACCCAAAGCCGTTCTCGCTCGTGACCCCCGCATTTCTGGCGAATTTCTCGCAGCCTCAGTAGCAGCCGGTTTGGCATCTTCGGGTGTCGATGTTTATGACGCAGGCGTGCTGCCAACTCCAGGTGCCGCCTTTCTAACCGCCGACATTGATGCCGACTTCGGCGTGATGATTTCGGCTTCGCACAACCCAGCACCCGACAATGGCATCAAGATTTTTGCGCGCGGTGGCCACAAGCTTGCCGACTCGGTTGAAGACCAAATACAAGCAGCCATGGATGCTCCCGCTCTAGCCCCGCTTGGTGGCTCGGTTGGCCACATCAAGCGCATGGCCGACGCCGAAGACCGTTATTTGGTTCACCTACTAACCGCTATTCCTAACCGTCTCGACGGCCTCAAGGTGGTTGTCGACTGTGCCCACGGCGCTGCCTCAGCTGTTTCTCCTGATGCTTTCAGGGATGCCGGTGCTGAGGTCATTGTGATTGGCAACGATCCAGACGGCGTCAACATCAATGATGGTTATGGCTCAACACACCTGAGTGCCCTGCAGGCTGCGGTGCTTGAACACGGTGCCGACGCTGGCGTTGCACACGATGGCGATGCTGACCGATGCCTAGCCGTTGATCACACCGGTGCGATTGTCGATGGCGATCAGATTATGGCTGTACTTGCGGTAGCGGCTAAGGCTGCAGGTGAGTTGGCGCGCAACACTCTCGTGGCAACCGTGATGTCGAACCTTGGGCTGCGTTTGGCTATGAAAGAAAACGACATCAACCTCATCGAAACAGCCGTTGGTGATCGATACGTTCTAGAGGCCATTCGCGAGGGTGGTTACACCCTCGGTGGCGAGCAGTCGGGCCACGTCATCTTTACCCCCTGGGCAACCACGGGAGACGGTGTTTTGACCGGCCTTCGCCTAATGGCCGAGGTTGCCCGCACCAAAAAGCCGCTCGCCGAGCTCACCGCGGTGATGAAGGTTTATCCACAAGTTTTGGTCAACGTTCGCGGAGTCGATAAAACCAAGGTTGACTCGAACCCTGCGCTAGCTGCTATCGTCGCCGAGGCAGAAGCCGAGTTGGCTTCAACCGGGCGAGTGCTGCTGCGTGCATCCGGCACCGAACCACTGGTGCGTGTAATGGTCGAGGCTGCCGACGAAGGCTCGGCTCAGAGCTGGGCCGACCGCATCGCTCGCGTGGTTCAGCAAGAACTTGCGCTCTAACTAGGCAAACATGGCAGAAGAACAACTATCGGTCGAAGCATCGAAGAAGCTAGCTAGCTCTCTGTTCAACCGCACCTGGGAGTTGATTGATCTCACCGATCGAAGCCCCGAGCAAGAACTCGAAATGATTCACTCGGCTCATGCGAGCCGCCTTCACTGGCAAGTAGCGGGTGGCCCAGAACAGTGGGCGATTGGCGAGTGGCAGTGTGCCCGCGTTTACTGCGAGGTTGGGTTTCCGGAGCAAGGCATTTTTCACGCCCAAGCCTGCCTAGAGCTGGTCGAAAACAATGCTGTTCCGGTTTGGTTGATGGCTTCAGCCTTCGAGGTTTTGTCTCGCTCATACTGGGGCGCTGGCGACCTAGATTTGGCCAAGTTAGCTCGTGGTCGTGCGCGACAGCTAATTGCAAAAATCGAGGATGCTGGCGAACGTGAAAGTCTCGAAGCTCAGGTAGCCGAGCTCAAGTTTTAGGCAAGCGAACTTTAGAGCTTGCGCAACAGCACCGAGTCGACGCGGTGATTGTCGCCCTTACGAAGCACAAGGTTCGCCCGCCCGCGGGTTGGCAGAATGTTCTCGCGCAGGTTCGGCAGGTTGATGGTCGACCAAATTAGGCGAGCAGTCTCAAGCGCCGCCTCGTAAGGCACCTCGGCGTAGCGGTGAAAGTATGACTGTGGGTTGGTGAAGGCCGATTCGCGAAGCTGTCTGAAGCGGTCGAGAAACCATTCGGTGATGTTCTCGGTGTCAGCATCCACGTAGATTTTGAAGTCAAAGTAGTCACTCAGCGAAACCTCTTGGCCGGCACTCGGCGGTTGCAAAACGTTCAAACCTTCGATGATCAAAACATCAGGCGACTCAACCTCAATCGTTTCGCCGGCGACGATGTCATAAACCAGGTGCGAATAAACCGGTGCAGAAACTGCAGGCTCACCACTTTTAATGTCGGCCACAAACTTGATCAAGGCCAATCGGTCGTATGACTCCGGAAAACCCTTGCGCGTCATGATGCCGCGGCGTTCGAGCTCGGCGTTCGGGTACAGAAAACCATCGGTGGTGACCAGGGCCACCCTTGGCGTGCCCTCCCAGCGTGAAAGAAGTTCTTTTAGCAGACGTGAAACCGTCGACTTTCCGACCGCAACCGAGCCCGCGATTCCGATCACGAACGGCACTTTCTTGGCACGTTCGCCTAAAAATTTCGAGGATGCCTCGTGCAGAGCCTGCGTCTGTTGAACGTAGAGGTTCAGCAGTCGACTCAGTGGCAAAAACACATCGGCAACCTCTTGCAAGTCAAGAAAGTCGCCCAAACCACGAATCTGGTTTAGCTCGGTCTCGGTCAATGGAGTCTCAGAGTTGGTGCCGAGTGCAGCCCAATCGGCTCGCGAAATTTCGACGAATGGGGTTGGCTCTGGCAACACAGCGGCCTGGGGGTCTTGAGGAACACTCACAAAGAGCCATTCTGCCCTAAATTAGAACCTATGTGTGGAATCGTCGGATACGTAGGCCCGAAGTCAACCCTCGAGGTTTTGATCGGCGGGCTTCGCCGCCTCGAGTACCGAGGCTACGATTCGGCCGGTGTATCGATCATCGCCGACGGCCAGCTTGAGACTCGAAAAAAGGCCGGCAAGCTCAATAATTTGGTTGCCGAACTCGAATCACACCCGTTACCAACTGCGCACATCGGCATTGGCCACACCCGCTGGGCTACCCACGGCGCGCCTACCGATGGCAACGCGCATCCGCATCTCGGTGGCCCTGCATCTAAGTTGTCGCTAATTCACAACGGCATCATCGAGAACTTCGCCGAGCTCAAGGCCGAACTCGTTGAAGTCGGCACCAAATTTGCCAGCGAAACCGACTCTGAGGTTGCCGCCCACCTGATTGCCAACGCCTACGACCGCACCGGCGACCTGGTTACCGCTTTCACCGAAGTGGTCAACCGCCTGCACGGCGCTTTCACGATTTTGGTTATCGACCAAGACCAACCAGATGTTGTTCTAGCCGCCCGACGCAATGCCCCGCTGGTTATCGGCCTGGGTGAGAACGAAAACTTCCTTGGCTCAGACGTCGCTGCATTCGTCGAGCACACCAAGCGCGCCATCGCCGTCGGTCAAGACCAAATTGTCATCTTGCGCGCCGATTCGGTTGAGGTTCGCGGTTTCGACGGTAAGCCTGCCGAAACTGAAGAATTTGAAGTCGACTGGGATGCCTCGGCCGCATCTAAGGGCGGATGGCCTTCGTTCATGGCCAAAGAGATCGCCGACCAGCCACAGTCAATCGCCGACACCCTGATGGGTCGTTTGTCTCATGATGGACGTGTCTCGTTGGGCGACCTAGCCGAACTTTCGACCGACTACATCAAGAACATCGACCGCATTGTCATTGTTGCCTGTGGCACGGCGTCTTATGCCGGTGACGTTGGTAAGTACGCGATCGAGAAGTGGTCGCGCATCCCAGTTTCTGTCGAACTGTCGCACGAGTTTCGTTACCGCAGCCCGATCGTTACACCCAACACTCTTGTAGTTGCCATTTCGCAGTCTGGTGAAACCATGGACACCCTGATGGCCACCCGTTATGCCCGTGAACTTGGCGCGAAGGTTATTTCGATTTGCAACACCCAGGGCGCAACCCTCGCACGCGAATCGGATGCGGTGCTCTACACCCACGCCGGCCCTGAAGTTGCGGTTGCCTCGACCAAGGCGCTCACCTCACAAATCACCGCTACCTACCTGCTTGCCCTGATGCTCGCCGAGGCACGTGAAACCCTTGATGCCGTCGAGTCGGCTCGTCTTGGTAAAGCGCTACTCAAGCTGCCGGCCAAGGTAACCAAAGTCATCGAGAACCTTCCTGCGGCAATGGCCATGGGAACCGCGCACGCCAACGCCAAGTCGGTTCTGTTCTTGGGTCGCAATGTTGGTTTTCCGGTTGCGATGGAAGGTGCGCTAAAGCTCAAAGAGCTCGCCTACATTCATGCCGAAGGTTTTGCAGCCGGCGAACTAAAGCACGGCCCAATCGCACTAATCGAAGAGGGCCAGCCGGTAATCGTAATCGTGCCGAGCCCGCGCGATGCCGACAGCCTGCACCCGAAGGTGATCAGTAACATTCAAGAAATTCGCGCTCGCGGGGCAAAGGTTATTGCGATCGCCGAAGAAGGCGACGCCACCGTTGGCGACTACGCCGAAGCGGTCATCTTTGTTCCAGAAACCGAACCGATTTTCTCGGCGGTTCTTTCGGTGATTCCTTTGCAAGCATTCGCCCTCGCACTTTCGACCGCGAAGGGCCTCGATGTCGACCAGCCGCGCAACCTTGCCAAGTCGGTGACCGTCGAGTAGGCGCATCCATGATTATTGGCGTGGGCGTTGACCTAGTAGACCTCGAGAGGTTCGAAAAGGCAATCGTTGGCACACCCAAGCTCGTCGAGCGCTTGTTTGCCGAGTCTGAGCGCGGTGCCAGCAACCAAACTCTGGCCGGCCGCTTTGCTGCCAAAGAGGCGTTGGTGAAGGCCGTTGGTGATCCGAGAGGTTTGCGCTGGCACGAGGTTGAAATCGTCAAGGATGCCCTTGGCAAACCGTCTATCGTCACTACCGGCACTACGGCAGACTTTATTAAAGGCGCTGGTATTCAAAACCTGCACTTATCGATTAGCCATGATGGCGGAAAAGCCATCGCCATGGTCGTTGCCGAAGGAGGTGCCTGATGCGTGAGTTAGTCATCGACCTCGATGCAGTTGTGCACAATCTTGACGTGATGCGTTCGCGCGCCGGTGGCGCGATGGTAATGGGTGTGGTCAAGGCCAACGCATACGGTCACGGCATGATCGAAGTCGCCAAGTCTCTCGAAGCAGCCGGCGTCGACTATCTCGGCGTTGCCGACAACGAAGAGGCATTGGCTCTGCGTGCTGCCGGCATTACTGCGCCGGTGCTTTCTTGGCTGCAACACCCAGAAGACGATTTTCAAGGTGCCATTACCGCTGGTATCGACTTGGGTCTTTCGACCACCGAACAGCTCGATCGGGCGGCCGCTGCTGCCAGTACGCTCGGGGCATGCGCCTTGGTTCACCTCAAGGTCGACACCGGGCTCGGTCGCAATGGCTCGCCACAGAGCGAATGGCATCACGTTTTTAAGTTGGCCGCTCAGTTGCAGACCGACGGGCTGATCGATGTGGTCGGCATGTTCACTCACCTCTCGAGCACCAGCGAGCACGATGACATGGCTCAGATTGGCAAGTTCGAAGCGGCCGTGGGTGATGCCCGCGAGGCTGGCCTGAGCCCGCGCATCCGCCACCTAACCGCATCTGATGGTTCACTCTCTTACCCAGACGCCCACTACGAAATGATTCGGGTTGGCGCTGCCCTCTACGGGCTCGACCCGTTCTCGGCCAACCGTGCCGGCGAGTGGGGTCTTCGCCCTGTGATGACTGCCAAGAGTGCCGTTGTTCAGGTAAAGCACGTGGATGCTGGCCAAGGCGTCTCTTATGGCTATCTGCACAAGACTGATCGAGCCACGACTTTGGCCTTGGTTCCGGTCGGCTATGCCGAGGGGTTGCCGCGCGATGCCACCCGCCACGTTCGCGTCTTGCTCAACAACCGCCTCTACCCGATTCTGGCTCGCATCGCCATGGACCAGTTCGTGCTCGATGTCGGTGACGACTTGGTCGAAGTTGGCGACGAGGTTGTTCTGTTTGGCGACCCACGCACCGGAGCCGCTTCGGTTGACGACTTTGCCGCTGCCTGCTCGACCATCAACTATGAAATCGTCACGCGCATGGGTGGCCGCTTCAAACGTATTTATGTCGGAGGCGAGTAGGTGTCGCTTGGCGTCACGCTTGCCAGCATCAAAGTCACCGACGAGCTTGCAATGCATCAACTTGGGTTGAACCTGGCGCTCCTGTTAGACGCGGGCGACATGGTTTTGCTCACCGGGCCGCTCGGTGCAGGTAAAACCACGATGACTCGTGGAGTTGGCGAAGGTTTGGGTGTCATTGGCACTGTTTCGAGCCCGACCTTCGTAATCGCCCGCACCCACAAGCGTGAGGCCAGCTCGGTGCCGTTGGTTCACGTCGATGCCTACCGCCTCGGCAGCCCAGCCGAGTTCGACGATCTCGACATCGATCTTGCGCGTTCGATTGTGCTGGTCGAGTGGGGTCGCGGTTTTGCCGAGGGGCTAACGACAAACTTTCTCGACATCGAAATCGAGCGAGACCACACCGGCGAATCTGAAGTTCGTCAGGTAACCGTGCTCGGCTTCGGTGAGCGTTTCGGTAGCGATGCCGCTAAGGCTCGCTTCGCTGCGCTGACCGAAGGTTTGAGTCAGGAGGCGGCCGAATGAACGCCTTTCTAGCCATCGACACCACCACGGGCACCAGTGTTGCGGTAGTGGCCGGCGACCGTGTGCTCGCCGAAATCAACGTGGATGACCGCATGGGGCACTCCGAAAACATCGGGTCTGCTCTTGCCGAAGTTCTAAAGCGCGCGGATGTTCGTGCCAGCGACCTAACCGCAGTGGTCGCCGGGCGTGGCCCAGCTCCGTTCACCGGTCTGCGAGTCGGCATCGCCGCCGCCGTGGCCTTCGCCGAAGGCATCGGCCGACCTCTGTTCGGGGTGGTCAGCCACGACGCGATGGCGCTGGCCGCGTTCGATGCAGGGGTGCAGGCAAGTGCACAGCATCCGCTATTGATCACCACCGATGCTCGCCGCAGCGAGGTTTATTTCACGCTCTATTCGGGTCTTGATTCGCACGGCATTCCGACCCGCATGACCGAGCCGGCCGTGGCTAAGCCGGCCGACCTCGAGGCCTTGCTACTAGAGCGAGGCATCAATGCTCAAACCACCGATGTCACGATGAGCGCGGCGGCGTTGGGTCGAGTTGCCCAGTCGCAGTTGCTGGTCGGGCTTGTGAGCGACGACATAACCGCGCTTTACCTGCGTGCCCCCGATGCCGTCGAACCTAAGGCTCGTGGCCGAATCGGCAAGGCGGTGAGCTGATGCAGTTCGCAATGAGACCCGCCACCGAGGCTGACCTCGACGAGATTTTTGAGATCGAACACGCTTCGTTCGGGTCGACCGCCTGGCCAAAGCAGATGATGGCGACCGAGCTTTCGCCTAGCCCGAACCGCAACTATTTCGTTGCTCTCGAGAATGACAAAATCGTCGGCTATGCCGGCATCGGTGTGGTTGATGGCAGCCATGCCGACGTGATGACCATTGCGGTTTCTGACGAGCAGCGCGGCAAGGGCCTCGGCCGTGCGCTGATGAATCGCCTCATCGACGTGGCTGCTAAGCGCGGTGCATCCGAGATGTTTCTCGAAGTTCGTGCCGACAACCCGATTGCCCAGGCCCTCTATGCGAGTCTCGGTTTCGCACAAATCGACCTTCGACGTGCCTATTACCAACCCGAGGGTATCGATGCCGTGATTATGCGATCCGACCTGAGCGCCAAGGTTGCCGAGCGCGCGCAGCAGGCCATTCGTGAGCCACTGGTTTTGGGAATCGAGTCGTCTTGCGATGAGACCGGCGTTGGCATCGTCCGCGGAAACACCCTT
>JBDLUM010000002.1:0-2942 GCA_039805305.1 Actinomycetota bacterium
GGCGCAACTGTTGAGATAACCGGAATGTCACCCTGCTCGAGTGCGTCGAAAACAATTCGTGGGTTAACCAGGTTTACTTCGCCAACAAGGCCAATGTCGATGGCTTCGCCAGCTTGGTCGATTGTGGTTTTCACGGCACGAAAGAGATTGCCATCTTCGCCAGACATCACGCGGGCACCAGCACCGGCCTGTCTGATTTGCGCAGCGAGGGATTCGCTGATTTGGTCGCGCAGAACATCGCGAACCACTCCGATGGTCTCGTTGGTGGTGACTCGAAAGCCTCCGCGAAACTCAGACTCGATACCGAGTTCTTTGAGTTTTGCCGAAATCTGGGGGCCACCGCCGTGAACAACAACCGGCTTGATGCCGACCCAGCGCAGGTAGGCCATGTCTTGGGCAAATGCCTCGGCGAGCGCCTCGTCGACCATGGCGTTTCCGCCGAATTTGACCACGACAACTTTGCCGTGGAAGTTCTGCAGCCAAGGTAGCGACTCGATGAGCGTCTGCGCCTTGATGGCCGCAAAGTCGTGATCGTGAATTTCGGTAGGTTTCATTAGCTTGAGTACGCGCTGTTCTCTTCGACGTATTCGTGGGTGAGGTCGTTAGTCCACACAGTTGCTGAGGTGACGCCTGCGTTCAACGAAATTTGAATATCGACGAGACGCGGGGTTAGGTCTACAAGGTCGCGTGACTGGTCTGGCTGACCCTTCGAGCTGACCCGCACGCCATTGATGAAAACGTCGATGTTGTATGGATCGAATGCAGCCTTGGTTACGCCCACGGCCGCAAGAATTCGACCCCAGTTTGGGTCGTTGCCATAAATAGCCGCCTTGAATAGGTTGTTTCGCGCCACCGAGCGGCCAACCTCAACCGCGTCGTCTTCGTTGGCTGCGTTGACTACCTCGATGGCGATGTCGTGGCTCGAGCCCTCAGCATCGGCTAGCAGTTGCAGCGCTAGGTCTTTGCAGGCGTGGGTTAGTGCTTCGGTGAATTCGTCAAGCGCTGGTTCGATACCGGATGCACCGCTGGCCATGAGCGAAACGGTGTCGTTGGTCGACATGCAGCCGTCGGAGTCGAGGCGATCGAAGGTGACCCTCGTGGCGGCACGGAGTGCATGGTCGAGTTGTTCGCTCGAGAGCACGGCGTCGGTGGTGAGCACCACGAGCATGGTCGCAAGGCCCGGCGCGAGCATCCCCGCGCCTTTTGCCATACCGCCGATGCTCCAGCCATCGCGCTTGACCACCGTGCGCTTTGGCTTGCTGTCGGTAGTCATGATTGCTTCTGAAGCGTCAAAGCCGCCGTCTTCGTGCAGGGCTGCAACTGCAGCATCTACCCCGGCAAGAACCTTGGCTCGGTCTAGTTGTTCGCCAATCAAGCCTGTCGAGCAAACGATTACGTCACCAGCCGAAATGCCTAGCTTGTTGGCTACCGCCTCTGCAGTGGCGTGTGTGGTTTGAAAACCTTCGGGACCGGTGTAGCAGTTGGCTCCGCCACTGTTGAGAACGATTGCCGACACTTGGCCGTCGGCCATTACCTCTTTGCTCCAGAGCACGGGGTTGGCAAGGCAGCGATTGGTGGTGAATACACTCGCCGCTGAGGTGAGTGGACCGAGGTTTTGAACCAGGGCTAGGTCAGCGTTTCCTGACTTCTTGAGCCCGGCGCGTACGCCGACTGCCAAGAAACCGGCAGGCACGGTCACACTCACGGTGCCACCCCATCAATCTCTAGCCCGGTTTTCTCGTCGATTCCCAAGGCGATGTTCATTGATTGGATCGCTGCACCCGCGGTACCTTTAACTAGGTTGTCGATGGCCGAAACAATAACAACGCGACCGCTGTGTTCATCTAGCGATGAGCCGATTAGGCAGGTGTTGACGCCCAAGGTGCTTGCCGTTGAAGGGAATGAACCAGGCTCGAGAACCCTTACATAGGTCTCACCCTCGTAGGCCCGAGTTAGGCTGTCGTGCACTTCTGAGGCAGTCACGCCCGGTGCAACACGACCGGTATTTACGGCGAGGATTCCACGCGACATCGGCACGAGAACCGGGGTAAATGAAACCGTGATCGCCTTGCCCGATGCGTTGCGCAAGTTCTGCTCAATCTCTGGTGTGTGACGGTGAACCCCACCGACGCCATAGGCGTATGCCGAGCCGCCAACTTCACTGGCCAGCAGATTGGTTTTTGGCGATTTGCCAGCACCCGAGGTGCCGACCGAGAGAATGCTGACGATATCTTCTGGCTCGATGAGGTGGTCGCGAACCAAAGGAGCAAGTGCCAAAGTAATCGCTGTCACGTTGCAACCTGGCACAGCAATTCGCTTCACCCCTGCCAGCTTCGAACGCTGCTTGTCACCCGAGGCCAGAACCAACTCTGGCATTCCATAGGCCCAAGTTCCCGAGTGCTCGGTTTGGTAGTACTTCTGCCAGTCATCCGCGTTTTCAAGTCTGAAATCGGCACCGCAATCGAGCACGAGCGTGTCTTCAGTTAGCCAAGATGCTACTTCGGCCGAAGTCGTGTGCGGCAGTGCAAGAAATACGATGTCATGCCCTGCGAGAACATCCTGGGTGGTTTTTTGAAGCACCAAATCGGCGTAACTCAGCAGATGCGGGTGCATGGCACCAATGGTCTCGCCCGCGTTCGTATTCGCGGTCACGGTCTTCAGCTCGAGCTGCGGGTGCTTTGCAATCAGGCGCAGGAGTTCACCGCCAACGTATCCGCTAGCGCCAGCAACGGCCACTTTGTAGACCATTAGGACTCCTTTATTTAGGCGCGCAGTTCTGCGCCGAATTTCTCCTTTGCGAGAGCAACTGCGTCGTCCTTGGCCGCAGTAGCCTCTGCCTGAGTAAGCGTGCGATCGGTTGCCCTAAACCGCAGTGCAAAAGTAAGGGATTTCTTGCCATCGGCAACATTCTGGCCGCGATAGTCATCGATTAGGCGAACCTG
>JBDLUM010000003.1:0-14091 GCA_039805305.1 Actinomycetota bacterium
TGCACACCTGCGGCGACTGCCGAGGCAGCGACCGAAACCTTACCGGCCGAGTCGGCAACACCGCTGGTAGAGGCAAGCTTGCCCTTCGAGTTGGTGCTGAACTGAACCATTGCTCCAGGCACAATCTCGCCGATGGCGTTCTTGATGGTGAAGGTAACGGTCTTGGCCGAGTTGATGGTAGCTGTGTCGGTTAGCTTCGCAGCAACAACCTCAGGTGCACCCATCTGAACTAGGTGGCCCCAAACGCGGTCGTACTTCTCGAGAACTGCACCACCAAGGGTCGGGTAAAAGCCGGTGGCAAGCTCGTTTGCAGGATCTGAGCCCCACGCGCATCCGCGGGTTGGGCAGCTCCAGATGTTTTTCTGAGTGCGAACGTTTTCGGCTTCTTCTTGGGTGTTGGTGTTCTTCAAGGTGAAGGTGACCTTGCCAGCGGCATCGGTAACACCGCTTACAGCGCCTTCGTGACCTGCAGTCTTCGCAGCATCAAGCGCAGAACCATCGGCCTTGAGCCAGTTCGAACGCTTCTCAGCAACCGTCTGGTTGACGTTCAGCCAAACCTGGGTTCCGGCAGGAACCGGGGTGGTTCCGTTCGCTTCGGTAACCACATAGGTTAGCGAGCTGGTTGCACCAGCAGTGAACCACTTTAGGTAGGCAGGTGAGCCTGCGATGTTGTACCAGGCCGAGGCATCCCAGGTGTCTAGGGTGAGGTCTTTTTGCTCTGGAATCAGGCGGATGTTACGTGAGGTGTCAACCGCACCGGCCTTCTTGTGGAAGGAAAGGTCGATGATGTCGATAACCTGCTTGGTCTCGTCATCAAAGATCTTCGGTGCAACCTGCGAATAGAGCGAGTTGGCTGGCATGTCGCTGCGCTTGGTCGGAATCGCGTCACCCTCAGAGCCAAGGTTGTTGTTCTTGAGTGTGAAGGTGACCTTGCCCTCTGCATTGGTAGTGCCGTTGACGACAATGCCAGGGTCGGCGATTGTCGAAAGGTCGCCTACCTGCATTTTCGCGTTCGACAGCGACCACTGCTTGTTCACGGCCAACTTGATGGCGTGGTTTGCAATCGGGTTGCCGTCTTGGTCGGTGGCTAGGTAGGTGAGAACCGTGGTCGAACCAGACTCAACCGGGTAACGGTAGTAACGCAGACCGTCTTTGTAGTATCCCTTGGTAACCCACTCAGCGGCATCTTTCGCGCCGTCCCAAGCATTGCTTGCGGTGATCTCAGGAGAAACCAATCGAATGGTGGCCGAGGTTGGCTCACCCGCGGTGGCTGGTGCAACCGAGATGCCGACTCCGGCTAGAGCGGTGAAAAAGGCTGCGACTACTGCGAAGATTTTCTTCATTTTCGGTTTCCTCTTTTGTCTGTTTCGTCTGGCAGGCAGTTGGTTACGGAACGGTGATGGTTACGGTCTTCGACACCGAACCGCCCTTGATAACCAACTTGTGGCTACCCTTGGCTAGCTTGATGGTGTTCGAGGCCTTAGCGCTCGATGGCTTGTAGGTGTACTTCTTCTTGCCATCGGTAACGGTTACGGTCTTGCCCTTGAGGTTCAGGCTGGTGAACTTGGCAGCGCCCTTTGCGGCAACTACTTCGATCGAGGCGGTTCCCCAATTGAGCACGGATGTCGCGGTCGCGACTCCAGCAGCAATCTTGAACTCTGCGTTCGCAGGGTCGGCAAACTGTGTGCCCGAGGTGTCGACCACGGTTGCGGTTAGCGTTTGGGCTCCCGCCGCGGTGGCGCTAGCCGGAACGGTGACCAGACCAGCAGCGTTCGAGGTTAGTCGAACGGTTGGGGTCGCAAGCGATCCGTTGCCGGCCGAGGTCACGTCGAGCTCGACGCCGGCGATGCCATTACCAAAACGGTCGGCAACCTTGAACTGAACGTTGGATGCGGTCGACGGAACGCCGATTTGCCCGTTAGCCACGGCTGACACTGTGCGAGCATCCGCGCGACCACCAACGACACATTCCATTTCGTGAGTCTTCTTGGTGGTACCGGTGTAAATGGTGAAGATGGTGCTGCCCGGCTTGGTGCAGGCAAACACCAGTCGCTGCGGGTAGGTATAGCCGAAGGTGAGGCTGCTAACCATCTGCGAAACATCGGCGAAGGTAGCTGCCGACTTGGCGTTGGTTACCAGACCGATGCGGCCACCGTTAGAGGCAACCACCTTGATGTCTGGCGCGTAAAGCACGTTCGGAATCGAGTTCTTTAGGTAGGTGATGGTCAGGTTCACCACGTTGGTGTCGCCCAGACCAGTGCCCTTGGTGTCGATCGGTAGCGCTGGGTTAACCGCCATCTCTGGGGTGCCAGCACCGACTACCACGTTGCCGCCGGCGTCGGCAGTTAGTCCGCCTCGGCTGACAACAAGCAACTTGGATGCGCTTGCCTTGATGTTGATGTCGGTGACGAGCTGTGGCCAGAACATGTCGGCTGACTCATCTAGCTCGTTAGAGGTTGGCCAAAGGTTGAACGAAACAAACCCGCGCTGCTTCTCTTTGGTGTCTGAGTTCACCGAGCTGAAAGCGCCAACTTCTTTAACGCTGTTCTTGTTTGGCAGGCTGAATGAAACATAGCCCTTTGAGTCGGTGAGTTTGGTGCCCTTGAACGAGCCCCACTTGCAAATCTTGCAGCCAGGGTCGGCCGGAAGGGTGATCGACTTGCCAACTAGCGGGGTGCCCCAGATGTCGGTCACGCTGTATTTCACATAGATGGTCGAGCCAGCTTTGTATGACTTGACGAACACCTGTGCATATTCTGGTAGCCAGTCGCGCTTGAACACAGACCAGAGCCAGGTTTTCTCGTCTAGATCGCTGTCAACGCACTCATAAGGGTTGACGCCGCAAACCGACTCTGGGCCGGTCCAGGTTCCGCGAAGTTTGATGATCGGGTAGAAGCCCGGTTCTTGCCAGAGCAGAACCATGTTGCCCACGGTTGGGTCTTCTTCGGCTGTGCCGGCGCGCAAACCTACGTATAGGTTGTCTTCAGCTTGAGCTGGGTTGGTGAGGGTAAGAGTGATCGACGCGTTGCCTAGCGAGTCGGTTACGGCAATGTTGTCGTCGCCGGCGATCGAGTCGGTGAACTCGATGTCACCGCCAGGCAAGAACTGAACCGACTTGTTGGCGTTGGATGCTCCGCCGATGTAACGCACGGTGACCGACTGGCGGTCGGTGCGAATCCATGCGGTGCTGTGCTGAGACTCGCTCTGGGTTTGAAGCACCGAGTTTAGGTCGAACTCGCGGCGGTATTTTTCGAACACGCCTTCTTCTTGAAGCACGTGCAGGTTGGTCCAGCTAAGACCGCTGACCCAGGTGACGGCAGCCGAGGCTGGAGTCGTGGCGACAAGGCCTACGAGCAGGAGTGATGAAGCAGCGATGGCTGCGGCGATGCGGCGAATAACTGTGCGCACGGGCATCCTTTCGGAAGTGTCCAACAAGAAAAATCTCGGCAACGCGCGCACACGCGTTTGATTGAAAGTATAAGTTGTTAAGGCTTTCCGTGAAAGCGGTTTCTCGCAATCGTTATCGGTTATTTATTACGAAAACCATGTGAACCCGATGTTGCTCTGTTGCCCGATTTAGGCAGTTTCGCGAATCACCAATTCGCTCTTCAGGATGCGCGGCTCAACTTCTTCGCCGCGCAGCTGCGCGATCATCAATTCGGCAGCAGCCTCACCGAGCGCCACAATGTCTTGGCGCACGCTGGTTAGTGCTGGTCGCGCAGCCTGGGCGACCACCGAGTCGTCGAAACCGATGATTTTGATGTCTTCAGGAACCCGCAGCCCGGCCTCTTCGATGGCAGCCATAGCGCCAACAGCCATAAGGTCGTTCGAGGCGAAAACGCCGTCGATGCCCTCGGCCTTTTCGAGCAGGCGGGCCATGGCGGCGCGGCCGCTTTCCATTGACCAGTCACCAGAGGCGATTAGCTTCTTCGATGGCACGTGGCCCGATTCGCGGTAAGCCTGGCTGTAGCCGTCAAGACGAGCTGCGCCGGCGGTGGTGTCGATGTCACCTGTGATGATGCCGACTTGCTTGCATCCGCGTGAAAAAAGGTGCTTGGTCGCCGCGTGAGCACCACCAAACGAGTCGGTGTCAACGAACGGAAAGTCGCTGCGGGAGTGCGGGGTGCCGGTAATCACGATTGGCAGGTTCTGCTTGCGCAGGCGCTTGATCAGAGCATCCTTGTGAAGTTGAAAGAAGATAGCACCATCAACCTCGCCACCCATCAGGTAGTGGGCAACGGGGCCGTCGACCGATTCGAGCGGGGTAACCATGAGCAGGGTTTGCAGCTCGTTCTCCATCAGAACGCGGCTGATGCCCGAGGTAACCGTAGCCCAGAACGGGTCGGCAAAAATTGAAAGGTCGTCGTCGATAACAACGGCGATTAGCCCGGTGCGACCAGAGGCTAGGGCCGATGCTGCGCGGTGCTTTTTGTAACCGAGCTTCTTTACCGCTGAATTAACCGCTTTGATGCGGTCGGGGTGAACGTTTTCGTCGCCGTTGAGAACGCGCGAAACGGTTGCTTCAGACACGGCTGCAGTCTTGGCGATTTCGGCATAAGTCGCTCTAGGAGCGCTTTTTGCTGCCATCGTTTTTACCTTGCCCTTGTTAGTGCCTGCGTTAGCTAATGCTTAGCGGCCGACCGAAGCGAGAGTCGCTCCGTTACTAGCAATGATAGCGGCGTAGGCTTTGGCGCTGTCTTTCGGGGTTCTGACCTGAGTCTCGAAGTCAACGTGCACGAGACCGAAACGCTTGGCGTAGCCCTCGGCCCACTCGAAGTTGTCCATGAACGACCAACCGAAATACGAGCGAATCTTCGAGCCATCTTCTGCGGCGCGAATAACCGAGGCAATGTGATCACGGATGTACGCAACGCGACGCTCATCGTGCACCTCGCCGTCGGCGTCGACACCTTCTGGGTAGGCGGCACCGTTTTCGGTGATCGAGATCTCGGCAAATTCAGGCCAGTCGTGCTCGATGCGCATGAGTAGGTCGTAAAGGCCTTCTGGAGTGATTGGCCAACCCATGTCGGTGGTCGGCTGAGGCACTTCGCCACTTGCGCGCTGCGGGAACGGGAACGGCCCACCGTCGCCGGCCGGCTTGTCGCTCTCGGCTGGGTTCGACAAGAACGAGTCGGAGTAGTAGTTGATACCTAGGAATTCGCTGTCGATCTTCGCGACATCCATGTCACCGTCTTTGATAACACGGTCGAGCTTGTCACCGTAGTGGTCGACCAGAATCTGTGGATAAACGCCGTGAAGCTGCGATTCGATCCACCAGCGGTTGATGTGTGCGTCTTGCAGCGCGGCCAACTCGTGCACCTCTGGGTTACTGCCCTCGGCTACACGGAAGTTGGTCATGTTCAGGGTGATTCCAGACTCGATGTCTGAGTGAACAGCACGCATCGCACGAGTTGCCTCGGCGTGAGCTAAGACACTGTGGTGAGCGGTGGCAATCGAGAAATCTAGGTCTTTCATACCAGGTGCGTGAACACCGCTCATGTGGCCGAGCCAGGTGAAACACCAAGGCTCGTTGAGCGTGATGATCTTCTTGGCGCGGTCGCCGAACTCGGTTGCGATTGCACCGGCGTAGTCGGCGAACTGAGCGACGATGTCGCGGTTGGCCCAGCCGCCGCGGTCGTGGGTGGCCTGAGGTAGATCCCAGTGGTAGAGAGTCGGCACCGGAGTGATGCCAGCGTTCAAGAGTTCGTCGATGAGGCGGCTGTAAAAGTCGAAACCGCGCTGCTCGCGCTGCTTGTCGCCCTGAGGGTAAAGTCTTGGCCAGGCAATCGAGAAGCGGTATGCCTGAACGCCCAGGTCTTTCATGAGAGCCACGTCTTGCGGGTAGCGGTTGTAGTGGTCGCAGGCGACGTCGCCGTGCTCGCCACCGACTACTTTGCCAGGGGTGTACGAGAAGGTGTCCCAGATGCTCGGCCCACGCCCGTCGGTGTGCGCGGCCCCTTCGATCTGGTAGCTAGAGGTTGCTACACCCCAGGTGAAATCGTTTGGAAAGTTCATAACTATCCCTTCACTGCTCCATCCATGACACCGCTGACGAGGCGTCGACCGACAACTACGAACAAGATCAGAAGCGGGAAGGTCGCCAAGAAAGCACCACCCATGTTGAGTGCGTAGTCAAGTGTGTAACTGCTCTTGAGCTGGTTGACGGCAACCTGAACCGTGAACACCTGCGGGTCGTTCAGAACCAACAGCGGCCACAAGAAGTCGTTCCAAGTTGCCAAGAAGCTGAACAGACCTAGTACGAAACCGCTCTGAGCAATGATCGGAAACACGATGCTCCAGTAGACGCGGAACACTCCGGCTCCATCGATGCTGGCAGCTTCGAGAAGTTCATTAGGAATCTGGGCGTCGATAATCTGGCGCATCCAGAACACACCGAATGCGGTGACCAGAGCCGGCACGATAAGCGCGGTGAGGGTGTTGATCCAGCCCAACTCGCTAACCAGCATATAAAGCGGGATGATGCCCAGCTGGCTCGGCAGCATCATTGTTCCGATGACGAAAACCACCATTAGCTTGCGGCCTCTGAAGTTCAGCTTGGCAAATGCGAAGCCGGCGATCGAAGAGAAGAACACCTGAGCGATTGCAACGACGGTGCCGACGAAGACGGTGTTGAAGAGCGACCACCCAAAGAACGGGTTCGCGGTGAACACGTCTGAGATGACCTCAGGAAAGCGTGGACCCGGAACCATGGTTGGCGGAACCTTCGAAACTTCTTCGTTTCCGTTCGACGCAACAATGAACATCCAGTAGAACGGGAAGACAGAGAGCAAAGCCACCAGCGCCAGCGTGATGTAGCTAGCCAACGACATCTTGCGCCAGCGCGGGGTGCGGCGGCGTTCAATTTTCGCTGCAGGCTGTTTTTTGCCTGGGTCGATTTCGTAGTCGCTGTCTTGGGTCAGGTTCGAACTCATTTGGCGTCCTCACTTGCGATGCGGCGGGTTAGCCAGAAGTTGATGGCCGAAATCACTAGAACGATCAAGGTGATCATGATGCCAACTGCAGCGGCATAGCCCCACTTGTTGTTCACGAAAGCCTGCTCGTATAAGAACAAGGTGAGAGTCGAGAACTGGCGGCTGTCTCCACCGTTGAAGTTACCGCCGAGGGTTAGCGGTTCAGCAAACACCTGAAGACCACCAATGGTTCCAACGATGAGAACGAAGGTGATGGTGTTGCGAAGCTGTGGCAGGGTTACGAAGCGGAAGGTCTGCCATTTCGATGCTCCGTCGAGCGATGCTGACTCGTAGAGCTCGTTTGGAATCGCGAGCATGGCTGCCAAGAAGATGAGCGAGTTGTAGCCCACCCAGCGCCAGGTGATCATCGTTGCGATGGCGATGTGGCTCGGAACCTGTTCGGTGATCCAGTCAATGTGGCGATCGAAGCCGAAGATGTCGAGCATCAGGTTGATTAGACCGAAATCACGACCGAAGAGCTGACCAAAGATGATGGCGATGGCTAGAACCGAGGTGATGTTTGGCACCAACAGAATGGTTCGCCAGAAGGTTGCACCACGCAGGTTCGGGTTACGCAGAATTGCCGCCAAGCCAATCGACATGATCATCGCTGGAATGGTCGAGAAGAACCAGATGCTGAAGGTGTTGCCTACGGCCATCCAGAATTGGCCATCGTCAAGCAGAAGTGCAAAGTTGTCGAGGCCGACGAACGGATGCTCTAGCTCTAGTGGATCCCAGTTGAAGAATGCGATGTAGGTCGAGTAGACCACCGGCGCTAGGCCGAAGATCAGGAACATGATGAAGAACGGGGCGGTGAAAACATAGCCCCAGCCCGGGTTCAGGGCGCGAATCGAGCCAGGCTCTTCGCGACGTGAACTCTTGCGCTTTCGAGGAGCGCCCGGCTGAGCATCCGCTCGCCACGGTGAAGGGGCCGCTGTGCGTCGGCCCCCTCGACCGGTCGAGTTACCCGAGGTCTGACTTGCATCAGAAACGGGAGACTTGTTGTTCATCAACTAATTCCTACTCAGATTTGTTTCAAGAAATTGGGGGAAATATCGGGCTAGCTTCGCTAACCGACCGATTTCTTGATCTCAGATAGGGCTTGTTGCCACGCTGCCGCCGGGGTTTGTTTTCCGATGGCTACACGAGACAGGGCCTGGCCGAAGATGTTGTCGATGGCACGCTGTTTCTTACCCTCGAAGATCGGCTTCAGCTTGAGCGCACCTGCGGTGTAAATGGCACCAACCGGAGCGTTGTTGAAGAACGGGTCTTTGAAGTTCTTCAGAGCAGGGTCGTTGTATAGCGACGATGCCGATGGGAACAGACCGTACTTCTTGAAGATGGTCAACTGCTGAGCAGGGGCTAGGTACCAAGACATGAATTCCCACGCCGCGGTCTTGTTCTTGGCCGACTTTGGAATGGTCAGCTGTGAACCACCTAGGTTTCCACCACCACCAGGCAGGTCGGCGATGTCCCACTTGCCCTTGGTCTTTGGTGCCTGCTGCTTGATGTAGTCCATCATCCAGGCCGGTGCCAGGATGGTCGCGAAGATACCGTTGTTCATACCGACGTTCCAGTCAGAGGTGAACGAGTTGATGCGGGTACCAATGTTTGCCTTCAACGCCTTGGTAGTGGTGTCGAACGCCTTCTTCACAGCCGGGTTGGTCGAGTAGACCAACTTGCCATCTTTGGTGTTGTTGTTCTCGTAGTACTTTGCACTGGCCTGGTTTAGCACCGCGTTGTAGATGGTGCCGGCATTGTCGATGAAGCCGTAGCAGATCTTCTTTTTGGTGCAAGAGGTCTTCTCAGCTGCGCTTAGCTTCGAGTTGTACTTCTGGCCAGTGGCAATGAACTTGTCCCAAGTTGGCCAGAGGGCACTCACGGCCTTGCGGTCGGTTGGCAGGCCGTGTGACTTGAATAGGTCTACGCGGTAAGCAACCTGCATGCCACCAACGTCGGTTGGCATACCGAACACGGTGCCGTCGTAGCCGACGCCCTGGTCCCAGCGCCAGTCGAGGTAGTTCTTCTCGATGGTGCCGACGTTGTAAGGGGCCTTACGTAGGTCTTCGAAGTATGAAGGGTAAGAACGGAAGTAGCCGGAGTATGAAACCTCAACGGCTGCGATGTCTGGGGTCTTCTTCGCCAAGAATGCGGTGATCAAAGACTGGTGGTGGGCGTCGAGCTCACCTTTTTTGATCTGAAGGGTCACCTCTGGGTGCAGCTTCTTGTATTCGGTGATTGCCCACGGCTCGATTACGTTACCGAATGACCAGATGGTGATGGTTACCGGTGTGGCTGCCTTGGCTGGCTGAACAACTCCGAGCACGACGAAAACGCTCAGTAGTAGTGCACCAATTCTCTTTAGGTTGCGCATGACCTTCTTCTTGTTCTCCTTGAGGCCGAGGGGTAAGGGTATCGTTGTGCGACGACACCCTTACCACTTCGACTGTTTTTATTCGGAAAGGTATTGCTTGCGTGAAATCGCTTTCACGTTTTACTATTGTGCGTGAAAGCGATTTCACGAACAAGTGGAATTACGATCGATTTTCAAACCGTTACCAAACTGTAATCGGCAGAGTGTGCGTTCTGGCGTCGAACTTTAGTTGTGACTAAAGAGAGGTATCACCATGAAGAAAAACTTACTGCGACTAGCAGCATTTGCGGCAATCGGTGCGCTTGCGCTCGGCATGGGCGCGCAGACTGCGGCCACCGGCGCGACATCCAAGAAGCTTGTTTGGGCGCTTGAATTCAAGGGCAAAGCCAACGTCAAGCCATCAAGCTCTGTCTTTAGCTACGACGTAGGTGGCGGCGGCTGGGGCAACCTAGAGCACCAGGCCTACGTTGACACCAACGTGAAGACCGATGGTGTTGCTCAAGGCAACCTGGTCTTCAAGGCCACCAAGTACTCTCCGAACATCAACGAAGACATCTACTACGAATGCCCGATCGCAACCCTAGGCTCGGCCTGCGAATTCTTGAGCAGCCGCATTCACACCAAGGGCAAGCTCGCGTTTCAGTACGGCCGCCTAGAGGCCCGCATCAAGAACCCTAAGGGTGATGGCACCTGGCCAGCATTCTGGATGCTCGGCAACGACTTTCCGACTAACCAGTGGCCTAACTCGGGCGAGATCGACATCATGGAGGGCAAAGGCGCTAACCCTTGGACCACCTGGGGAACCGTTCACGGCCCTGGCTACTTCGGTGGCGACGGCATCACCGGCACCCACGCTCTAAACAGCCCGCTCTACTCGACCTACAACGTTTATGCCATCGAGTGGTTCCCAAACAAGATCAACTGGTATGTCAACAACAAGCTCTTTCACACGGTGACCCCGAAGAGCGTTGGCACCAACAAGTGGGTATTCAACAAGCCTTACTTCATGATTCTGAACCTAGCCATGGGCGGTCGCTTCACAGGTGACCTAGACCCAGACTTGAAGTCGGCTTCGATGTATGTTGACTACATTCGCTACTACACAATCAACGGTCAGGGTAAGCTCACCGGCACCGCCGCAGCCATCAAGGCCGGCAAGCCGACCAAGTAGCAAACCTTTACGAGGATGCTCCCCCAAGGCCTAGTCTTGGGGGATTTCCTTTGCCGCGGCCAGCGCTTTCATTTGCGGAGCCGAGCTGATTGCGAACGCGGCAAGGGCCACGCCGATCGCTAGTGCAAGATAAACCGGCTGCACGCCAACCTGGTCGACGGCGAAGCCGACTGCAATGAACGAAATCATCGGGCTAGCGTTCCACACCGCCATCTCAAGGCTAAATACACGCCCGCGTAGGTTGGCCGGCACCTGGCGCTGAACCACGGTGTTGAGCAGCGGAATCACGGGAGCGAACGAAAAACCGAGCACCGCACCGAGTACCAGCATGGCCCACTGCGGAAGCAGAAATGCCATTGGCAACATCGCAGCCGAAATGCCGAAGAGCACAATGCGTAATAGGTTTGGGTAACTGACGCGCGCTGCCAACCACTCATAGGCGAGCGAGCCGAAAACGCTCGCAGTGGCCATGGTGGCAATCAAGAAACCAAGACTCTCGGGCTGACCGATATCGTTGAAGTAGCGCGGCAACACGACCATCTCGGTCGGAATGTAGATGAGGCTCACGGCCAGCAGCGAGATGAACAGCAGCGCCACGGCTGGGTAACGCCCGAGCGCACGCACGCCCTCTAGCGCATAGCGAATGGGTCGCTTAATGTCGTCATCGGCGTTGGCCGGTTCTTGCTTTTCGATAACTTTGACCGCGAGCATAAACAGGGCGGATGCTGCGCCAGCGCCAGCCGACCACCAGAACGCCATCATCGGGCCAGAGAAACCAATCACAATCGCACTAATAGCCGGCCCAACCGCGAACCCTGCGGCGAACACCGCCTCGTGCAGCGAGTTGGCGCGGTCGAGTGACAGGCCGGCCTTGGCCGCGACATCCGGCACCAAAGATTTGCGGGCAGACTGGCCACCAGGTGAAAAGATGTTGCGCACCACCGCGAGCACGACGAGCGACCAGAGGTTGATTACCCCGAAAACGGCCATCAGAGGAAAGGCGATGGTAGCGAGAACCGTGACGGCCTCGGCGGCCCATGCCACTCGTCGTCGGCCAATAGAGTCGATAAACGAACCCATTATTGGTGCTAGCAAAAGCCCGGGAATGCTGCTCGCCGCTATCACGAGCGCGCCCTGTGCCGATGAGCCCGTGACGTCGAGAACCAGCCACGGTAGGGCAATGAAGATGATGCTGCCTGAGATTACTCCGGCAAAGTTTGATGCTTGGGTTAAAACGAATGCGCGCATTTAGCGCAGGCCTAGGTCGTCTAACGTGATGGCGGTGAGGTAGCGAAAGCCTGCGTCTTCGATCACCTTTTGGGCACCGGTGTCGCGATCGACCACGGTAGCTACGGCAACAACGATTGCGCCGGCCGCCTTGAGGGCTTCGGCTGCAGTTAGTGGTGAGCCGCCGGTCGTTGAGGTGTCTTCGACCACAACAACCCTTCGGCCTGCAACATCTGGGCCTTCAACCTGGCGACCCATGCCGTGAGCTTTGGCAGCCTTGCGAACCACGAAGGCATCGATGGCTCGACCGCGTGCAGCACCCTGGTGAAGCACCGATGTCGCAACCGGGTCGGCACCCATGGTCAGGCCGCCGATCGCATCAAAATCGGTGACGCCGTTGGCATCGAGTAGATCGAGAATGACTTGACCGATCAGTGGGGCTGCCTCGTGGTGCAGCGTAGCGCGGCGAAGGTCAACGTAGTAGTCAGCCTCGAGCCCGCTCGATAGTGTCACTCGACCGTGAACGATGGCAAGCTCTTTGACTAACTCAACGAGGCGTGGTTTTGATGGCGAAGAAAAGGTCATGGCTCAATCCTAGAGAAAGTAAAAAGGGATGGTCCCGCACAGGACCATCCCTTTTCAGATTTAGTTACTAGCCGATTGTTACGTAAACCGAACGAGTGATCTTCTGACCCTTCGTGGTGTACTTGGCTGGGTTGCGTAGTTCGCGAACAACCACAATCTTTACGGTCACTGGCGCTGCAATCTTCTTCAAGGCGGCTAGAGCTGCCTTGTCAGAAGTTGTCTTGCCACCGCAGAGAGCGGTGCCGGCTGGGAAGCCCTTCACGCTAGTTGCCGAGGCGGCCTTCAGAGTTCCGTACTTGAGGGTACAGCTGTAGCTCTTCGAACCAATCTTGAACGTTGCGGTAGCTGTGATTGGGCCAACCCAAACACCACGTGACGAAACGGTTAGAGCACCAGTCGACTTCTTCCAAGAAACAACTTCGCTCAAGACGTTGGTCTTGGTTCCGCTGTTGTTCAGAACTACCGGGGCACTTGCGTTTCCGGAGTCGGTGATCGAGGTGGTTCCAGCCTTACCTACGGTGTAGGTGAGAACGCTCGAACCGGCCATCCACAGTGCACTGCCAGCGCCCAAGACGGTGATCTTACAAGTACCAGTCTTGACGTTGATTACGTGGTTTGCAGCGAAGGTTCCCTTCTTACAAACGGTTGGGGTGTCGAAGCGGATGCTCAGCGGTAGACCTGAGTTGGTCTTCGGGTAGATGAAGTAACCATCTAGACCAACCAACTTTTCACCAGTGGTTGGAGCCTTGATGGTGATGGTCTGCGCGTCTGGACCAGTGACGGTGATGTCCTTGGTTGCAACGCCCTCGGCGGTCCATGACGAACCAGCCTGAGTTGCCTTGACCGAACAGGTTCCCTTAGCCACAAACTTCAGCTTGTTGCCGGTTACAGTACAAACCGCAGCGGTGGTCGAGCTGTAGGTGAGGCTTGCGACGGCGGTGTATCCGGTCATCGCAACGGTTGCCGATAGGGTGCGGTCTGCGTCGCCCATGGCTGCGGTGTTTGCACCGGCATCGAGGGTGACGGTCTGAGCAACCTTGTTAGCGCCAACGTAGGTGAAGTTTCCACCAGCACCGTTGCCGTTAGCCGACTCGATGGTGATTGCGACGGTTCCGGTTCCGGCAGGAACAGTCACCTCAAGCGAGGTGGCGGTCTTGGTGCCGAGGGTCGCCGCAACGGTGCCGAACTTAACCGCGGTGGCTACGTTCAGGTTGGTACCGGTGAAGGTGACCTTGGTTCCGGCAGCCGGGGTGTTGGTTGCGTACTCGAGGTTCTTCGAGGTAACCGCTGGCACTGGGCCGGTTGGCTTCACGTATAGCGGGTCACGCCACTTGTAAATCGAGAGCTTGCCAGCAGCGGCAGCTGCGTCGTTGAACCACCAGTAAACATCCTTGCTAGCTGCGTCATAGACGTAGGCCGAGGTTTGACCGTTGCCCATGGATTGGGTCCAACTGACCTGTTCACCCGCGACAGCGGTACCGGTTGCGATCTTGATAGACGCAACTGCGGCCTTGTTCATGCTTGTCGCCATCACGGTTAGGTCTGTTGCATCGCCCGCCTGAACTCCAACCGGGAAAATCCAGTTGAGGCCCATGAAGTCAGCAGCCTTGTCGAAGAGTACCTCAGCGCCGACAGTTAGGGTGCCCGTCGGGCCAACCTTAACCAGGCTGAAAGTAGGCCCGATTGGGAAGCGGAACATGCCGTTAATCGTGCCGTCGTTCACCGCAGGCAGAAGGAACGAAGGCTGTGCCGAGATCGCATTG
>JBDLUM010000004.1:0-2840 GCA_039805305.1 Actinomycetota bacterium
ACCACTAGATTTGGGAAGCTATGAAAATAAGAACTTCAACGCTATTGACCCTGAAGCAAAAAGGTCAGCGTTTCGCCTGCCTCACCAGCTATGACGCACTAACCGCTGAGATCTTTGATGAGGCTGGTATCGAAGTGATTCTGGTTGGTGACTCTGCCAGCAACACGGTATTGGCCAACGACGGCACCGTTCCTATCACTCTCGACGAGATGTTGATCTTTGGCCGAGCAGTCGCCAGAAGTGCAAAGAGTGCTTTAGTTGTGCTTGACATGCCATTTGGAAGCTACGAGATCTCAACATTGCAGGCCGTTGAGAATGGCATCAGAGCCATGAAGGAATCCGGTGCAGCAGCAATCAAGCTTGAGGGCGCTCGCACAGAACAAATCAAAGCTCTAGTTGACGCTGGCATCCCTGTAATGGGGCATGTTGGCTTCACTCCGCAGTCGGTTCACGCTCTCGGTGGCTTCAAGGTTCAGGGTCGAGGCGATGCGGCAGACGACATACTTCGCGACTGCCTAGCTATTCAGCAGGCTGGAGCTTTTGCAGTGGTGCTGGAAATGGTTCCAGCCGAGCTCGCCGAGCGCATCACCAAGGAGTTGGCCATTCCAACAATCGGAATCGGTGCCGGTAACAAGACTGACGGGCAAATTTTGGTTTGGACGGACTTTGCTGGACTTGGATCTAAATCCCCATCGTTTGCTAAGCAATACCTGAACCTTCGCCAGGACCTATCTAACGCAGCAGTGAATTACCGCAGCGAGGTGCTGGGTGGGGACTTTCCAACTGCAGAGCAAAGTTTTAGTTAGGCCAAGTGTCTGAGGACTCGTCCTCTTTTCGCAGCGCGGCTGCTCGCTCGGCAATCACTTCCAAAGCGTTCTTGGCTTCCTCAAATGTTGCAAAGGGGCCGAGTCGATCTAGCGACAAAGACTGCTTACCGACTTCGACCTCTTGAGTCTTGGTGTTGAACCAATATTCATCTTTCGCCATGGTTTGAGCCTAGTAACTCAAAATCAAAAATAGACTTGCCTGGTGCCAAAAGACAAAAACGGAAAGCTCACGCCTGGAAGGCTATCTCCGGCTCGAGCAGTACCGAATGGCATAACCAGACCTGAATATGTCGGAAAGCCCGGTCCTGCGCCTCACGTGGGTGGCGACAAGTATGACCAAGAAACTATTCAGCGCATTAGAGCGGCATCAAAGATTGCAGCGCAAGCACTTGAGCTTGTTCTCGAAAGTGCGAAGCCAGGCATGACAACCGATGACCTGGACAGAATCGGCCACGAGTTTCTGATTTCTCAGAAGGCATATCCGTCAACACTTGGGTACCGCGGCTTTCCAAAATCACTTTGCAGCTCCATGAATGAGATCATTTGCCACGGAATCCCAGACGATACCGTTCTGGAAGACGGGGATCTTCTAAACATCGACATCTCCGCATTTATTGGTGGAGTTCATGGCGATACCAACGGCACTGTTTTAGTTGGACAGGGTTCACAGGAACTAACGGACCTGGTGTCTAGAACCAAGGAAGCGATGCACCGCGGAATCAATGCTGCAATGCCTGGTCGGCAGGTAAACATCATTGGCAGGGCAATCGAGACCTATGCCAAAAGATTCAACTACGGAGTCGTCAAAGAATTCACCGGCCACGGTGTTGGCCCTAGCTTCCACACCGGGCTAATAATCCCCCACTATGACGAACCCGAATACGGCACCTTGATTGAGGTCGGCATGGTCTTCACGGTTGAGCCGATGATTACCCTAGGAACTGCGGATTGGGACATGTGGGAAGACGGCTGGACTGTAACCACCAAAGATAAGCAGCACACCGCACAGTTTGAGCACACCATCTTGATAACTGAAGATGGTCCAGAAATCCTTACGGAGGCATAAGTGGGAAAGAAAGCCGTTGGCATTGACATTGGTGGCACAGGAATCAAAGCCGCCGTCGTTGACATCAAAAAGGGTGAGCTGGTCTCTGACCGAGTTCGAGTAGAAACCCCTGCCGGTGGTGAACCAGAGGCGATTGCTGCCGCCTGCGTATCAATCATCGAAACCCTTGGTGTGTCACACCGAAATTACCCGGTAGGCATTTGCTTCCCGGCGGTGGTGAAACACGGCTTTACGCAATCGGCAGCAAATGTCTCTAAGCGATGGATCGGCCTAAACGCCGACGAGTTGTTTGATAAGACTCTGAATCGCCACACCCACGTGATTAACGATGCCGATGCCGCGGGGTTAGCAGAGATTAAGTTCGGAGCGGGCAGGGGCTCTCACGGGCTAACCATCATGACGACTTTGGGCACTGGCATTGGAACCGCTTTGTTTTACAACGGAGTTCTAATCCCAAATGCTGAGTTGGGTCACCTCGAGATCGAGGGCTTGGACTATGAGACCAAAGCTGCTTACAGCGCTATGGAGCGAGAAGGTTTGAGTTTTGAACAGTGGGCTGAGCGCTTGCAGAAGTACTACTCAACCCTGGAGCGACTACTGGTCCCAGATCTGTTTATTGTCGGCGGCGGCATCTCGAAAAACCATGAGAAGTTCTTGCCCCTGCTGAAGCTCAAAACCAAAATAGTTCCGGCAACAACCAAGAACTCTGCCGGAATCATTGGAGCTGCCTCACTGGCATACGCGTCCAGCGAAGATTAGTAGATGGGCCAACCGATACGCCGGGTTCTGTCGTGGACGATCATCTATCTCGACTTGCAATTGCTCACAAGTTCTAGCGACCTACCCGAAGGCTAAGCGAGCAGCTCATAGCGCCTTCTGCTTGGTCTTGCTCCCGATGAGGTTTACATAGCCAGCACAGTCACCTGCACTGCTGGTGGTCTCTTACA
>JBDLUM010000005.1:0-7043 GCA_039805305.1 Actinomycetota bacterium
GGGCTAGAATGGAGAAAGTCTGTTGGTCGACGTTCGGTCGGCAACATCCCTAAATGTGAGGTTTTCGTGGGCTCAGTTATTAAGAAGCGTCGTAAGCGCATGTCGAAGAAGAAGCACCGCAAGCTGCTTCGTAAGACTCGCCACCAGCGTCGCAATAAGAAGTAGATCTTCAAAACAATCATCCCGTCAGTGTTTGCTGACGGGTTTTTTGTTTAAGCGCGGGAGTGCGTGGGGAGTGCGACTGCTTGGAGCTGGCAGGGCTCTAGTTACTGAGCGGCCTTCTTGGCAGCCTTGTTGCGCTTTTTGATATCGCGCTTTTTGAAATCGAGAATCTTCCAACCAGCGGCCTTGGCGTAGCGCTCGAGTGTCTTGTCTGGGTTCACGACAACCGGATGCCCCACGTGCGTGAGCATCGGTAGGTCGTTGGCCGAGTCGCTGTATGCGAACGAACGCTTGAGGCTCAGGTTGCGCTCTTTCGCCAATTTTTTAATGGCGGTCAACTTGCGCTTGCCGTGAAGTGGGCGTTCGGTTAGTTCACCGGTAAGAATGCCGTTTTCGTCGCGGGCCACGAGGGTGCCGAGACCTCCGGTTAGGCCAAGCTGGTGAGCAATGTGCTCTGCCATCTCGATCGGGCTCGCGGTGATAATCCAAACCTCGCGACCTTTGGCCATGTGCTCTTGAGCAATGCGCACGGTTTCTGGCCAAAGCTTTGGTGCAATGAATTCGGGGTAGACGTCGATCACCATTTGGGCGAGTTCTGAAGCCTTGTGACCGGCCACCAAGCCGAGCGCCTTTTCTTCGATGCTGGCCATCATCTTTGCCGATTCACCTCGAGTGATGAATCTGAACTGTTGCCAGGCGAAACGCGAGATATCGCGACGCCCCAGAATCTTGCGCTCAAACGCTGCCTTGCCAAACAGAAAAGAAGACGACCCCCTCAGCAGGGTGTTGTCTAGGTCGAAGAATGCAGCTTCTTTCTTCACCGGTTTGGGGGTTAGAGGCACTTCACAAGTTTAGAGCCGCCTTAGTATGTTTAGGTGTCGCAAAGCATTCAAGTAGCCCTCATTACCAAGGCCGGCTGTCACCTGTGTGACGATGCCCGCTTGGTGGTCAACGCCGTGATCGCTGACTTTCGTTCGCAGTACACCGGTGTTTTTCGACACGTGCAGGTTGATTTTGTAGAGCACGACATCAATTTCAATGATGAGCTCAGAGCTAAACACTCCGAAGAGATTCCGGTCGTCCTAATTAACGGCAAGGTTCATAACTACTGGCGTATCGATCCAGAGCGGTTTCGAGCCGCTCTCAGCGATCTGGTCTAACACGAGCTGGCGCCCTAGTGAAGCTCATCACCGGTAACGCAAATGTTCGTGCTGCTGCCCGCGACTACGAACGTTATTCGAGCGATTTGCAAGGCGACGCGGATGTTCGTGACTACAAGCAACTGCCACTTGAGGTTGATCCGCCGCTGCACACCGACATCCGCGCTCTGATTGCACCTTGGTTCACCAAACACTCGCTTGCTAAGCACGAGGGCGAGTTCACCGACATCATCACGGCGCTGGTGGCGAAGGCCAAGGTAGCCGGCGAGGTCGAGGTTGTCTTCGACCTAGCGCTGCCGATGATTGTTCAGTGCCTCGGCGTTGTGTTCGGTCGCCCGCAAGATGTCGATGAATGGTATTCGTGGGGGCCAGACACCTGGATCACAGACGAAGACGGCATTCGTCACGGCGACCACCTCGACCGCTATCTCAAGAAAACCTTCGATGAGTTGGACGCTCACCCAACCGATGATTTGTTCGGCCAGGTGAACCGTGCCGAACTCGACGGTCGCCCGCTGACCCGTCTCGAGAAAAACGGCATCGCGAACCTGGTGCTTGCCGGAGGTCGAGACACCGTGGTCAAGTTGGTTTGCGGTTCACTCTCATACCTCGCTCACAACGACAAGCTGCGAGCCAGCCTGGCCGGCAACCGCGAAGCGTTGCCAGGCTTCATCACCGAAATGGTTCGATTCTTGAGCCCGCTGCCGATGATGCACCGGGTCGACAAGCAAGAGACGACCGACCCATCGAACCCTAGCTATGTGTGGCTTAGTTTCATCTCGGCCAACCACGATGAAACGGCCATCGAGTGCCCTGCCGAGATTCGTCTAGACCGCGGGGCGAACCCGCACCTCGGCTTCGGGTATGGGCGTCACTCGTGCATAGGTTTGCATCTCGCGCAGCTGCAGACGCGCATCCTGCTAGAAATTTGGCTCGCCGAATTCGGTACCTGGAGTGTTGGCGAAGATTCGATCGTGCACCACAACATCGAGGGCTATGCCCACGTGCCGAGCAGCTACGAAAAACTGACACTAAAACTGCATTCCTAATTGTCTATACCTATGTCTATACTTTCGACATAGGAGGGTTCGAATGACAATTTTTCAAACTCGGGTGTTTCAGAACGGCGGCAGCCAGGCTATTCGCATTCCGGCTGACCTTAGGTTCGAAGAAGGTGCAGAGGTGCGCGTTTGGCGCGACCCAACCACGCAGAACATTGTGATCTCTTCTGCCAAGTCTCGAAATGCTCTAGCTGACTTAGCAGCAGAAATTGCGGCCCTGCCTGATGGTTCAGAGCTAATGACCAAGGCTGAAGCCGATGCGTTGGTTAAGGCCATCAAGTTTGACCACCTCTTGGTCGATTAGGGGCACCAATGTTCATGCTCGACACCGATGTGCTCATCGCCATCATTCGCGGAGACAACAAGTTGGCAGCCAAGCTTGCAGAGTTTCAAGACTTCGAAATCGCGATTTCTTCGATCGTAGAGATGGAGTTTCGAGTCGGGCTCGCTGGTTTAGAGGGTGACTCGGCTCGATATCTGCGAGCGACAAAGTTGCTCGATGCACTTAGGGTTTATCAATTTGATTCGAGTGCGGCTACCACCTCAGCCAACTTGCGTCAGGCACTAGCCAAGGTCGGCAAACCTACCGGCAAATACGATCTGCTTATCGGTGCTCATGCCATAGCGATGAACCGAGTGCTTGTCTCGGGTAACACCAAGCACTACCAAAACATGCCTGGGCTAATGCTCGACAGTTGGCTCTAGAAGCCAGCTTCGACTATGGCTCTAGACGGTTTGGGCCTCTGAACAGGTAGCCAACTTCACGGATGTTCGGCTGGTGTAGCAGCAACATAATCACTCGCAGCAGACCCATACCGAAGCCACCGTGTGCAGGTGCTCCGTACTTGAAGAAGTCGGTGTAGCTGGTCAAACCTTCAGGCTCAAGACCCTTCTGTTTGATTTGCTCGATCAGAACATCCACGCGGTGTTCACGCTGGGCACCGGTGGTGATTTCGGTTCCGCGCCAGATGAGGTCGTATGACTTGGTGAGGTTTTGGTCGTCGGCGTGACGCATGTGATAGAACGGGCGCACGGTGGCAGGGTAGTCGGTCAAGAAGACAAACTCGTGGCCGAAGGTTTCGGCAACGTGCGCCGCAATCTGGCGCTCGCCCTCTGGGTCCATGTCGCCGCCGCGCTGAATCTCGTGGCCGCGGGACTTCACGATGTCGACTGCGTCGGCAAGCGTGATGCGTGGGAATGGAACGGTCGGCACGACAACGTCGATGTCGAACAGGCGCTTGATGTCTGCACCGTGTTTCTCAGAAACGGCGGTGAGGGCGCGAACCAAGAGCTGCTCTTGAATGGCCATGATGTCTTCGTGGCTGTCGATCCATGAAACCTCGATGTCGACCGAGGTGAACTCGGTGGCGTGACGTGAGGTGAACGAAGGGTCGGCTCTAAACACTGGGCCGATTTCGAAGATCCGACCGAAGCCGGCCATCATCGCCATCTGCTTGTAGAACTGTGGGCTCTGGGCTAGGTAGGCGTGACCTTCGAAGTATTCGAGCTTGAACAACTCGGCGTTCGACTCAGATGGCGAGGCCATGAGCTTTGGCGAGTGAATCTCGATAAAGCCGTTCTCGGTCCAGTATTCGCGCCAAGCCTGCTCGATGGTGGTCTGAATCTGAAAGACCAGGTTCATCTCACTGCGGCGAAGGTCTAGAAAACGCCAGTCGAGACGCTTGTCGATTGAGGTGTCTTCGGCGATTGGGCTAACCGGGTCGGCGAGGGTGACGATTTCTAGGTCGTCTAGCTGAACCTCGAGACCGCCGAGCTTGACGCGCTCGTCGTGAATTAGGCGACCGGTGATCCAAACGAATGAACCGCTGGTAAGGGTCGAAACTTTGGCGGCAAGAGCGTCGTCTTCTACCGGCTGTTCGTCTACTACCGGACGAGGGTAGGTGACCTGAACATCGCCTGATTCATCGCGCAGAATGATGAACTGAATGCGCTTCTGATCGCGCAGTTTTTCAACCCAACCGCCGAGTAGAACCGGGCCATCTTCGCGGGCTGCGAGATCTTTGACGAGTGTGCGTTCGCGCATGACATCCTTGCTTTCATTTGCAACCTGAGAATGCGCTCCATGAGCGCTTAGGTCGCCTCTGCCCTCAAGTTTAGCGAAGGTAGAATGGTGTCATGCCCGCCAATCGCATCCACCTCATTCGTCACGGAGAGGTGCACAACCCTGGCGGCGTGCTCTATGGCCGGTTGCCGCACTTTCATCTCACCGAAGCCGGGCACGAAATGGCGCGGATGGCCGCCGAAGAGCTCAAGAATCGAAACGCCAAACTTTCTGCCGTTTATTGCTCACCACTTTTGCGCACGAGAGAGTCTGCCGAGCGCATCCAAGATGTATTCGGTCTAGACCCGCTCACCGACCAGCGTCTGATTGAGCCGCACAACATTTTCGAGGGTCGCAAACTTTCGGCCAAGGCCATTGCCCTGCGCCCACACCTGCTGTTTCACCTGCGCAACCCGGTTCAGCCGTCTTGGGGAGAGTCGTTCGTTTCGATTGTTGCCCGCATGATGGAGGCGATCGAAGACATCGACGCCAAAACCCGCGAGGGTGAGGTGGCTCTCGTCACCCACCAATTACCAATCTGGATGGTGCACCGACACCTAGCCGGAGCTCGCTTGGCCCATGACCCACGCAAGCGTCGCTGCGCACTCGCCAGCATCACCACGATCGAGCGCAACAAGTCGGGCGATTGGGTCGAGGTTGACTACGTTGAGCCGGCTCGTGAACTGGTTTCGACAGACAAGGGAGCCGTGTAATGAAATCTTCTGCCGCTCTTCGCCGCTTGGTGGCTCTAGTAGCACTCGCCGTGGCTGCTCCGCTAGCCCTAACCGCCTGTGCCAACGACCCGCTCGCCGACCAATTTCGCTCGGGCGATAACAAAAACTACATTGCCGGCGATGGCACAGTTACCGAATTTCAAAACGCGGATGCTCGCCGCGCAAGCACCGAGTGGACCAGCGTTACCGAATCCGGCGGCATTCTCTCGAGCACTGACCTAACCGCGGCTGGCAAGGTGACCGTGCTCAACTTTTGGTATGCGGGCTGTGCGCCTTGCCGAGCAGAAGCCAAAGACCTTCAAGACATTTACGAAGAGTTTGAAGACCAAGGCGTTCAGATGCTAGGCGTGAATGTGCGTGACACCGCACCGACGATTCTCGCGTTTGCTCGCAACTTCGGCTGGACCTTCCCTTCGGTCGTCGATGCTCAAAGTGGCGATGTGATGCTCGCCTATACCGGCATTGTCACCCCGCAGGCCGTACCGACCACGCTCGTGCTCGACGCTGAGGGTCGCGTTTCGGCGCGCATCCTGGGCCGCTTTGAACCCGGCATTCTCAAGGCGCTCATCAAGACCGCGCTCAAAGAGACGGTGAACTAAATGACCGATCTGATTCTCAGCGGTTCGATGTGGATAGCGATGCCGCTGGCACTGCTGGCTGGTTTGGTTTCGTTTCTTTCGCCGTGCGTCTTGCCCCTGGTGCCCGGCTATCTCGGCTATGTCTCGGGCGTAGCCGCTTCTAGAGCCCGCGTGGTTTTGGGTAGCGTGCTTTTCGTGCTCGGTTTCACCGCCGTGTTCGCCACCCTCGGCACCATGGTTGGCGGGGTTGGCAGCATTCTCTATGCCGATGTAGCCGGCATTGCGCAAAGAATTCTCGGTGCTTTGATAATCGTGTTCGGTGTCATCATGGCCGGAGGTTTCGGTTTTGGTCAGCGCCAGTTCAAGCTCAACCTCAGCCCGCGTGCCGGGCTCATCGGCGCCCCGCTTCTCGGCATCGCCTTTGGCCTCGGCTGGACCCCTTGCATCGGCCCGACCCTGTCGGCCGTGCTCACTCTTTCGCTAGACGAAGGCACCGCCTTGCGCGGTGCGGTCTTGAGCGTGCTCTACTCACTCGGCATCGGCCTGCCATTCATCGCGCTGGCAGCCGGCTTCGGCTGGGCAACTAAATCGGTGGCATGGGTCAAGAAGCACATCCGTGCAATCAACATCGCCGGTGGCGCAATGCTCGTGATTCTCGGTGTGCTCATGGTCACCGGCCTTTGGAACGAAGTGGTCTCATTCAGTCAGGTGGTGTTCGGTGGCTTCATCCCAGCCCTCTAAACCACAGGCGCCGCAAGACCTGATGGTCAGCGATGCCGAAGTTGCCTCGCAAACCGTGAACTCGGCCGAACTTGGGTTAGCCGGGTGGATGCGCTGGATCTGGCGTTCGCTCACCAGCATGAAAACCGCACTCATCTTGCTTTTGCTATTGGCCGCTGCCGCGATTCCGGGTTCGGTGTATCCGCAGCGAAGCGCCGACCCGAACGGTGTAACTGCTTATTACAAGAACAACCCAGAGCTGGCCAAGGTGCTCGACTGGTTTCAACTCTTCGATGTTTACTCGTCGATTTGGTTCTCGGCCATCTACATTCTGCTTTTCGTTTCGCTGATCGGTTGCGTTGTTCCTCGCACCAAGGTTCACTGGCGTGCAATGCTTGCTCAGCCAGTCGATGCTCCGGCTCGCATGCAACGATTTCCTGGCTATGCCAAGGTAACCAGCACTACCGCGGCGAAGGCGGTGCTCGACCGCGCCGAAGCCCATTTGCGCAAGGGTCGCTACCGCGTGGTGCGTCGTGATGGTTCGGTGTCGGCCGAACGCGGTTATG
>JBDLUM010000006.1:0-28327 GCA_039805305.1 Actinomycetota bacterium
TAAACTCTTCGAATGGCCTTAACTATCGGAATCGTGGGACTACCAAATGTTGGTAAGTCGACCCTCTTCAACGCACTAACCAAAAACAACGTGCTTGCGGCGAACTATCCGTTCGCAACCATCGAGCCAAACGTTGGTGTGGTGAACCTACCCGATGCCCGTTTGAACCGCTTGTCTGAGATCTTCGGGTCGGAGCGCATCCTTCCAGCCCCGGTTTCGTTCGTCGACATCGCCGGCATCGTTCGCGGTGCGAGCGAGGGCGAGGGCCTGGGCAACCAGTTCTTGGCGAACATCCGTGAAGCAGACGCAATCGCCCAGGTGGTGCGTGGCTTCGTCGACGGTGACGTTATTCACGTGGATGGTCGGGTAGACGCCAAGAGCGACATCGAGACCATCAACACCGAGCTCATCTTGGCCGACATGCAGACCCTCGAAAAAGCTCGCCCTCGCATCGAAAAAGAAATCAAGGGCAAGAAAGCCGAACCGATCGCCCTAGAGGTAATCGATGAGGCGCTCGCGGTGCTCAACGACGGCACCCCGCTTTCGGCTACCAAGATTGACCTAACCCCGATTCGCGAGCTGGGCCTGCTAACCGCCAAGCCAACTCTTTATGTATTCAACGTTGATGAGTCGATTTTGACGGATGCTGCGAAGAAGAAGGCGCTCGCCGATTTGGTCGCACCCTCAGAAGCAGTTTTTCTTGACGCCAAGGTTGAGAGCGAACTGATCGATCTCACTCCAGAAGAGGCTGGCGAGCTGCTGGCGTCGCTGGGTCAAGATGAGTCGGGCCTCGACCAGCTTGCCAGAATCGGATTCCAGACCCTGGGACTTCAGACCTACCTCACCGCTGGTCCGAAAGAGGCTCGCGCCTGGACCATTCGCCAGGGCTGGAAGGCCCCAGCCGCCGCCGGTGTTATTCACACCGACTTTGAGCGTGGCTTCATCAAGGCCGAAATCGTGTCATTCGAAGACCTCGACGCCACTGGTTCGATGACCGACGCCAAGGCTGCCGGCAAGGTTCGCATGGAGGGCAAGGACTACGTCATGAAAGATGGCGACGTAGTCGAGTTCCGCTTCAACGTTTAGCGACTGTGGTCTAACCGCGCGCGTTGGCTGCCCATTCGCGCGGATGCTTGGCCACAAAGTTTTGCGCAATCACGCGATAACCACCGGCGTCGGGGTGAATGCCGTCTGGCATGCTTGGCGCATCCGCCTCGCTGAACAGCTGTAGGCCATCCAAGTAGTAAATGTTTGGGTCGGTCTTTGCTCGAACCTCAACCAACTCGGCCAAAATTTCACGGATGCTGCACAGGGTCAGTTCGCCGATCCAAGTGTGGCGGCTGAACTCTTGGCCACCCACCTTGCCGTCGGCACCAAGTTCTGACGGCCCAGGGTTATTCTCGTGGGCGGGGCAACAAACCGGCGAAATGACCAAGATCGGGGTAGTCGCGTGCTTATCGCGAATCGTGTCGATAAAGCCGTGTGCGGCGGGCCCGAAGGTGCGTGAGGTTAGGTTCGCGCCGTTCACCACATTGATGCCGAGTTTGAGGCTGATCAAATCGGCGGGTAGGTCGCGAATAGTTCGTGCCGAGAATTGCTCGAGATTGGCGCATCCGCCCATGCCGAGGTTATAGATTTCCAGGCCCAACTCTCGTGCGGCGGCAACGGGCCATACGCCTAGCGGCGAGTCGGCGTCTTCGCAGTGGCTGATCGAGCTGCCGTAGTGCACCCAGCGCGGCAGGCTTTCAGTTTCGTCTGACTCGAGTGGGGCATCCGCGCTGATATCTAGAAGTTCAATCGGGCAGTTGTGCGGAAGCCAAATTTGAACTCGGCGGGCATGGCCGACGGCAGGCAGTTCGAAACTGGCTATCGAATCTTCGCCGAGCTTTGTTTCATGAACAACGTCGCCGTTCCAAACCTGCAGGTCGCCATTGGTGTGAGCAACGTGTGCCTCATAACCATCGGCAGTTACCGCAATGGTCGAGGCACCCGCCAAAAAACCGTCGGCTAGGTTGGCGTCTCGTTGCGAGCGGTAGTAAACCTCGATACGCGTTGCTGAGGTTAGAAGATTCAGGTGCACTCCACTTAGCCGCTCGGCCATCTTGGCCACCACAGGCGCGTGAGAATGCTGCGGGTAGGTCCATTCGGGCAGGCGGCTAAAGCGCAAGCCTCGCTCGCCTTCGAAAATACTCGAAACACCTCGGATGCTTGCCCGCACTAGCGCGGCTGTGTCTGGGTTCATCGCCATTCCTGAAGTTTATGACGCGCTGCCGATAACTTTGCGTCGATAGTTAGACTTTCTGGCATGACGAAGATTGTGTTGTGGGCCGACAAGTTCGACGAAACCGCCGAGTTTTATCGCCTTTTGCTAAATGCGGAGTTCAAGCATGCCTCTGATGGCTTCGTATCGATTGTGGGCGAGCGCAATGAGGTTCTGCTTCACGCGGTTCCGGCTCAGTGGGCCAGCGACATTTCGGTGCCACCTGCTCTACGCGATGAGAGTCCGCTAAAGCCTTGCTTCGAAGTTGATTCGATTTCTCGTGCTCGCGAATCAGTTAGCAGCACCAACGGTTTGATTCTTGGAGCAGACCGCGAGCAGACTCACGGAATGATGACCTACTGCGACGGCAACGACCCAGAGGGCAATGTCATTCAGGTTTATACGACCGCTTAGAAGTCGGTGCTCGCCACCACGGCTGTGCCTTCGGTGATAGCCGCGACAACAACACCTGCCACGTGCGCGGCGGTCATTCCTTCAGGCATCTGCGGTGCCGCGCCGAATAGTGGGCGAGTGGCTAAGCCTGTTTCGGTGTGACCTGGTCGGGCATCAATCACTTTGATTTTGTCGCGTCTCAGCTCAAAAGCCAGTGAGCCCAACCAAGCCGAGAAAGCGCTCTTGGATGCGCAATATGCGCTCATGCCAGGGAACGACTTTTCGGCAACCACACCCGTGATTGCAGCGATGAAGGCATCTTCACGACCACGCAGGGCTGGCAAGAGTTCGGTGATCAGTTGCGCCGGGCCACCGAAGTTGACCTGAGTGAGAGCGGCAACCTGTTGCGCGGTGGTGTCGGCAGCCATGCCGAAACCCACGCGTCCTGCGGCGACCACGATGCCGTCGATCTGCTCGTTAGCGGCAAGGTAGTCGGTGAGCACCTTGATACTTTCGGCACTGCCAAGGTCTACCACCAGGCGCAGCGCCGCTTCGCTCGGAATGCTAGCCGCGCTCTCTTGAGAGCGTGCTGTGCCGAGCACCTGCGCTCCGGCTCGCGAGAGCATCCGAGTTATTTCGCCACCGAGAACACCAGAAGCGCCGACCACGAGAATGCGTTTTGCTGAAAAGTCCATGCCAAGCCCAACTAGGCAGGCTCGCTAGGTATTTCACCGATAGGTTTATTGGGTTGAAAGTGAGTGACTAATGGCTGAAAGATTTTTGTATTCGGTAGAGCGTGAATACGACACCGACATGGCTACCATGTGGAATGTCTGGACCGACGCCAGCGAGCTTGAAGCTTGGTATCACCCAACGGTTCTAGAAGGCGTGCCAGGCACATTCACCTCAGAGACCAAGGTTGGCGGGCTCTGGACGGCCGCTATTGACGTGCCAATGAACGACTTCGTTGCCTATTTTTGGGGCCGTTATTCGGTGGTTGAGCCCAACCAACGCTTGGTTCACTCTCTCAGTTACAGCCAAGACCCGGCCGAGTTCGCCGAGCGCGACCCGAACGCACCGTTTCACCGCATTGAGATCGACTTCGAGCAACGTGCGGCAGGCGTTTGGGTTAGGTTCACTCAGTTTGGTGAAATGCCAGACGAGCAGGCCGAGGCATCAAAAGAGGGCATGGAAAGCTACTTCGACTCTCTTGGTTACCACCTAGATAGCAAGTAGTCGCTTCAGGTCGCCGTGCACTTCCATAGCGCCAACAAGACCTTTACCCTCCAGTAGCACATGGCCATTGCGGTCGGTGTGTTTGATGTGAATCACAGCGTCTAGCGTTTCATCGACGCGCTGGTGCATCTCGGTTCTAATCGGCGCATGAAGCAGCCCACCTCGAACTCGATCAGCGCTCAGAGTGAGCAGCCCGTCTTTTGAACTCAACTGCCACTGCACGTGAGTGTCGGTGATGGTTAGTTCGAGTTCTTTAGCGCCGTTGTAGGTGGTCCAACGGTGAAGTTTGCCGCTGTGTTTTAGGCCCACGATGTACCCGCGAAACGGGCGACCGATCCAAGGAATGATAGCGACCGAGCCGATCAGGCTGGCCTCTGGGTCGCTGTCAATGTGGTTGCTGTGCAGCCAAACGTATCCACTCGGAAACGCGCGGCCCCAATCTTTTTCGATGTAACCGCGGCCACCGGCAAACGAAACCGATTTTCCTTCGACGGTCAGCTCGCCAGCAAGGTCATGACCGAACGAGACAATTCCGTGAAAACACTCCATGAATGGCACCGCGCCGAACCAGCCCATGATTCCTGGCGACAGGGGCTTCACCGGCCACGGGTCGAGTTCACTCTCGAAAGTGATCGATCCTTTCAATTCGGGCAGGTCGAGGGTCACACCTTTGCGGCTGAAGTGGTTGTTGCCGAGCGTCACGTCAAACTCGTCGGCCGATGCAGAGAATTCGCTGGTATCGAACTTGTGGTACCAAGAGCGACCGGTGCTGCCATCTAGCAGCTGAATGAATGCCTCGTTGACCCCGCCGTCGAGACCTAGAAAAACTCCGGGGATGATCGCCCATCGGGTTTTTTGGTCGGCGCTAACGACCTTTACGTACCAACCCTCGAAGTAGCGCTTGCTGCGGCCATGGCCGTGAAAGGCTTCGGGGTGAAAAATACCTTTGAAGAATTGCAAAGGAGTGCGCATAGCCAAAGTTTAGGCGTGCATCCTCGCAAAAGAACTAGCGATGAACCACGTTGACCAAAAAATGCCAGCCGACCCACCACCAGGCCAACATCACAGCAAGGCGTGTAGTTCGGTGGTGCATGATTCGATCGATGAGAGCACCGACGGTGCTGACCGGCGAGTTAGGTGCCCGAAAAATCAACCACATCAAAACACCGATAGCGATGAAGGCGATGTAGCCGGCGATAACTATTTCACGACTGGTCATTTGCGCTCCCATAGACCGAGCAGGCCAACCCCGATAAATAGCCAGAGAGCAACAAAGCCGGCTTGCCCGAGCTGTGTGTCTAGCAGAGGGTCGATTAGCACCGAAATAGTTGGGTGAGTAGTGAGGCTGTTGTTTAGTTGACCAAGGATGTTCGCACCAAACTCCCAAGCTGTGACGACCAGGCAGAACACCTTCCAGATGTTTTTCGATCTGGCCATACGAGGGTCGGCATGTTCTTTAGGTCCGCGATCTTTGTACCAAAGCAGCCAGAGTGCCATTGCCAGAAGCGCAATCAAAATGGAGCCGTGAACCACACCGTGGCGAGGAAAAATGCCGAGGGTAATGGTGACCACCAACACGAGCGCGATGATTGCGTAGCGGCTTGGTCTAGGTCGCTCGCCGAGAGTGTGATCGAGCACGCCTGCAGCGCTCAACCAGATTGCGCCAGTGCATAGGCCGAAAATGACCATATCGAACATTGAGCCGCGAAAAACCTGCAGCGCCATAGTTATGCCGAACACCCAAACCCAAGGGTTCAGAACGCCGGTGCGGCGCACCGCTGCGAGTGCTGGGTGCTCTTTCATTAGAGTGCGAAGGCTCGAGAGTCTTGCGGAGCTATCGAGTTCCACCCCAGCTGCTGCTTTAGGCGATCGGCAAAGGCGTCGGCAGCCTCAACTTCTCCGTGAACCACGAAGATTGCGCTCGGTGCATCCGTGCTCGTTTTCAACCACTCGACCAATTCGTTGCCGTCGGCGTGAACCGAGAAAGACTGCACGCTGTGAATGCTTGCGCGAACCGGCACCATCTCGCCGTGCATTTTCACTTCAGTTGCACCATCGAGCAGATTGCGACCTCGGGTACCAATCGCCTGATAGCCGACCAAGATTACTGAGTGCAGCGCCTTTGGCAGCATCGAGCGGAGGTGGTGCACAACGCGCCCTCCGGTGCCCATGCCGCTTGCAGAAATGATGATGCACGGAGACGTCGGGTCGTTCACGGTTTTCGACTCTTCTACCGAAAGAAGTTCGACCAGATTGCCGGCATCGAACGGGTCACGCCCTCGCCATGTCGCCGTGACATCCTCGCGAATTTCGGCAGATGCTTCGTTTATTGCCTCACGATAAAACGCCAACGCTTTTAGTGCCATCGGCGAGTCTGCGTAAACGGGCACCTTGCGAATTTTGCCTGCTTCCCAAAGTTCACGGAGTTGAACCAGAATGACCTCAGTGCGGTCGACGGCGAAGGCAGGAATCAGAACCGAGCCCCCTCGATCAATGGTCGCGTTGATGATGCTCTCGAACTCTTCGGTTGGGGTGTCGTGCACGCGGTCGCCATAAGTTGATTCGGTGATGATCGCATCAAAATGCCCGGCCGGAATGTTTGCTGGCCCTTTGAGTAGCGGATGCTGTTGCCGCCCTAGATCGCCTGTGAAAAGTATCCTCTTACCGAAGAATTCCACCTCGAGAAAAGCCGCTCCGAGAATGTGGCCCGCAGGATTGAACGTGACGAAGGTTTCCTCGGCAACTTTCACCCGCTGTCCGAACAAGTGGGTTTCGAACGCGGCAACAGTCTTTATTGCATCGATCTCTTCATAGAGAGCTTTTGGTGGGTTGTGCTTCGAGAAACCCTTTTTGGCCGCGTATGCGGCGTCTTCGGTTTGAATGCGTGCCGAGTCTCGCAGAATGACTTCGGCAAGCTTTGCGCTGTAGACACTCGAGTGAATCTTGCCGTGGTAACCATCTTTGACGAGCCTTGGCAAATAACCGCAGTGGTCTAGGTGTGCGTGCGTTAGCACCACTGCGCTCAGCGTGCTGGGTTCGACTTTGAATGGTTCCCAGTTGCGAAGTCGCAATTCTTTCTTGCCCTGAAACATGCCGGCATCGACTAGCACTTTGGTGTCGCCGTGGCTCAGAAGAATTCGACTGCCCGTTACTGTTCCTGCTGCCCCCAGAAATGCGATTGTCGGCCCTTGGCCCAATGAATTGCTCATGCCCCAAGTCTAGGCTCACCTCGATTTGACCACTGCCTTCGCGTGATCGCCCACTATTCTTTGAGGTGTTTGAAACACATAGATAACTGAGCAGGAGCGTCAAATGGATCTAACTCAACTCAACTACCTCGCCATCTTGGTGGCGGCTTTGGTCGCTAACGTGATCGGCGCAGTTTGGTTTAGCCCGAAGGCATTCTTTCCGGTTTGGTGGAAACTTATTGGCCGCACTCCAGAACAGCAGCCAGGTTCGTCAAACATGGCCTATGTGTTCGGCATGACTTTCTTGGGTGTGCTCGGATACACCTTCGGTCTCGCTCTGGTACTCGAGGTAATCACCGTCGCACACGGTTCACTAGACGTCGTGACCGGTGCCGGCATCGGCGCTCTGCTCGGCCTGCTCATCGGCGGCGGTGCGTCACTTAGCCACCGCATGTTTGCCGGCCAAGGTTTCAAGGTATGGGCGCTCGAAGTGGGTAACGACGTAGTTGCACTCGCAGCCGTTGGTGCCATTCTCGCCGCCTGGCAGTAAATGTCGGCCAAAGAAATCGACGACTATCTGGACACTGTGCCAGAGCCAAAGCGCGCCACGCTCGAAGCGCTTCGGCGCAGCATCCTCGATGTAATTCCTGAAGCTGAGCAGTGCATTTCTTATGGCATGCCGGCCTTTCGGGTCGACGGCAAAGTGCTCGCCGGGTTCGCCGCTTTCAAGAACCACCTTGCCTACCTGCCGCACAGCAGTCGCGTTTTTCAAGAGATTCCCGAGCTAGACGGCTACACGAAGACCACAGGTTCACTGCACTTTGAGATCGATACGCCGCTACCCGACGAGATCGTCGAGAAGTTGATTCGGGTACGCCGAATTCAACTTTGGGGCATTTGAGTTTTCGCGGTAGCAGCTAGTTCTTAGCGAAGGCGTTCTGAGCAAGAGAATGCAGCTGCGCATTGGTGGCTAACACCGATGAAGTTTCGGCGGTTAGTTCGCCATCTAGTGCGCTGAACGAGCCACCAGCCTGCTCGACAATCGGCACCAGCGCTGCGATGTCATAAATCTTGAGGTCGTGCTCGCCGACTATATCTACGCTGCCCTCGGCAAGCAGCATGTAAGAGAAAAAGTCGCCGTATGCGCGCGTGCGCCAAACCTTGCGTGACAGCTCAACCAATTCGTTCAGATAGCCCGCGCGGTCCCAGAGTTGCAGATTGTTGTATGAGAGCGAGGCGTGCTCGAGGGTCGAAACCTTCGATACACGGATGCTTCGATCCGAACCATCCACGTCTCTGGTGTGTGCCCCAACCCCCGGCGCAGCCCACCAGCGCCTGCCTAGAGCCGGCGCCGACACAACGCTCAAAACGGGCTTTCCATCGACCGCTAGGGCGATCAAAGCACCCCAAACCGGCACTCCGCGCATGAAGTTGGCGGTGCCATCGATTGGGTCGATGATCCAGGTTCTAGAGCCAGAACCGGTGTTGCCAAACTCTTCGCCGATTAGGGCGTCTTCGGGGCGTTCTTCGGCCAAAACCTGCTTAAGCGCAGCCTCGACCGAGCGGTCGGCGTCGGTCACCGGCGATGCATCCGGCTTTGTTTCAACCACAAGGTCTTGCGCCAAGAATCGGGGGAGCGCAATCGAATCGGCCAAATCAGCAAGCCGTTGGGCAAGCGCGAGGTCAGATTCATAAGAGGGCATGGTCAAAAGCCTAGTCTGACGATGCCGAGACAATCAGGCGGCGCAGGCTGTCGACGCGAGCAGTGCCGGTGTCACCGAGGCGTCCGTCTGTGATGGCAACGTCGAGTTCACAATCTGGCGATTCGGCCAGGTGCGAGCAGTCACGAGGGCAGGTCTCGATCACCTTGTATAGGTCTTCAAAAGAGCGAAGAAGCGAGGTCGGGTTGATGTGGCCGAGCCCGAACGAGCGCACACCAGGGGTGTCGATAATCCAGCCGTCTTCGAGTGCGATGGCGCGCACCGATGAAGAGGTGTGACGGCCTCGACCAGTCACCACGTTCACTCCGCCGGTAGCTCTTGCTGCATCTGGCACCAGGGCATTCACGAGGGTCGACTTGCCCACACCAGAGTGACCCACCATCACGGTGATTTCGCCGTGCAACAGAGCTTCGAGCTCGGCGATGCTCGGTGCATCCGAGCGGTTCTTAACGACGGGGATGCTCAAACTTTCGAAATTCGCTAAGAACTCGGCCGGGTCGGCGAGGTCACATTTGGTGATAACCAAAATCGGCTTGAGACCAGCATCGAATGCGGCTGCCAGATAGCGGTCAATCAGGCGGGTGCGCGGTTCGGGGTTCGTGATTGCCGTCACGATTGCCATTTGCGTAGCGTTGGCGACGATTACGCGCTCGACCTGGTCGGTGTCGTCGGCGCTTCGACGTAAGAGCGAGGTGCGCGGCTCGATGCGCACGATGCGAGCCAGAGTGCCTTCGGTTTCTGATGTGTCACCCGCAAGGGCAACGCGGTCGCCCACGGCTGCACCTTGTTTGCGAAGTTCTTTTGCCAAGGTAGCGGTGATGTCGCGCTGTTCATCGACCAGCAAAACTCGATAGCGCCCAAGGTCTACGCCGGTGACGAAACCGATTGGTGCGTTCTTGTGGTCAGGGCGAATCTTGGTGCGCGGTTTGTTGCCCTTAGGGTTCGGGCGTATACGCACGTCATCTTCATCGAGGTCGTGGTCGCCCGGGGTTGGCTCGTAAAGCCAGCTCAAGCGCTTGCTCCGAGCAACTGTGACCAAAGTTGGGTGAACTCAGGCATGGTTTTTGCGGTCGTGCCGATGTTTTCAACGCGGATGCCCGGCACTCGTAGCCCCATGATGGCCCCTGCCGTTGCCATGCGGTGGTCTTCGTAACTCAGCCAGTCGCACCCGTGCAGGTTGCTGCTTGGTTCGATTGCCAAACCGTCTTCGGTCTCTCGGCAGTTGCCACCCGCCCGGTTGATTTCAATGGTTAGGGCTGCCAGACGATCGGTTTCGTGACCGCGCAGGTGAGCGATGCCGCTGATTCGACTCGGAGTATCGGCTAGTGCCGCCAGAACAGCAACTACCGGGGCTAGCTCACCGCCGATCGAAAGGTCAATGTCGATTCCCTTGATGTGTCCGTCAGAACTCAGGGTGAGGCCTCGCTCATCACGCACCACGGTCGCACCCATATGGGCGAGGATGCTCTCGAAGTGGTCACCGACCTGGGTGGTCTGGGTTGGCCAGTGAGCGATCGTCACGCTACCGCCAGCAACCATGGCCGCCGCTAAGAACGGGCCGGCGTTTGAAAGGTCTGGTTCTATCACGACTCGACCGCCGTTGATCGGGCCAGGCTCAACGCGCCAGGTCGCCTCGGCCGTCTGCCGTGCATCCACGCCTCGTTTTTGCAGGCAATCGAGGGTCATCTCGATGTGCGGCATGCTCGGTAGGTGCTCGCCACTGTGCGTAAGCGTGAGGCCGTCTTCGAATCTCGCCGCGGCGAGTAGCAAACCAGAGACGAACTGGCTCGATTCACTCGCGTCAATCTTGAGTTCGCCACCACGGATGCTGCCGCTCGAGTTCACCGTAAACGGAAGCCGCCCAGCCGAGGTTGCCGGTTGCTCAACCGAAACTCCAAGGGCGCGAAGCGAGTCAATCGTTGTGGCCATCGGGCGGCGCTTTGCCGCTTCGTCGCCGTCGAACGCAACCGAGCCCGCGTGCAAACCTGCCAGCGGCGGCACGAAGCGCATGACGGTGCCAGCCAGGCCGCAATCGATGGCAACTGCATCCGCCGAGTTTGAAGAATCGATCGGCGACACCAAAATCGAGTCGGTTCGTCGCTCGAATTGAGCACCAAGAGAAGTCAGCGCCGCAATCATCAATTCGCTGTCGCGAGAAATGAGCGGTTCGATGAGTTCGGTCGGTGAATCGGCGAGTGCGGCTAAAACCAGCTCACGATTGGTCAACGATTTCGAACCCGGCAGTTTGATGCTCGCCGCAATTGGAGCGCTCACTGTTGGCGCAGCCCAAGGCTCGGAATAGTTTTCTGAAGTCATTGGTTACAAAAATACCAGCAAGAGCGGCATCCAATGGGGGATGCGTGATGGAGCAACTTGAACGACACTGCGATGATGACTCGGGCCGAGGCAAAAGCCCTAGACTCAGAACTAATGACGCAATCGAATGAACCACTCTCAGCCGAAACTCGAATCAAAGAATTCGAAGAGCAGGCACTGCCTTACACACGCCTTCTTTTTGGTGCGGCACTGACCAAAACAAAGAATTACGCCGACGCAGAAGACCTCGTGCAAGAGACCTTTGCCAAGGCTTTTAGAGCTTGGGCACAGTTTCAAAAGGGCACCAACCTGCGCGCCTGGTTGATGAAGATTCTTGAAAACACTTACATCAACATGTACAACAAGAAATTAAAAGAACGCGGATCGGGAAGTCTAGACGACCTAGAAGAGTTTCAGATTGGTGCTGCAGAATCGCTAACCGCGAGACCGCAGCGATCGGCTGAAGTTGAGGCGTTGAACCAAATGGCATCGAAGGATGTTCGTGAGGCGCTTCAGAACCTAAGCGAAGAATTTCGAATGGTCGTTTATTACGCCGTCGTAGAAGGGCTCTCATATGCAGAGATCGCAGATGTCATGGACACTCCTGTGGGCACTGTCATGAGCCGACTACACCGCGGCAAGAAGGCTCTTTTCGAAGCACTAAAGGATTTTGCGGCCAGCGAAGGTTATGACACCACGCCGACCAAAGAGAAAAAAGCATCAGCCAGGGCAGCAAAGGCAGGTAACGAGTAATGGCCGAAGAAATTAATTGCGAAGAAACTAAGCGTCAGGTTCACGAATACCTGCACAACGAACTTAGTGAGCAAGAAATCAGCGACATCACGGCTCACGTTGCCAACTGCGAATCTTGTGAGAGCGACTACAACTTCGAGCATGCCTTCAACAAGGTCATCAAGCAGTCTTGCGATGAAGCGCCACCAGCCGAACTAGCTCAGCGAATCGTTGATCGCATTCGTCTTATCGATTCAGGTCGAGCCGACCACTAATCGGGTACCGGCAGCCCTAGCCACTCATACCAACCGCGGTTGAGAATCAACCACGCAATTAATCCGTGACCAATTTGCCCTGGGCGCCCTGCAGCGGATGCTGAAATCTCGCTATTCCATGCCTCGTGTTCAACGAGCGGAGTGAAACAATCTACGAAAGTAACGCCGCGGCGCGAGCAGACATCTTCGAAGCCAGCAACCAGGTGCTCAATCTCTGAGTTCAGTTCAGGGTTACGGTGCGGAGTTGGACCAACCACGAAACATTCGACTCCCGCTCGCTTGGCCTCGTCGAGAACGGTTGCAATGTTCAGTCTCGAGCGTGAAATCGAAATTCCTGCCGAAGGGTCTGAGTTTGGCAAAACCAAAACCAAGCGGTTCTCGGCATCGGCAGAGAAGCGGCTCTGTGCCTCGCTTGCGAAACGGGCAGCCAAGCCGGCAGTGGTGTCACCAGGGTTTGGCAAAGCAAACACATCAATTTGCGGATGCTCAACCGGCGTTCTCGCCATGACCCTACCCAGCCAGCCCATACCTTTGGGGTCACCCGAGGCTGAAGCCAGCGCATCGCCCAGAATGACGATGCGAACAGGTGTCTCGGGTGTGTTCATGTTTAGGCGTCGAAGGCTCTGGCGACCAGGTCGGCCTGTTCAACTGCGTGACGCTTAGCTGATCCGGTCGAAGGCGAAGCCGACGCTGGGCGTGAGACCAACTTGGCAACCTTGCCATCCATGTACTTCGGCAAGAACAAGCCGATGTAGGTCCATGGGCCTTGGTTGGCCGGTTCGTCTTGCACCCATACCAACTCGGCATTCGGGTAGCCGGCATAAGCCTGCTTGATTTCGTCAACCGGGGTTGGGTAAAGCTGCTCGACACGCACGATTGCGGTCGTGCCATCCCCGCGCTTTTGAGCTTCGGCAAGAAGATCCCAGTAAACCTTGCCCGAGCAGAACAACACGCGCTTGACGGCATTCTTGTCTAGGCCCTGCTGGTCGTCAATTACCGGCATGAAGGTTCCATTGGTGAAGTCTTCAACCGATGAAGAAGCAGCCTTGAGGCGCAACATTGACTTTGGCGTGAAAACCACCAGCGGGCGACGAGGTGAGGCGTATGCCTGGCGACGCAGCAAGTGGAAGTGCGAGGCCGGAGTTGACGGCTGTGCGACGGTCATGTTGTTCTCGGCACAAAGCTGCAAGTAACGCTCAATGCGAGCCGACGAGTGGTCAGGGCCCTGACCCTCATAGCCGTGTGGCAGAAGCAGTACAACGCCTGAGTGCTGACCCCACTTTTGCTCGGCCGATGAGATGAACTCGTCGATGATGGTCTGAGCGCCGTTGGCGAAGTCACCAAACTGGGCTTCCCAGAGAACGAGAGCGTTCTGGTCTTCAACCGAGTAGCCGTATTCGAAGCCCATAGCTGCGTATTCGCTAAGCAGCGAGTCGTAGACATAGAACTTGGCTTGTCCGGCACCGAGGTTTCGTAGCGGCATCCACTCTTGACCGTTGATACGGTCGTGGAACACGGCATGACGCTGCACGAAGGTTCCGCGACGGCTGTCTTGGCCAGCCAAACGCACCGGCTTTCCCTCGAGAATCAGCGAACCGAATGCGAGCAGCTCGCCGAAGCCCCAGTCGATGCCGCCTTCGCGAACCATCTCTTGGCGCTTCTGAAGCAGTTGTTGCAGCTTCGGATGCACGGTAAAGCCAGGCGGTAGGTTGCCGTGTGCGTCACCGATGCGCTCAACGATCGAGCGATCGATTGCGGTATCGTGCGCGATCGTCGGGTGATCAGAAGCGGTGGTGCCAATGCCAATGGGGCGCGGAACCAGCTCAACCGGCTTGCTCATCGCCTCGTGAACCTCTGCGAATGCGCTTTCGAGCTTGACCTGGAAAGCCTCGTTAGCCGCTTCGTATTCTTCGCGTGTGATGTCACCGCGACCGACTAGCGATTCAACATAAAGGGTGCGAACCGAGCGCTTAGCTTCGATGAGGTTGTACATCAGTGGCTGAGTCATCGAAGGGTCGTCACCTTCGTTGTGTCCGCGACGACGGTAGCAAACTAGGTCGATAACCACGTCTTTCTTGAATTCCTCGCGGAATTCGAAAGCAAGCTGAGCAACGCGAACAACAGCTTCGGGGTCATCGCCGTTCACGTGGAAGATCGGTGCCTGAATTCCCTTGGCGATGTCGGTCGAGTAAGTCATCGAGCGAGACTCTGAAGGGGGAGTCGTGAATCCAACCTGGTTGTTGATCACGATGTTGATCGTGCCGCCAACCTTATAGCCGCGAAGCTGCGACATGTTGAGAACCTCGGGCACAACGCCCTGCCCGGCGAACGCGGCATCACCGTGAATCAGAACTGGCAAGAAAGGGAACTCGTCGTTCGGAATGCCATTGATGCTGTCGACCTTGGCGCGCACGATTCCCTCAAGCACTGGGTTTACTGCTTCGAGGTGCGAAGGGTTTGCCGCCAGGGTTACACGAACCTGTGAACCATCTGGAGCGGTGAAGGTGCCGTCGGTGCCGAGGTGATACTTCACGTCACCAGAGCCTTGAACCGACTTTCCGTCGGTGTTGCCTTCAAACTCTTTGAAAACCTGACCGTAGGTCTTGCCTGCAACGTTAGTTAGAACGTTCAAACGACCGCGGTGCGCCATGCCGATGGCAACCTCGCGCAGACCCTTTTGGGCAGCGGCGGTAATGATTGCGTCAAGCGCTGCGATAGTAGATTCGCCACCCTCGAGCGAGAAGCGCTTCTGGCCAACAAACTTGGTCTGCAAGAAGGTTTCGAAGGCCTCTGCTTCGTTCAATTTTTCGAGGATGCGCAGCTGCTGGTCGCGCGATGGCTTCACGTATGGGCGCTCAAGTTTGTCTTGGAACCACTTGCGCTGGGCCGGGTCTTGAATGTGCATGTACTCGACGCCAACGGTGCGGCAGTAAGAGTCGCGCAGAATCTTCAGGGTGTCGCGAAGCTGCGCCTTTGACTTGCCGCCAAAACCACCGGTCTTGAATGTGCGGTCTAGGTCCCACAGGCTGAGGCCGTGGGTTAGCACGTCGAGGTCTGGGTGGCTGCGCTGCTGGTACTCGAGCGGGTCAACGTCGGCCATGAGGTGACCGCGCACGCGGTAGGCGTTGATCAGCTCTTGAATGCGAGCGGTCTTCGAACGGTCATCCGAGTCGTTTGCATCAAAGTCGGTTGCCCAGACAATCGGCTCATAAGGAATACGTAGATCGCTAAAGATTTCTTCATAGAAGCCGCGCTCGCCGATAAGTAGCTCGTGCACCTTCTTCAAGAATTCGCCCGAACCGGCACCCTGAATAACGCGGTGGTCGTAGGTCGAGGTGAGCGTGATTGTCTTGCTTACGCCGAGCTTGGCTAGCTGCTCTTCGTGCATGCCCGAGAACTCGGCAGGGTACTCGAGAGCGCCGGCACCAATGATGCAACCCTGGCCGCGCATGAGGCGAGGCACCGAGTGAACAGTTCCGATGCCACCTGGGTTGGTCAGCGAAATCGTTGAGCCTGAGAAGTCGTCGGCGGTTAGTTTGTTGCCGCGAGCCTTTTTGACCAGCTCTTCGTAGGCAATCAAGAACTCGTTGAAGTTCAGGCGCTGGGCGCGCTTGATGTTAGGCACGAGCAGCGCACGAGTGCCGTCTTCTTTAGGAATGTCGATTGCCAGGCCTAGGTTGACGTTGGCCGGGCTTACCGCTGATGGCTTGCCATCAATCTCGTCGTAATAGACGTTCTGGCTCGGAAACTCTTTTAGAGCGCGAACGAGGGCAAAGCCGAGGATGTGGGTGAACGAAACCTTGCCTCCGCGAGTGCGGCCGAGGTGGCTGTTGATCACGATGCGGTTGTCGATTAGCAACTTAGCTGGGATGGTGCGAACCGATGTTGCGGTCGGAACTGTTAGCGAAGCATCCATGTTTGAAGCCAAAGCCTTCGACATGCCTTTGAGCACGTTCACCTGGTCTTCGCCATCTTCGATCGTGTCGATTAGCCCGGTAATCGGTGCTTGGGCAGGAATCGGCTGCGGGCGAGCCTCAACGCGAGTGGTTTTTGCAACCAGTTGAGACGGTTCAGGTGCTTCGGTTGCGGCAGGTTGCAGTTGTTCGTTCAAGTTGATTGCCTCGGTAGTTTGTGCTGATGCTGCAGGGGCTGGGGTAACTGAAACAGGTGCGACTGGCGCAGAAGTTTGTGTTGTTGAAGGGTTGCCCGACTGAGCTGTGTGGTAGCGCTCGAGAATTGGCCACCACTCTTTGTCGACCGCATCTGGGTTGGTTACCCATTGCTCGTACATCTCTTCGACGAGCCACTGATTGGCTCCGAATTCGTTCTGCGAATTCTCGTCGGTGTTAGACAAAAGAGACCACCCTTTACCCTTGTTCGTTCAATGAGCAACTTCTAGCCTAATCGTTTCGAGGCAGTCAGTTATGCTGTAAGGGTATGGACGGATCTAGTAGCGGTCATCATAGTCAGCGCGGTGTTGCGCGATGAATGAATGGTTAATGCTCGCCTTGGGGCTGGCACTCACAATTGGCACGGGCCTTTTCGTGGCATCCGAGTTTTCTCTTATAAATCTTGAACGAAGCGACCTCGAAGCGCGTCGCGATCGCGGCGAACGTGGACTTACCAACACGATCAAGGCCCTGAAGCGAACTTCCACTCATCTGAGCGGAGCTCAGCTTGGCATCACGCTCACCACCATGCTCACCGGGTTCTTGGCCGAGCCTGCCCTGACTTCACTGCTAGAGCCTCAGCTAACCGGTTTAGGTTTCAGTGAAGATGCGACACATGCGACAGCCGTGGTGTTGGGCATGCTGTTGGCCACCCTGTTTTCGGTTTTGGTCGGTGAATTAGTTCCCAAAAACTTGGCTCTTTCGATTCCGTTGCAAACAGCCAAGGGTGTGGTTGTTTTTCAGATGGTATTCACCTGGACGTTCGGCTGGCTGATCGTTGCGCTCAACGCAACTGGTAACGCCATCGTGCGCTCTTTTGGCATCGAGCCAAAAGAAGAGTTGAGTTCTAGCCGCACGGCCGAAGAGCTGACCTCGCTCGTGCGTCGTTCTGCCTCACTTGGTTCTTTGGATGCACACACCGCGACACTGCTAACCAAGACGCTTGCACTCAGTCAGTTGGTTGCGGCCGATGTCATGACTCCGAGACCCCGCATGCACAGTGTCGATGCATCTGCCACTGCCAACGATGTGATTGACCTGTGCAACAAAACGGGTCACTCGCGTTTTCCGGTAACCGATGGTTCTTCTGACGACGTGATTGGTGTTGTTCACGTGAAGCAAGCCGCTTCGGTGCCTCGTGAAAAGCGCACGGATGTTCCGGCCACCGCACTGATGGTCGAACCGTTGCGCGTTCCAGAGACCATGCGTCTCGAAACTCTCATGGTCGAACTAAGAGCCAAGGGCCTTCAGCTAGCGATTGTCATCGATGAATATGGCGGCACGGCAGGCATTACGACCCTTGAAGACCTTGTCGAAGAACTGGTTGGTGAACTCGCCGATGAGCACGACAGAGCAAAATCTGGTGTTACCCGTGGCGCCAATTCATCGGTTCTGTTCCCGGGCATGATTCGCCCAGACGAGCTACAAGAAATGGCCATTCGAGTGCCAGCCAAAGCGTCTTACGAGACTGTTGCCGGCTTCATCATGAGCTCGATTGGGCGTGTGCCCGTGGTTGGCGACGAGGTAGCCATCGAAAACGGCGTATTGCGCGTTGAGCGAATGGAAGGTCGAAGAATTGACCGAGTTCGCTTTACTCCAGAGTCAGAGGTGCAAAATGACGCTTAATTTTCAAGCCCTGCAGGCTGCTAGTTCTGGTTCAGGCACAGACAACCCTTGGGTTGGTTTGATTTGGCTGGTTGTTCTACTGCTTGGTAACGGTTTCTTCGTGGGGTCTGAGTTTGCCTTGATTAGCGCACGTCGCGCTCAGATCGAACCTCGAGCGCTAGCCGGCTCTAAGCCAGCCCAAATCACAATCAAGGCAATGGAGCAGGCTTCGTTGCTGCTGGCCACGGGTCAAATCGGTGTAACGGTGTGTTCGCTACTGATTCTTCTTATCGCAGAGCCGTCTGTTCACCACTTACTCGAAGGGCCGCTAGCTTCTCTAGGTCTTGACCCAAGTGCGGTTTCAGTTGTTTCGTTTAGCCTTGCCCTGATTTTGGTGACGTTCCTGCACGTAGTTATCGGCGAAATGGTGCCCAAGAATATTTCATTCTCGGTTCCAGAGCGTGCAGCTTTGATTCTCGTACCGCTGCTCTACGGCATCGCCATCTTGATCAAGCCGATAGTGGTTGCTCTTAACTGGATTGCCAACCGCACTCTCAAGCTTTTTGGTGTCACGGCCGTTGATGAGGCGAACAGCACCTTTACGCTCGACCAGGTAGAAGACATCATCGAACACTCGACCCGCGAAGGTGTTCTTAGCGATACCACCGGCGCACTCAGCAACACTTTTGAGTTCACTGAAAAGAAAGTTCAAGACGTCGCCGTACCTCTTGCTCGCCTGGTCGCATTCGCCGAGACTGTTACGCCGCACGAAATCGAACAGGCGGTTGCGAAGTACGGTTTCTCTCGTTACCCGCTGCGTGACGAAGACGCTGACCTGGTCGGCTACCTGCATTTGAAAGATGTTCTCGATCTTGGCGAGGATGAAGTCAACCTGCCGTTCCCTGCAAAACGAGTTCGCACACTCATTTCATTGCCGGCCACTATGGAGCTCGAAGACGCTTTAGCCTCGATGAGACGCGTGGGAGCCCACATGGCTCGAGTGTTTGATGCGCAAGGTCGCGAGGTCGGTGTGTTGTTCCTCGAAGACATCCTCGAAGAATTGGTTGGCGAAGTTCAAGACGCCACCCGTCGCGACTAAGCGGCCGGAAACTTACCTCTCGAATACTGGTTCGGCCAGTAATCAACGTCTTCGCCGAGCTCGGCGGCTGCACGTAACGGCCAGAAAGGGTCTCGCAACGCCGCTCGACCAATCATGATTACCTCAACCTTGCCATCGGCGAGAATAGCCTCGGCTTGGCGAGCATCCGTGATTTGACCAACGGCGCTAACCGGCTCGTCAACACGATCGGCCACAAAGCTGGCCAGTGGAACCTGATAGCCAGGTCCGGTCGGAATCTGAACGCCGGTGATTAAGCCACCGCTCGAGATGTCGAACAGGTCAGCACCTGCGTCGGCGCACCAGCGAGCAACCTGAGAGCAGTCTTCTTCGTTCCAGCCACCTTCGGTGTAGTCGGTCGCGCTAAATCGAACAAACAGCGGCAGACCTTCTGGCACAACCGCACGAATACCTATGATGATTTCGATGAGTAGTCGGGCTCGGTTCTCAAGTGATCCACCGTAGATGTCGGTGCGTTTGTTGGTGAGCGGCGAAAGAAACTGGTGAACCAGGTAGCCATGGGCCGCATGAATTTCGATCGCGTCGAAACCCGCCTCAACCGAACGCTTGGCGGCGGCAACCCAATCCGCAACCAGAGCCGGCATTTCGTCGGTGTTCAGTGCACGGGGAGCCGCGTATCCGTTGAATGCTTCGTCGGTTGCCGAAACTGTTGGCCAACCACCATCCTCGACAGCCACAGAGTTTTCACCTGACCATGCACGATAGGTCGACGCCTTACGACCCGCGTGGGCAAGTTGAATGGCACTCTTGGCGCCCTGCGAATGAATGAAATCGTTGACTTCGGCCCAGCGCGCAGCCTGCCCGTCGTTCCAGATTCCTGTGCACCAAGGAGTGATACGACCCTCGGCGTTTACCGAAGTCGCTTCGCACATAACGAGCCCCGCGCCGCCGCTGGCGCGCGATCCAAGGTGAACGAGGTGCCATTGGTTTGGCATTCCATCACGGTCTTCGCATGAATACATGCACATCGGTGCGATCCAGATACGGTTTCGAACCTCGAGCGAGCGAACGGTTATCGGTTCAAAAAGTTTGGTCATCATTCTCCATTCGCCTTTAGCCTAAACCAGCGTGTATGCCTGCGTCTTGGTAGCGTTATGCCATGATCCCTGAGCATCTGAGCTACCTGCTGCACAAGCCTCAGTCTGAAGATGACAAATACACCCGAGGTGTGCTGGGGTTTGTAACCGGTTCTGAACGTTTTGCCGGTGCTGCCGTATTGGGAGTCACCGCCGCCATGCGCACCGGCGTAGGAATGGTGCGCCAGGTCGCACCCGCTTCGGTCACCAATCTTTTACTCGAAGTTCGCCCCGAGATTGTCGCTGGGTTCGGCCGAGTCGAAGCTTGGGTCTTAGGGTCGGGCGTTCCGGTCGATGACGAGGTTCAGGTGGCGAACATCCACGAAGCTGCGGCTCAGGGTTGCCCCCTGGTTATCGACGCCGGGGCACTTGAGGTTGTCGATTATTCGAGCCTTACCGCGCAGAGTTGCATATTGACGCCGCACGCCGGCGAGTTGGCTCGCCTGCTTGACCGCTACGGCAAACATCTTGATCTTGATTACGAGGCGACGTTGGCTGCCTCGGCTATCACGAATCAGGTCGTGATGCTCAAGGGCAATACCACTCTGATTGCAAACCCTGAAGGCGAAGTACGCGCGGTGGGCCCAAACTCAACCGCTCTCGCCACGGCGGGCACAGGCGATGTTCTGGCTGGCATCGTCGGTGCACTGCTGGCAGCTAACGCCGACGGCGAGCTGAACCTTCTTGATGTCGCCGAGCTTGCGGTGCTGATTCATTCCGAGGCTGCCACCCGAGCGGCGCAAGCTGGCCCGGTCGTGGCTCTAGATGTTGCAGAACAGGTTCGCTCTGTGGTTCGCGACTGGATGCCCGCATGAAACGTGCGCTAAACAACCTGCCAGCACTGCTCTCGATTGCGGTGCTTGCGAATGTGTTTTTGATTTGGCAAGGATTCACCGCGCCGAATAGTCCAATGGGTGACCTGCAATTCGCCTACCAGCCCTGGTTCGACGTGTTTGCCGGCGGCGGACCCTGGTGGGGTCTCGACCGAGCATGGGTTTACCCGTTTCCGGCCTTCTTACCCATGTTGATCTCAGGCTTGCTTGCTCCACAGAATTTGCAGGTTGGATGGGTGTTGCTAAGAGCAATCGCCATGATTGCGATTCTGGTGGCGCTCGTAACTATAAAAATTTCTACAGAAGAGCAACGTTCGGCACGCTATCGGGCAGCCTATGCCTGGATTGCCTTTACCTTGGCTCTCGGTTCGGTCGCTATCAGCCGCATTGATTCGGTAAGCGTGCTGCTCGCCGTGGTCGGCGCTTTGGCCTTGGTCACCGGCTCTCAGGTTCGAGCCACAATCTGGTTCACGCTTGCTGGTTGGATCAAAATTTGGCCGGTAGCCCTATTTCTTCCGCTGATTGCAGCGTCAAAGCACTGGAGGCGAAACCTGCTGGCCGCATCCGCGACATCCGCCGGCATTTTGCTTTTTGGCTTCTTTTTCGGCGGTAACTCAGCGATGTTCTCTTTCATCACTGGGCAAACCGGCAGGGGGATTCAGTTCGAATCACCGGTAGCAACTCCATGGGTTTGGTTGGGGGTGGTTGGTGCAAGTGACGCCGGCATTTACTACAACCATCCGATGATGACTTTCGAGGTGTTTGGCCCACTAGTAGCCGATGTCGCCTTCTGGACCACTTTGATTCAGTTCGGAGCTCTCGCTATCACTGCGGCCCTGATTGTCTTGGCGCATCGCGCTAAGGCAAACTTTGGAGAGATCGTGGCGTGGGGAACTCTCACTGCAACTCTCGACCTAATCGTGTTCAACAAGGTTGGCTCACCCCAGTTCATCTCGTGGCTAGCGGTGCCGATCATGCTCGGCTTGCTTTATCGCGTGCCAAACTGGCGCTTGCCGACCATTCTCATTCTCGCGATCACGCTGCTAACCCAGCTGGTTTACCCATACCTCTACGGCTCGTTGCTTGAACTTGAAGCAGTGCCTGCGAGTGTTCTACTGGTACGTAACGTTCTAGAAATTGTTGCCCTGGTTTTGGCGAATGTGATGCTCACGCGACTTGGTTCGACGCGAAAAGAGCTGGCGGTTAGCGCCTAGCCTTCGAGCAGACTGCGCAACATCGGGCCAACGGTTTCGAACTCAATAAGAAAACCGTCGTGACCAAACTCACTTTCGATCACGTGCAATTTGCCGCCGACCAACTCTGAGCCGATGTGCTCAGCGATGACCTTCTGGCCGCTAATCGGAAACAGGCGGTCGCTGTTGATGCCTGCTACAAGGGCGCGAACACGGATGCTCTGCAGGGCCTTCTCGACACCGCCGCGGTCGCGACCGATGTCGTGCGAGTTCATCGCCTCGACGAGCGTGATGTAGCTGTTTGCGTCGAATCGGCGAGTGAACTTGTTGCCGTGAAAATCTAGGTAGCTCTCGACAGCCCATCGACCACTTGCGCCAAGCGGGCTGATGTCGCTCTGCCAAGTGCGTTCGAAGCGATCGTTTAGTTCGCTGGGGGAGCGGTAGTTCAAAAGTGCCATGCGACGGGCCAGTGCCAAACCGCGGTGTGGGCCAAATCCGGCTTTCGCGTCGTAGTAGCTGCCCTTGTTGAACTGCGGGTCGATTTTGATCGCTTCAATCTGAACCGAGTTGAGCGCAATCTGGTCGGCGGTAGATGCCGGTGGTGCGGCGATAACCGCAATGTTGCTCATGGCAGCCGGGTATTCAAGCGCCCATTCGAGCACGTGCATTCCACCCATCGAGCCGCCGATGATGGCGTGCCAGTGGTTGATTCCAATGACTTCACTGAACGCCTTTTGCGAGGCAACCTGGTCGCGAATGGTGAGGTAAGGAAACCGTGAGCCATACTCTCGGCCTTGGCGGTCGAGTGACGCTGGGCCAGTAGAACCCTGGCAACCGCCAAGAATGTTTGGTGCCACGACATACCAGCGGTCGGTGTCAATCGCGAGGCCCGGGCCGATGATTTCGCTCCACCAACCGTCGGTCTTGTGCGCCTTGGATGCTGCGCCTGCGGCATGCGAATCACCGGTGAGTGCGTGCAGAACCAAAACCGCGTTCGACTTGTCGTCGTTGAGTGTTCCCCAGGTTTCGAAAGCAATTCGGGCAGAAGCGAGGTCACGGCCACTCTCTAATTTGAGAGTTGGCAGAGGTGCAAACAGTCGGTCTCCTGCAGCGTCACCGTCGCGCCATGCTCCGGTCGCAGGTGGTCTACCGACGAGCTGTCTGGTGAGCTCATCTGTGATGAAGCCTGACGGAACACTGTCCTCAGAGTTTTGAAATTCCAACTACTTCTTTGCCGCCTCGAGAGATTATGGGGTGCTCGAAGGCTGCATGTCCAACGAGCGCATGTCTCTAATGTTAGCCACGTGGCGCATTGCTGCGAACGATTCAGCGACTTTTGCGGCCGCAGCATGAGTTGCTGGGTCGCCTGGGGTGACTGTGTGACGCGCTGTTACGAGGCTGCGGCTTCGTTCAACACATCGATTGCCAGACCGGCTAGCAACGCGCATCCGCTTGGAACAACCGAGTCATCGAAGACCGCTCGGTTCGAGTGGTTTGGTGCGGCGTTCTGCCAATCGGTGCCGGCAGGTGCCGCGCCCAAGAAGATGAATGCGCCTGGAATCTCGCGAACCACTGAGCCGAAGTCTTCGGCTCCTGCGATTGGGTGCGGCCACTCCATCCAGGCCTGCTCGCCAAAGGACTCGCGAACTACCTTGCGAACGCGCTCGGTTGCGGCTGGGTCGTTCATAACCACCTCTGTTGCATACTGGCCCCAGTCGATGTCGACCGAAACGCCGAATGCCGCAGCGGTGCCCTCTAGGTAGGTGGTGACATGCTTCTTCAAGTTGTCGAGCATGCCTGGTGAGAAGGTGCGAATGGTGGCACCGAACGATGACTGTTCTGGAATCACGTTTGTGGTGTGGTCGTCGCCAGCCTTGAGCCAGCCGATGTTCACAACCACTGGGTCGAAGATGTTGAACTGCTTGTTGATCATGGTCTGTAGACCAGCCATGGCATCGGTCATTGCCGAGATCGGGTCTTTGGCCATCCAAGGGCTTGAGCCGTGGCCGCCGCGGCCGGTGAAGGTGACAATCAGGTCGCTGGCCGAGGCCATTAGCGCGCCAGCCTTGCCGCCGAATGTGCGCGGAGGTTGCCAAGACGAAGTCACGTGAATTCCGTAAGCAGCGATTGGCTTATTGCCCGTAATCATGTGCATGTTCTCTTCGAGCATGATGTCTGCTCCGCCGTGGCCCTCTTCGCCAGGCTGGAACCAGACCAAAACATCGCCCTTTAGGTCTGCCTTGTGGGTGGCGAGTAGGTGCGCGGCACCGATACCAATAGCCATGTGCAGGTCGTGGCCGCAGGCGTGCATGTAGCCATTGGTCGAGGCATACTCGAGGCCGGTGTTTTCTTCTACAGCAAGTGCATCCATGTCAGCACGCAGCAGAACAGTTGGGCCAGGCTGGCCACCCTTGATGTGCAGCACGATGCTTGAAAGTTTGTCGCTCAGGTGAATGTCACCGAGGCCGTGAATCGAGGCCAGAATGCGCTCGCGGGTTTTCGGAAGGTCGAGACCGAACTCGGGAATCTGGTGAAGGTCGCGGCGAATGCCTTGCACAACCTCTAGGTAACGTTCGGCTTCTTCGGCCAGCTCGCGATAGAACATCGGGTCTCCTTCGTTGGATACTCGCCAGACTAACACTTTTGAGCCGTAACCTAGAAAGCATGTTCTTCGAGCAGATGCACAAGTCTTGGCAGGTAGCGCTTGCCAATCATCGCCCGTTGCTCGAGCGCATCGAACTTGACCTGCGGCCGATCTTCTCGCACATTGCACCGGCGCCAGAGCTGGTCTGTCGGGCTTTCGAAATGCCTATCGATGAGGTCAAGGTTCTTCTGCTTGGCCAAGACCCTTACCCAACTGCGGGCGATGCCGTGGGGTTGGCATTTGCCGTGGCTGCCGACCGGGTTCTGCCGCGTAGCCTGCGCAACATCATGATCGAACTAGCAGCCGATATTCCAGCGGCTTCGCACTTAGGCGATCTGTCTCGTTGGAGCGAGCAGGGCGTAATGCTTCTCAACCGCCACCTAACTACCGCCATCGGCGCTGCGGGTTCGCACATCGGGCTAGGTTGGCAAGAATTCACGGATGCCGCGGTGCGGGCTCTGGCCCAGCACCACGGTCGCGACCTCGTCGCCGTGCTTTGGGGCAACCAGGCACGCACGGCGCAGCATCTACTCGAGGCGGCGCAAGTCGTCGCGAGCGCGCATCCGAGCCCGCTTTCGGCTCACCGAGGATTCTTCGGCTCGAAGCCTTTTTCGCAAGTGAACCTAGCGTTAGAGAAGGTCGGTCGCGAGCCGATAGATTGGTCTTGTTAGGAGAGAGATGCCTCTAGATTCAGAGTCGCGCTGGCGCTTAGTTCGCCGCAACAAGCAGAAGCCTGCCGCCGTCGAAGTTGGCGAAGTCACCATCAGGCGCGTGACCGTCGAAGATCTGGCGCAAATCTCAGAAATCTACAACTATTACGTGCGGAACTCAGTTGTCACCTTCGATCTCGAACCGCTCACTTTGGCAGACTGGCAAAGCAAATTCGACTATCTGAAGCAACTTGAGTTGCCATTCATCACGGCAATCAGCCCCGGTGGTCAGCTGCTCGGGTTTGCCTACGTGGCCCCTTGGAGACAAAAAGCCGCTTACCGCAGAACCGTTGAAGACAGCATTTACCTGCGCCCGGCTGCCACCGGCAAACGTGCCGGAACCAAACTTCTCGAGACTCTGATTGCCGAATCAAAGGCTGCCGGAGTCAAAGAAATCGTCGCAGTGATTAGCGATAAGGGAGCCGAAGCATCTATCGCGCTGCACGAACGTTTCGGGTTCAAGCACCAGGGTCACCTAGGCAAGGTTGGATTCAAATTTGGCCGTTGGCTCGGTACCGTTTTGATGCAGAAGAGCCTTTAGAGTTACCTCCCAGACCTGAGAGTTTTTTGGGAGTTGTTTCACAAGTTGTTCTGCCGAACAAAAATTGGGGGTTGGTGGGGTTAGTGTCATTCTTGATGAAGCGCATTTTTCTGCCCGCGATCTCGACGCTGTCACTAGTCGTCGGGCTATTCGCAGGCGCTCCGAGTTCGTCAACCGCAAGTGTTCGCCCCATAGATGACTCGAGTTCGTCTAAATCGATCGGCGTGATCGTCACCTACAAAAGCGGCTTTGATCCCGTGGCACCCAACGGTGAAACCACCGGAGAAAACTTTGCTGGAGTGCCACTCGACGCTCCCCGAGATTTGGGCATGGGTTACCAGGCCCTCAACTTCGAAACTTCGCTCTCAAACGCGCAGGCGCAGCGCGTTCTTGTCGCACTGCAACATGACCCTCGAATTGAAACGGTGCAACTGGATGCTCAGCTGCAGTTCGGCGCTGCCGGGGCGAGCAAAACGGCTCGGGTCTCTTCACCCTCGACAATCGTCAGACCGTTCGAAGCGCTAAAGCCAGCTAGTGCTCCGACGATGGTCAAGGGCATCAACTACTTCGACGCAAAAACGCCTCGTTTGCCGCGCATCCGCATCAGCTGGAAAGCGCCGAACACCCTGAACAAGGCAAAGATTACGGGTTATCGAATTGAAACAAGCGCAAACAAAAGAACCTGGAAGTCGCTGATCGTCAACACCGCCAAAACCTCAACCGCGGTTTCGATCACTTCTGGAATCGGCATCGGCAAGGTCGCCTATTACCGCGTTCGCGCGCTTACCGCGTTAGGTGCATCCAAGGCAGTATCTGCTGCATCTGCAGTGGTAGCTGTTACTCCGAAGGTAGCGCCCGTGTCGCCGAAACTACAGCAAACGGTTGTCACCAAGGGGCAGGCACCAGTTTGGGGTCAACAGCTTTTAGCCGATCGTGGAGGCGACTCGGTGGTCTACGAGGCAATTGCTGTTTCTAACGGTAAAGAAGTCGACTCGTGCACAACTACATCGACCACCTGCCAATTTTCAAAGCTGCAAGATGGCTTGCAGTACACGGTTCATGTGATTGTGCGTAACTCTGTCGGTCAAGCGAGCTCTGTGCGGGTGCCAGACCCTTACTACAGTTCGCAGTGGCACCTCTATTCGCAGTATTCAATACACGCCGACTATGCCTGGCGTTACACAAAAGGCAAGGCGAGCGTTGTTGTGGCAGTTCTCGATGGCGGCATCACGGCGCATCCAGATTTAGATGCCAACATCGTTGACGGTTACGACTTCATCTCAGATTCGGCATATTCGCGAGATGGCGACGGATGGGACCCATACCCGCAAGATGAGGGCGATTTCACCGAAGATGAAGCTTCTAGTTGGCACGGCACGCACGTGGCCGGAATCATTGGGGCGCGGTCGAACTCAATCGGGGGCGTTGGCGTTGCACCCGGAGTGCGAATTCAACCGATTCGAGTTCTAGGCACAAACGGTGGTTCTAGTTCAGACTTGATCGCTGCAATTCACTGGGCTGCAGGTATCAAAGTCGGGGGAGTTCCAAACAACCCCACTCCCGCTCGTGTCATCAATCTGTCTATCGGAACCAGCAAACCGACATCTTGCGATGCTGGCACTCAGGCTGCTGTTCGAGCGGCATGGGAAAGAGGTTCCACCGCGGTCACTGCCGCCGGTAACTCGTCATTCGAGGCGGTCGGCTCGTATCCAGGCAACTGCTACCCAACCATCAACGTAACGGCAACGGGAATCACCGGTGACATTGCGTCGTATGCGAACTTCGGCGATGGCGTCGATTTCTCAGCGCCGGGTGGCGATGACGAGCTAGCGGCGCAAGCGCCAGAGGGGTCAGAAGGGATGATCGTTTCTACGTTCAATCTCGGCGAAACCAAAGAGGGCGAGTCTTCTTATGGGCTTCAAGAAGGTACCTCGATGGCAGCTCCTGTAGTGGCTGGCGTGGTTGCGCTGATCTATTCGGTCAGACCAGAGCTCGACTCTGAAGATGTCTACAAAATTTTGCTCGCGACTGTTGGTGAGTTCAAAGAAGGCTCTTACTGTGCAGTGACTGCGCCGCGTTATGCCGAAGATGATCCGAGGCCAAGTCACTGTGGTGCCGGAATAGTCGACGCCGGTAAGGCTGTCGAATACGCAATCGTTTACAAGCCATAAGGGTAAAAAAAAAGAGACCGATTTCTCGGTCTCTTTGTGCGGAAGGTGGGACTTGAACCCACACGCCTATTAAGCGCTAGAACCTAAATCTAGTGCGTCTGCCAATTTCGCCACTCCCGCGTGACT
>JBDLUM010000007.1:0-4989 GCA_039805305.1 Actinomycetota bacterium
CTAGGTTGCACATGGCAACTGCTCAAGTTTAGGCGAAGAAACGCTGATTAAGCAAGCCCTCGTTTAAACAGACATCCGCTAAAGTTTTGTGATTTCTATTCGGAGTCGAGTCCTCGACGCAAAACACGGGCTCGGTCGCGAAAAGTGAGCGCCAGGGCAGAGGCTAAGAAAAAAGCCCCGAGTTCGAGTGTGAGAAATTTGTAAACAACGTTGGCCACGTCTCCAAAGTAAGCCTTGGTGATGATTGGCACATAAAACGGAGCAGCCAAGACAAGCAGGCACATAATCTGAACCACACTGAAAATCGCATAGAGACTTCTAGCACGCTTGTAAGCGCCAAGTTTCTCGTCGTTTGAATCATTTATGGCCAAGAGAAGGCCCCCTTTCGAAACGGTGCAGGCGAGCAGCCCGCGACTATTTCGAACCCTTACATCCCCTACAAAGTCCGAATATGTCGATTGTATGGGTGGTGTCACCGAATCCGTGCTCTTTGGCAATCTCGTCGGCCCAGGCCTCGACGCGGCTGGCATCGATCTCAACGGTCAGCCCGCATTCGCGGCAGATCAGATGGTGATGGTGAGAGGTGCCACAAGCGCGATAGAGCAGTTGGCCATCGGGTGATTGCAGCGAATCGGCGTCACCGGCGTTGGCCAGGTCGGAGAGCGCACGATAAACGGTAGCCAGGCCGATGGTCGAACCGTGAGCGCGCAGCACCTGGTGCAAATCTTGAGCACTGACGAAACCCTTCGACTCACCGAGCGCATGCTTCACGGCGTCTTTTTGCCAGGTGTTGCGTTTGGCGACGCTCATTGGGCCACCGCTTTCGACACGGATGCGCGGGCAGCACTGTTTTTCGCCATCGCAATGCCTCGGCACACGAGGTAAATCAGGAACGAAACCGTGGTGATGTATGGGCTGACCGGCAGGCCACCACCGATGGCGAGAAGGATTCCGCCTACCGCCGACGTTAGGGCGAAAGCAACGCTGAGCACGGGGGCGAGTTTTGGCGAAGAGGTTACGCGCAAGGCGGCGGCGGCCGGGGTAACCAGCAAGCTAAGCACCAGCAGTGCGCCAACCACCTGCACGCTGGCGGCAACCGCGAGGCCGAGCAGAATCAGAAACGCGAAGCCAAGCGGGCCGGTGGCCACACCGCGAGCGCGGGCGACATCGGGGTCGAGGCTCGCAAACTGAAGCGGCCGCCAAATGAGCGCAAGAACCAGAATCACAAAAATCGAGATGCCGGCAAGCCAGACCAGAGCTGGTTGGTCAACTGCGATGATCTGACCGGTGAGCAAGCCGAACTTGTTCGACGCTCGACCCTCATAGAGCGACAGGGCGAGAATTCCTAGACCTAACCCGAACGGCATGAGCACGGCAATGATCGAGTTTCGGTCTTTGGCTCTGGCACCCAAGACACCGATGAGTGCAGCCGCAATGAGTGAACCGAAGATTGACCCGAGCACAACATCCACGCCAATCAAAAGCGCAATCGCAGCACCGGCGAACGACAGCTCGCTGATGCCGTGAACGGCAAACGACGAATCGCGGTTCATTACAAAGACGCCGACGAGCCCACCCATGAGGCCGAGCAGAGCGGCAGCGATGAGCGAGTTGCTCACCAGTGGCAAAAGTTGCCCGTAATCGCTGAAATCGAAAATCATCAGTGCCACTCCTCGTGGGCGTGGTGTTCGTGGTCGGCACCGTGCGCACCGAGCACCACAACGCGACCCTGGTTGCGAACCACATCAACCGGTGTTCCATAGAGCTCGCTCAGCACCTCGCTGCGCAACACCTCATCTGGCGTGCCGATCTTGAACGAACCGTTGGCTAGGTAGAGAACGCGGTCGACCATGCCGAGCACTGGGTTCACGTCGTGCGTAACGAACAGCACCGCGGCCGAGTGGTCTTTGCGCTCTTGGTCGATCAGGTCGGCGAGCGTGCGCTGCTGAGCTAGGTCGAGTGCGCTGAGCGGCTCGTCGGCGAGAATCAGGTCGGGCTCGTCGATGACGGCTTGGCCAACACGAAAACGCTGAAGTTGCCCGCCACTTAGCTGACCTACCGGAAGCTTGGCTAGCTCGTGCCCGTCAATACAGCCAAGAATGTGCTCGACGCGCGCACGGTCTTGTCGCGAGGTGAACGGCAATCCGTAGCGGTGGCCTGCGAGCCCCATGGTGAGCAGGTCGCGGGCGAGAAGCGGAGTGTGAGCATCCACGTTTCTGGCCTGAGGAATGTAGCCGATGCGGCGAGACCCGTGGTGAACAGGTTTGCCGGCCAGCAGAATTTGGCCCGAGGTGAGTTGTTCTTGGCCCAATATCGCACGCAGCAGGCTGGTTTTGCCCGAGCCGTTCGAACCGATGATGGCGATGAATTCGCCCTGCGCGACGTCGAGGTTGAGGTTGCTCCAAAGTGGCCGTTCGTCATAACCGAATGTGGCTGCTTGGATGCTCAACACAGGCTGCCCGGCGGGCAACCTTAGACGGCTCGCGTCGTTCGCCACTACGGGCGTGCCCCTTCGACGATCATGTCGAGCGCCGAGGCCATCATCTGAAAGTAGTCACCGTAATACTCACCGGTGTCTGGGTCTTGAGGCAAAAGCTCACCGAAACCGAAAGCAGCGGTCGCAGAGGCGTCACTCAGCACCTGTTCGATTTGGGCGGTGCTGGTGCTCGAGTTCACGGCGATGAACTTGGCCTGCGCGGCCGCCTCTTTGGCTTCGAGCATCACGGCCGGGGGAACATCGCGCTCTTCTTCAATTGCCTCGGCGAATTCAGCTGGTGTGATGTCGATCATGCCGGTGTCTTGAAGCAGGTAGTAAATAAGAGGTTCGGTGGCAAACACCTTTGCGCCACCAAATGCGCTGGCAATCTCGCCGTTTCGAATTTCAATCAGGGTGATCTTCGCCTCGAAGTCGGTCAGGTTGACGTTGTAATCGTCAAGGTGCTCGGCATCTAGCGTTTCGAGCGCAGAGAAAATCACGTTGCCCACGTCTTTAACCTGGCTCGCGCTATACCAAATGTGTTCGTTGCGGGTGTCGTCATCACCCGAGGCGTTGTAGGCGTTGATCAAGATGGCTGGGGTGTCGTCGGCCGCAACCAGGGTCTCGACGAAATCGTCGTAGCCACCGCCGTTCATGATCACGATGTCGGCTTCTTGCACGGCAAGCTGGTCGCGTGCGCTGGCCTCGAACGAGTGTGGGTCTTGGTTCACGTTGTCGATCAGCGCGGTCACGGTGGCGCGGTCGCCAGAGATTTGGTGGGCGATGTCGCCCCAAACATTGGTGCTGGCCACGATCTTGATCGGGCCGTTGCCCTTGCTCCAACGGCTTTGGTCGGTGCATCCGGTTAGGGTCACTGCGGCAAGTGCGAGAGCGAGGATGCCCGCGGCAGTCTTAGCGAATTTTGAACTCTTCATATCTCAACTTTAAGTCTTGTTGATAATGATTGTCAATAAGATTAGGCGGCGAATGCGCCAGGTGCGAAAAATGGCGGCCAACTTTCGCAGACCGCCACTTCTCTTAGAGCTAGGTGTTACTTCTTGGTGTTCTCTGCGATCACGATCAACGCGATGCCGGCTTCGAAAGCCATGCGCACGATGATGAGCGTTAGCAGCGCGAAAGCTGGGGCTACCAAGAACATTGCCAATGCAAGCATGTCTCCTCGAACCGCTTCGATGAATGCCCAGACCTCAAACACCACTGCACCTGCAATGAACAACCACGCGGTGATGATGTAAAGAACGCCAGAAACCTTGCGAGAAATGAACTTCTCGAGCGAAGAGTCGAGAACTGTCTTCAAGAACGCAACGAGAGAAAGCATGAACTTGCTCTGGAAGAGTTTCTGGAATGAAACCTTGACTCCGAACCTCTCCAGGAATGTAAAGAGAGAAAGCACAAAAGCCGTGATTGCAAGAAGCAACGTTAGCTTCACTCCTGAAAAGAGAGTCAGCGGTTCGCCCGGAGCTCCAAATAGGTAACCCCAGAAATATGAGTCGAAAGTTGAGTTGGCTTGACGGTATGCCACGCTAACGACAGCTGCAATTGCAAGCATCGAAACGACGCCCAGGAAGATTTCAATGTTCGCGAACACGCCTTTTAGTTTTGGCAAGAAGGCGAATACGGCTACAGCAAGTGCAATTAGCGGCATCAGTAGGTACTTGGCCAAAACAATAAAGGAGTCGAAGTCAGTTACTCCCCCGCTCAAAAATTGAGAAAATGACGACGAGAAATCGCTGTCAGTGAATAGGGCTAGGTTCAGAAGACCGTAGCCCAAGATCAATAGAGCAGCAGCCTGCGGTTTTTTCATTTTTAGTAGGTTTTCTTTCGAGGCGCCAGCTACCAATGAGGTCAAGACATTGATAGTGATAAGCAATAAGGCGATGACTAGAAAAAAGCGGCTAGTTTCTAAAAGACCAGTTGCAGCTAGGCGATTGTTGTAATCACTCCAGATGTAGTCAGCTAAAACCCAGGTAACTGCAGACAAGCTTGCTGCGCCGATCAACAGAGCTGATTTGCGTGAAGTGACAAACTTCGGCTTAGAGATAAGAACCATCACGGCTGCAACAACAGCAACCAATGGTGCAATTAGAACGTTTGCGAATTCGCTGAATCCTCTTGCTGGTTCATAAAACATATCTGAATAAATGCGGGTGATCACATCTGCCGTGGTCAGTGTGCTGAGTAAAGCAAGAAAGCCTGCTAGGCCTAATGAGAGCGCAGAAAAGCGCTCGAGAGTTTTTTGCATGAAATTTCCCCTTCTAGAAAAATGGCGCAAACAGACGCGCCTCGATGAGCCTATTGGCTTGACGGGGAAAAGCTCGGTAAATGTTCCTAATCGAGCAGCAGTGCAGGCTCTTCGATAACCGAAGCCACATCTTGCACGAAGCGCGATGCAACGTCGCCATCAACCACGCGGTGGTCGAAGGTTGCACCGATGGTGGTTACCTGGCGAATCTGAATCTCATTGTTGACCACCCAAGGCTTCGGGCGAATCG
>JBDLUM010000008.1:0-3108 GCA_039805305.1 Actinomycetota bacterium
GTGCGGCAAACCGGTCGGTGAAGGGCAAAAACGTACCTTGACGTCGGCTCCGGTGGCGGTTGAAAAAGGTGCTGTGATTAGCGAAGACATAATGCCTTCAAGTCTAAACGACCGGCCTTGGTGCTTTCCTAGATAACCGGGTTGACCAAGGTGCCGATGCCCTCAATCTCGCACTCGACGATGTCACCCGAGACGATCTGGGTGATACCGGCCGGGGTGCCGGTCAAAATCACATCGCCAGGCAGCAAACTCATGTTGTGCGAAATGTATGAAATCAACTTCGGAACGTTGTGCAGCATGTGGTCGATGGTCGATGACTGTTTGGTTTCACCGTTGATTCTCGAACTCAGCTCTTGACCATCCGGCACGAACTCGGTCTCAATCCACGGGCCAATCGGGCAGAAGCTGTCGAAAGACTTCGAGCGTGCCCACTGTTGATCTGAATGCTGAAGGTCGCGGGCGGTGACGTCGTTGGCGACAGTGAAACCCCAAACATAGTTGAGGGCGTCCTTCTCGCTCACGTTCTTGGCGATCTGGCCCATAACGATGGTTAGTTCAACCTCGAGGTCTACCTTTTCACTCTGAGCCGGCAAGACGATCGCGTCACCAGGGCCGACGATTGAGCTCGAAGGCTTGAGAAATAAGGTCGGTTCTGCAGCGGCAGACGCATCCTTGATTTCAGCAACGTGGTCGGCATAGTTCAAACCAACACAAACCACCTTGGATGGAATGGTAGGCGCAAGCAGCTTCACCTCTTTGATCGGCACGCGTTCGCCTGTGGTGTCATAGCCGGCAACCAGCGGATGGCCGTTTAGGACAACGAGCTCTGGGCCATCGACAATGCCAAATTTCGGCTCACCATTCAGGCTGAAGCGGGCGATGCGCATTAGTCGCTGAGCTTGACGAGCCAGTTGTGGCGGTCTGCGACCTTGCCATACTGGATGCCGGTTAGCTCTTCACGAAGGCTTGCGGTTAGCGCACCAGGCTCAGCTTCGGCCGAACCGATGGTTTCTTCGCGGCTCTTGAACTGGCCAATCGGAGTGATAACCGCTGCAGTTCCACACGCGAATACTTCAACTATTTCGCCTGAGTTGATGCCATCGCGGACCTCGGCCAAAGTGATCTTTCGCTCTTCAAGCTTGAGACCGCGGTCCTTGATCAGGGTGACGACTGAGTCGCGGGTGATTCCGCGGAGAATGGTTCCGTCTAGTGAAGGGGTGGCAACGTGGCCATCCTTGTAGACGAAGAATAGGTTCATGCCACCGAGCTCTTCGATGTAGGTGCCGCTTTCGGCGTCTAGGAACATTACCTGTGAGCAGCCGTTTTCGTAGCCCTCGTTCTGAGCCAAAAGCGAAGCGGCGTAGTTTCCGCCGGTCTTAGCCTCACCGGTGCCGTGCTTGCCGGCGCGTGATGAGTCAAGGGCAATCCAGATTGAAACCGGCTTCAAGCCACCGGTGAAGTAAGGGCCAACCGGCGATGCGATCACGCGGTATTCGGCACGCTGAGCAGCACGCACGCCGAGGAAGTTCTCGGCAGCGATTTCGAACGGGCGAATGTAAAGAGTCTTCTCGTTGACCGGCTCCGGAACCCATGCGCCGTCCACGGCAATGAGCTGCTTTAGCGACTCGACGAAGATTTCGGTTGGAAGTTCTGGCAGGGCCATGCGGCGTGCTGAAAGCTGAAGGCGCTTTGCGTTTGCTTCTGGGCGGAAGGTCCAGATAGAACCGTCTGCGTGACGGTAGGCCTTGATGCCCTCGAAGATTTCCTGCCCGTAGTGCAATACCGCAGCCGATGGGTCCATCATGATCGGGCCATACGGGATTACCTGGGCGCTGTGCCAGCCCTTGTCCTTCTCCCAAACCACTACGACCTGGTGGTCGGTTAGGTTCGCACCGAATACCGGCGCCTTGAGCAGCTCTTCGCGCTCGGCGTCAGGCTTTGGGTTGGAGTTGCGGGTTACTTCAAACTTGAGATCGGCCATGATCTGCTTCTTTCTTGAAACCTAAGGATTGAAAAGTGTTTAGAGAAGTGCGTAGATTGCCTCGGCAACCTCGGTGGTTGAACGCTTCTTGTCGCCTCGGGTCGCGAGGTCGGCTGCCACTGCAGATTCGATGCGCTTTGCTGCAACCGGGTTGTTTAGGTGGCTGAGCAGAAGGGCCGCAGACAGGATTGCTGCGGTTGGGTCGGCAATGTTCTTGCCTGCGATGTCTGGTGCCGAACCGTGAACCGGCTCGAACATGCTTGGGAAGGTGCCATCTGGGTTGATGTTGCCCGATGCACCTAGGCCGATGCCGCCGCCGATCGCAGCAGCCAGGTCGGTGATGATGTCACCGAAAAGATTGTCAGTCACGATTACGTCGAAGCGCTCAGGGTCGGTCACCATGAAGATGGTCGCCGCGTCAATGTGCAGATAGTCGTGGGTGATGCCAGGGAACTCCTCGGCCACCTTGTTCACAGTGCGCTGCCATAGCCAACCAGCGTGAACCAAAACGTTGTGCTTGTGAACGAGGGTGACCTTCTTGCGGTCACGTGTTGAGGCAAGCTCGAATGCGTAGCGAACCAGACGCTCGACACCGAATGCGGTGTTCACCGAAACCTCGTTGGCGACTTCGTTAGGTGTGCCAACACGGATGGCTCCGCCATTACCCACGTATGGGCCTTCGGTGCCTTCACGAACCACAACAAAGTCGACCTTGCCCGGGTCAGCTAGAGGGCTGATTACGCCTGGGTAAAGCTTGGTTGGGCGGAGATTTACGTAGTGATCGAATGAGAAACGAAGCTTCAAAAGCAGTTGGCGCTCAAGGACGCCAGATGGAACCTGTGGGTCGCCGATAGCGCCGAGAAGAATCGCGTCGTGCTCTTTGAGCGAAGCCATGTCAGCATCGGTCAGAGTCTCGCCGGTCGCGTGATAGCGGCGAGCGCCAAGGTCAAACTCGGTGGTCTTGAAGGTCACACCGGAACCAGCAGTGACTCGGTTGATGGCCTCGAGGGCAATGTTGGTAACCTCAGGGCCAATGCCGTCGCCACCGATTACTGCGATTTTGTATTCACGAGTCACGTTGCTGCTCCAAAACAGTTGATTGATGTCAACTTTACTCTGATGTGACG
>JBDLUM010000009.1:0-4578 GCA_039805305.1 Actinomycetota bacterium
CACGTGTTCAACCAGGTCAACGCCATCTTGAGCGAATACAACATCGCCTACATCAAGTGGGATCACAACCGCGTGCTCACCGAGGCCGCACACCTGGGTCGCCCAACCGTTCGCAAGCAGACCGAGGCGATTTACCGCATGTTTGATGAACTCAAGGCAGCGCATCCGGGTCTCGAAATCGAATCATGCGCATCGGGCGGTGGCCGCATCGACCTCGAGATGATCAACCACGCCGACCGTTTCTGGACCAGCGACAACAACGATGCCCTCGAGCGCCAGTCGATTCAGCGCTTCACCTCGATTGTGATTCCACCCGAGATGCTCGGCACTCACATCGGCCCAACCAAGGCTCATTCCACGGCACGCACCCACTCGGTTTCGTTCCGCGGGGCAACCGCACTCTGGGGTCACGCCGGTCTCGAATGGGATCTCACCGAAGCAACTGCCGACCAGAAGGCTCAGCTCGCCGGCTGGATCGCCTATTACAAGTCGAAGCGCGACATGCTGCACTCTGGCCGCGTGGTTCGCGTCGACCAGACCGAGGCCAACTCGTGGACTCACGGCGTGATTGCCGCCGACGGTTCGCAGGCTCTGTTCTCGCACGTTGCCCTGCGCCAGTCGCAGTTCAGCCGCCCAGCGAACATTCGACTAACCGGCTTGGATGCTGACGCAACCTATTTCGTCAAGGTAGTCGAGCCAGCCGGAGCCCCCGAGTACACGCAAATCGCGCCGCCAAAGTGGTTCGACGGAGTCAATGTTTCGGGTGCACTACTTGCTCGCCTCGGACTCCGTGCCCCGGCACTTCGCCCCGAGCAAGCGCTGCTGATCGAAGTGACCAAGAACTAGCCCCTTGCCAAACCGTCTAGACCCGAAGCGATTGAAGAGCGCGAAGTTCGCACTCTTCGTGATCTTCTTCACGCAGGGGTTTGCTGCGATTACCACCCTGCCGCGCATCCCCGAGCTAATCGACCAGATCGGCGTGAACTTTGCGCAGTGGGGTGCCATCATCGGTTTCGCCGGTCTTGGCTCGCTGCTACCGCTGGTGTTCACCAACAAGCTGGTCAACCGTTTCGGCACCAGCCCGGTCATCAAGGTTTCGGCCATCGCAATCACGTTGGTGCTCATGTCGCTCGCCTGGATCACCGACCCGGTGCTGTTCTTCATCGCCTACACAGTTCAGTCGTTCTCGTTCAGCACGTTCAACATTGCGCTCAACGCCCAGGCCGTCATGTTTCAGAAGAAGCTCGGCAAGGTGCTGCTCGGCTCGTTTCACGGTTCGTGGTCGATCGGTGCGGCTAGCTCGGCTGCGGTCAGCGGCATTCTCGCCACCTTCTTGCCGCTTTGGCTTCACCTAGTCATCGTTCCGATTCTGGTTTTCATCGCCTTCCAACTTTCGGGCAACTACTTGCTCTCGCCGAGTGAAGACGGTCACGAGGCTGAGAAGCCGAAGGCTGGCGACAAGAAGGTTTCATGGCTGGCCACCCCTGGCTACCTGTGGTTCTTAGCGCTTGGGCTTTGGGCGGGCATGTGGCCAGAGCTCGTGATGATGGAGTGGAGCGCGGTTTTCAGCCGCGACGTGCTGCAACTCGAAGCCGGTCGCGGCGCTCTGCCATACACGGTGTTCGTGGCGGCCATGATCGTGGGCCGTTTCTCGGTGGTGCACATCACCAAGCGCATCCACTTCAGCGCTATGTCGCAGTGGGGCGGCATTTTGGGTTCGGTGATGATGTCGATCGGCGTGTTCTGGCCGGCGGCAATCGTTGCAAACGGGGATGTCTCGACTCTCGCCGACCGCGTCGACGCGGCCCTCACCGTTCAGGTGGTTTTCTTCGCGTTGGCTGGTCTCGGCATCGCATCGATGGTGCCGTCGTTCTATAGCGCTGCAGGCGACATTCGCGGGCTCTCGACCGCGCAGGCACTCTCGCGCATGAGCCTGGCTAACGCACTAATGATGATGTTGGCCAAGGTGATCATGGGTGCCATTGCCGAAGGGCCCGGCATTGTTGAGGCTTTCGTGTTTCCGCTCGTGTCATTCTTGGCGGCCGGAATAATCGCCGGAGTTGTGGTGAAAAAGTCGAAGCAGCTTAGAGCCGATAACGCCAAGGCCTACCCGCCAACCGGGCCGATTTCAACCATCGACGTTTAGGTTCGGTCGAGCCAAAACCCGTTCGCCGAAAAGCGACTAGCGGTAGTTAGTGAACTGAACGTCGATTGGTAGGTCGCTCGACTTGAGCAGGGCGATAACGTCTTGCAGGTCGTCGCGGCTCTTGCTGCTAACGCGAAGCTCGTCACCCTGAATCTGAGACTTGATGCTCTTTGGGCCTTCGTCGCGAATGATCTTGTTGATCTTCTTAGCGTTTTCTTGGTCGATACCGTTTTTCAAGCTTGCCTCGATGCGGTATTCCTTGCCTGAGGCAAACGGAGCGCCAGCATCCAAGCTCTTTAGTGAAATGCCACGCTTGACCAGCTTCGACTGAAACACGTCTAGAACAGCCTTCACGCGCTCTTCGCTGCTGGCCTTCATGAGTAGCTTTTCGCCAGACCAGTCGATCTCGGCGCCTACGCCCTTGAAGTCGTAGCGCTGCTCGATCTCTTTTTGTGCTTGGTGGAGGGCGTTGTCGGCCTCCATCTTGTCGACCTTAGAAACGATGTCAAATGAGGAATCAGCCATGAGTCAAAGTTTACCGCTTGGCATACTTGGCGGTGCTGGCTCGAACCACCAACTTCACCGGCCATTCTTTTTTCTCTTCGACGTTGTCGTGGTCTTCGGCGTTTGGCAGAGCGAGAATCTGTAGCAGCGTGTCTACCGCAGCGCGACCTTGCTCGGCCGGCTTTTGAGCGATGGTGCTCAGCCCATAGAACTCGCTCAGGTTGTGATCGTCGATGCCGACTACCGACAGGTCTTTTGGCACCTCGAGCCCAAGGTCTTTGGCTGCCATGATGGCACCGAAGGCCATTTCATCGGATGCACAGAACACGGCACTTGGTGCGTTGCGAAGGTCGGTGAACAGCTGCTTGGCAACAACGTATGCGCCAGGAATCGTGAAGTCGCACTCGGCAACCCAGTCTTCGTTGATTGTGAGTCCCGCTTCTTTCATTGCCTCGGCATAGCCGTAGTAGCGAAGACCCGGCTGACCGAACTCTTCGTCGGCATTCGGCAGACCACCGATCATTCCGATGCGGGTGTGGCCGAGTGACAGCAGGTGCTCGGTGGCGAGCTTGCCAGCGGCAACGTCATCCATGGTGATTGAACGCGCGCCCTTGACCGGGCCGCCGATGCCCACGATTGGCTTGTGCATGCGGTTGAGGTTCGCGAGCTCTGCCTCGGTTGGGTTCACGGCAATCGCGAGCACGCCGTCAACACGTTTGCGCAGCAGCAGTTCGTCGAAAATCTTTTTGCGCTGCTTCTCGCCACCGCTGAGGTTATAAAGAGTGAGGTCGTAGCCATGGTCGATGAGTTCGGTTTCGATAGCCTCAAGAATCACCGAGAAGAACCAGCGGTCGATGTATGGCAGCACCACGCCGATGTTTTGGGTGCGGCCGGTAGCCAGGGTTGCGGCCGATGAAGATGCAACATAGCCGAGCTCACTGGCAGCATCCTCGACCTTTTTCTGAGCCTTTGCGCTCACATGATCTTTGCCGCGAAGCGCGCGAGAGACGGTGGCCGTAGAGACCCCGGCGAGGGCTGCAACTTCTTCAATGCCGACCATGTAAAAAACCTGTAAATTTCTCGAACGTTTCAGTTTTTACAAATCTACTTGCAGAAGCGGATGCTCACAACCGCCGGTTAGCGCTCAGCCACAAGTTCTTGTATCCTTTACTAGTTCGCTAAAGCTTGCAAAAGTTTGCGGCACGGCTAGTTACCCAAGCGGCCAAAGGGATCTGACTGTAAATCAGCCGGCTCAGCCTTCGGGGGTTCGAATCCCTCACTAGCCACGAAACCCCAGCCCTCCACGGCTGGGGTTTTTCATTCTCATCATTTAGGACACCATGGCTTCGCAAACATCAGACCCGTCGGTTGAAGACTCTGCATTTGCGGGGTGGAAAAAGCGCGTATCCGTGTTTCTGGTCGGCCAGACCATTACGACCCTCGGTTCGGCTCTAGTTCAGTACGCCATCATGTGGCACCTCACCCTCACCACCAAGTCGGGACTGATTTTGGCCCTGGCGGCAGTTTTCGGATTCTTGCCTCAGGCAATCGTCTCGGTCTTCGCAGGCGTCTGGGCCGACCGCGTCAATCGCAAAATGATGATCATCATCTCGGACTCGGCCATCGCGCTCGCGACCCTAGGGTTAGCCTTTTTGATGCTCTCGGGCGTGAATGACCTCTGGCTGATTTTCTTGGTCATGGCGGTTCGCTCGGTTGGTGCCGGTGTTCAGATGCCAGCCATCTCGGCGCTGCTGCCTCAGATCGTGCCGACCGACAAGCTGATGCGAGTGAACGGAATCAACAGCAGCGTGCAATCTTCACTCACCCTGATCGCGCCACTAGCCGCAGCCGCGATCTACGCAAACATGTCGCTAGTTGGCATTTTGTTCATCGACTTCGTGACCGCGGTCATCGGCCTCTCGTTGCTT
>JBDLUM010000010.1:0-3256 GCA_039805305.1 Actinomycetota bacterium
CGCGCGCTTCGCCTTGGCCACGGCGTAAGAATCATCGAAGACATCCTGCTTTCTCGCAGCGAAGGCGATGCAGACTTCGTTGAGCTCGGTGAGGTTGCTCGCTGGGTTTACGACCGCGGAATCGTTCTCGAAACCTCACCTTCTTCGAACCTTCAGACCGGTGCTATTTCGCTTCTCGGCGAGAACATGTCAGACCACCCGATCGACATCCTTTACGACCTTGGCTTCAAGGTAACCGTCAACACCGATAACCGTCTGATGTCTGGAACCACACTGACCCGCGAGCTTGAGCTTCTTGTCGAGACCTTCGACTACGACCTAGCCGACCTAGAGGTCTTCCAGCTCAACGCAGCGGAGGGTGCCTTCCAGGACCTTGAGCAGCGCGAAGAGCTCATGGACATGATCTCGGATGGCTTCGCCGAAGCAGTTGAGTAACTACCCGGCGCTAGCTAAAGCATTCGCCGAAAACTCAATCCGAGTCGGCGCAATCGCCCTCGACCGCGAGCACGCGATCGAAATGTCGGGGGAGTTGCTGGTGGCCAGCGGCCGCTCGACCCCTGAATACACCGTGTCGATGCTGGATGCCGTGGCCGAGAATGGCCCCTACATCGTTATCGCACCGGGCATTGCTCTGGCACACGGCCGTCCATCCGAGGCGGTTTTGGAAATCGGCCTCAGCCTGGTGACTTTGTCGGAACCGGTGATTTTCGGCAATGAGGTAAACGACCCGGTTCGCCTGGTGATTGGGCTTTGCGCGATCGATCACAACTCGCACATCGACATCATGGCCGAGCTGGCTACGTTTCTTGGAGACTCGAATTCTGTGAACACTGTGTTAAATGCGGTCGATAGCGACCAGATTCGCTTGCTGTTCTAATTCGGCGGGTGACAATAGAAGTATGAAGATTATTGCCGTGTGTGGGATGGGTATCGGCACGTCTGTTTTGCTAAAGATGAATGCCGAGAAGGTGTTGCGTCAGTTGGGGATTGACGCGACCGTTGACGCTACCAGCGTTGCAATCGCTCGTGAATCACGCGATGCCCAAATTATTTTGACCACCCCCGACCTAGTCGATCAGTTGCAGGGTTTGCCTTCTGAAATTGTGCCGATTGAGCACTTTTTTGACCTCGAAGAGATCACTGCAAAGTTGTCAGCATCGCTGCTCTAAGAGCAGCCAGTTTCTCTTTCGCCTCAGCTTGGTTTGAGCCAATAGCCTGCAAATAGCACTTGAGCTTTGGCTCGGTGCCCGAAGGGCGCACAATCACGCGGCGACCATCTGCTAGGTCGAAACGCACTCCATCGGTCGGAGCCAGCCCATTGCCGCCAAGCGCTAGGTCTCTGAACTCCGCGTTGGTGCCATCGATCAAGGATGGGGTTTCCTCGCGCAACTTCTTCATAAGGTTGGCAATCACCGACAGGTCGGTCACGCGAATCGAAATCTGGCCGGTTGCGTAGTGCCCAAACAGTGCGCCGAGGTCATCCAAGCGGTCTGAAATTGTCTTGCCCTGGCTTGCCAAACGGTTGGCTAGGTCGGCGATGATTAGAGCCGCCGAGATTCCATCCTTGTCAGGGGTGTGAGCGGCGTCCACGCAGTAGCCGAGGGCTTCTTCGTAGCCGAAAATCAGGTCAGGCACCTTCGAAATCCACTTGAATCCGGTGAGAGTTTCGCGGAAACCAAAGCCATAGTGCTCGGCCACTTTGCTGAGGGCCGAACTCGACACAATCGAGCAGGCTAGGTTGCCTTTGCGGCGGTCGGCGACCGCGCGACGGGCCATTTCATCGCCAAGTAGGAGACCGACTTCGTCGCCGGTGAGCTGGCGGAAGCCGGTTGAAGCAGTCGGGTCTTTAAGGGCAACAGCCAGGCGGTCGGCATCCGGGTCGTTTGCCAGGATGAGGTCTGCGCGGCGCTCGCGCCCAACGGCCAAGGCAAGGTCCATCGCGCCAGGTTCTTCTGGGTTCGGGAAAGCCACGGTGGGGAAGTTTCCGTCTGGCAGCAACTGGGCGGTGACGGTTTCGAGTTGGGCTAGGCCAACCGAGGCAAAGAGTGACTCAACCGTGCTCCAGCCGACGCCGTGCATTGCTGTATAGACGATGCGAACCTTGTCTCCATCGATCACTTCACCGGTTAGGTCTGCAGTTTCGGCAACATACGCCTGGCGAAGTTCGTCGCCAACCATCTCGAATTTGTCGCTCTTGTTGATTTCGTTGAACGTTTTAGTCTTTGCGACCTCGGCAATGTGGCCGGCGATGATCTGGTCGGTTGGCGAAATGATTTGCGAGCCACCGTTGCTTCCGCCGAGATAAACCTTGTAACCGTTGTCGCGGGGTGGGTTGTGCGACGCGGTCACCATGATGGCCGCAGAAGTGTTTAGGTGCTTGCCGGCAAAAGCCAGCACAGGTGTCGGAACGACCCCATCGAACAAGAAAGCACGGATGCCTGCGCCGGCCAAAATCTGCGCAGAGTCCCGTGCGAAAACCGCGCTGTTGATTCGCCCATCGAAACCGATGACCACGCTCGGCGGCTCGACATCCGAGTTGAATTCTGGCTGGGTCAGCAGAAACTTCGCGATTCCAGCTGCGGCCTGGGCGACCAGAACTCGGTTCATGCGGTTGGAGCCCGCACCCAACTCACCGCGCAAGCCAGCGGTGCCGAACTCTAGACGACCATCAAAACGTGAGCTTAAGCCGGCGACATCGCGCTTGTCGATTAGTTCTTCGAGCTCTGCTCGCGTGTCGAGATCTGGGTCCTGATCGGCCCAGGCACTCGCTGCGGCAATCAGGTCGGCTAGGTTGTGGCTCATAGCTTCGAAACGATCTCCGCCAATAGACCGCTGATGCGCACTTCGGCATCCTTGCCTGCTTGGATGACTTCTTCGTGACTCAACGGAGTCTTCTGAATGCCGGCGGCGAGGTTGGTAATAAGTGAGAGGCCAAGGATCTCCATGCCTGCTTCGCGAGCGGCGATTGCCTCGAGTGCGGTTGACATGCCAACGATGTGACCGCCGATGTGCTTCGCCATCTGAACCTCGGCAGGGGTTTCATAGTGCGGGCCTCGGAACTGGCAGTAGACGCCCTCGTCGAGAGATGAGTCGACCGTGCGAGCAATGGCGCGAAGGCGGCTCGAATATAGATCGGTCAGGTCAACAAACTTGGCACCCTCGAGTGGGCTGTCTGCTGTCAGGTTGATGTGGTCGCTGATTAGCACCGGGGTGCCAGGCTTCCAGGTTTCTTTGATGCCGCCAGCGCCATTGGTCA
>JBDLUM010000011.1:0-24069 GCA_039805305.1 Actinomycetota bacterium
GCACCAACTTTGCCCTGACCCTAAACCAATCGGTTCAAGGTTTAGAAGCAACAGACTTCACTTTTTCTGGCACTGCTAGCGGATGCTTGGTCAGCTCGATCAGCGGAGCAAACTCGAGTTACACGGTGGCGGTTTCAAACTGTAGTGACGGCACAGTGCTGCTGAACCTCGCAGCCGACGGTGTTTTTGGCGCAACCACCGGCCCCGCCCAAGTGGCCACCTCGGGCATGCTGACCATCGACCGCAAGAAGCCGATCTTCTCGATTGCTACTGCGGCGTCTCCGACCAACCTCAGTGTTTTGCCATTCGCGGTGAGTGTTGACGAACCGGTCACCGGCTTGACTGCCGCATCGTTTAGTGTCTCAGGAGCATCCTGCACCGTCGGCACACTCACCGGCTCAGGAGTCAATTACGTGGTGAACGTGACCGGCTGCTCATCGAGCACGACCGCCGTGCTCACGGTGAAGGCGGGGGTCGGCGCAGATGTCGCGGGTAACCTCGGGCCAGCATCCGTGCTCGCATCATCAGCTGTTTTGATCGACCGGGTGAGCCCCAGCGTGAGCTCGTTCAACAAGTCGAACAGCTCGCGCAACGACCTGCTGGTTTTCGAATTAGCGCTGTCTGAAAGCGTGGATGCCCTAACCAACGACCCGCAAACCTTCAGCGTTAGCGGCTCGGGTTGCGTGATCACCAAGGTAAGCAACGTGGCCAATGTCTACTCGATTTGGGTCACCGACTGCGCCGAGGGAGCCAACGCCAAGGTTGTGCTCGAATCGGGCGCTCTCACCGACGCCGCCGGCAACTCTGGGCCGACGGTCGATGTTTCTTCGCCAACGGTCAAGGTTGACGACCAGCTTCCTCGAGTGTCAATCAGCGCGGATGCCCGGGCCAGCGCATCGGTTAGCCCGAGTTTCACGATCACCTTCAGCGAGCCGGTTTCGGGTCTAACCCTCGACACCTTCACCCACAGTGGAACTGCTACCGGTTGCCAGTTCACCCTCACCGAACTCACCGCTGGGCTGACCTATCGCTTTGGCACTACGGAATGTTCGGTTGGAACTCTGCGCATCGGCATTCCGCTGGCCTCGGTGTCTGACGCCAGCGGCAACCTCGGCCCAACCATCGGTGTCGACTCGGCTTCAGTGATTATCGATGCGGCCAGCGGTAGCACTCAAACCGGCGGCGGCATGGCTCGCCCTCGAGTAATCGCCAAAGTCGGCACCACTACTCGCGGAGCATCTTCGATGAGGGCTGTCTCATTCGGGGTTGCGAAAGTGTTCAAAAACGCGGATGTCGGGTTGGCTGCTATCGCAGCCACCTCGGCGGCCCTGATGCTTGGGCGTTCGCTGGCTACCTCAAAGAAGGTTGAGGCTACTCGAAGATAATCGTGCGGTCGCCGTCGAGCAGAACGCGGTGTTCGGCAAACCAACGCATGGCTTGAACCAGCGTCTTCGATTCAACATCTTGACCGATCGAAACGAGGCGCTTCTTTGAGTCGCTGTGGGTTACGCGAACCACGTTCTGCTCGATGATCGGGCCCTCGTCGAGGTCGGCGGTGACAAAGTGGGCGGTGGCACCAATCAGCTTCACACCGCGCGCGTGGGCTTGGGCGTAAGGGTTGGCACCCTTGAAGCCAGGTAAGAACGAGTGGTGAATGTTGATGATTCGACCCTCGAACTCGGCAACGAATTCTGGCGAAAGTACCTGCATAAAGCGGGCGAGCACGATTAGCTCGATGCCGGCGGCGTGAATGTAGTCGCGCAACATGTGCTCGAACGCGGCCTTGCTGCCAGCATCCGTGATGGGGTGAGTTTCAAACTTGACGTCATAGAACGAGGCGAGCTCGGCTAGGTCGGGGTGGTTGCCGAAAACCGCAGGAATCTCAACCGGAAGCTGGCTCGCTCGCTGGCGAAAGAGAATGTCGTTGAGGCAGTGGGCAGACTTCGAAACCAGCACCAGGGTGCGAATCTTGCGGCCAACCTCGTCGAGGTGCCAGGTCATGCCGTAGCGGTCGATGACCGGCTGCAGTTCGGCAACAAAGGCTTCGCGAGAAACGCTCGATTCGATCTGTAGTCGAATGAAGAAACGGCCGGTGTCTTCAGAAGAGAACTGCTGCGATTCGGTGATGTTTCCGGCAGCGGAAACCACTGCGCCAGACACCGCGTGCACGATTCCGGGCTGGTCGTCACAAACCAGCGTTAGCACCCAGTGTTTTGCTTGAGAAGTCATGGGGTCAAGTCTATTCGGGGTTAGAATTACGTCATCGCAACTGGCGCTAAAGATGGGTATCCATCGGGGAGCGATAGGCATTTTTGGTCGTGCGCCTGGGCCAACATCCAAGCCGTGCAATGCAACACTCTTAGGAGCCCCGAAATGTCAAAACTGCCATCGACTTTCAACCAGCCGTTGAGCGAAACCGACCCAGAGATCGCAGCCGTTCTAGACGCCGAACTCGACCGCCAGCGTCACACCCTCGAGATGATCGCGTCTGAAAACTTTGTCAGCCGCGGTGTTCTCGAGGCACAGGGTTCGGTTCTCACCAACAAATACGACGAGGGTTACCCAGGCAAGCGCTACTACGGTGGTTGCGAGGCCGTCGACGTTGCCGAAAACCTAGCCCGCGACCGCGCGAAGGCCCTGTTCGGTGCCGAGCACGCAAACGTGCAACCTCATTCGGGTGCGAGCGCAAACGCCGCTGTACTGATGGCGCTGGCAAACCCTGGCGACCGCATCCTCGGTCTTGAACTGGCCCACGGTGGTCACCTCACCCACGGCATGCGCCTGAACTTCTCGGGCAAGATGTACGAGGCTCACGCATACGGTCTGAACCCAGACACCTTCTTGATCGACATGGACATCGTGCGCCAGCGTGCCCACGAAGTGAAGCCTCACGTTTTGATTGCCGGATGGTCGGCCTACAGCCGTCACCTCGACTTTGCCGAGTTCCGCAAGATTGCCGACGAGGTAGGAGCCAAGCTTTGGGTCGACATGGCTCACTTTGCCGGTCTCGTCGCTGCTGGCCTGCACCCAAGCCCGGTTCCTTACGCCGACGTCGTTTCGACCACTGTTCACAAGACTCTGGCTGGCCCACGTTCGGGTCTGATTCTCTGCCGCGAAGAGTATGCCAAGAAGATCGATTCATCGGTTTTCCCTGGCCAGCAGGGCGGCCCGCTCATGCACGTGGTTGCCGCCAAGGCAGTCGCGTTCAAGGCAGCAGCACAGCCTGAGTTCAAAGAGCGTCAGCAGCGCACCCTCGATGGCGCTCGCTTGATTGCCGAGCGTTTGACCCAGGCGGATGTCGCGGCAAACGGTGTTCAGGTGCTAACCGGAGGCACCGAGGTTCACCTCGTGCTCGTCGACCTGCGCAACGCACCGATTAACGGCCAAGAGACCGAAGACCTGCTTCACGAAGTTGGCATCACCGTCAACCGCAACTCGGTGCCGAACGACCCACGACCACCAATGGTCACCTCGGGTGTTCGCATCGGAACCCCAGCCCTAGCCACCCGTGGCTTTGGCGAGGTCGAGTTCACCGAGGTTGCCGACATCATTGCTCACGTTTTGATGCCAAACCCAGATGTGCCTGCACTTCAGGCTCGCGTTCGTTCACTCACCGAGGCCTACCCGCTTTACGACGGCCTCGAGAACTGGTAGTCGAATGACTGCGGTCAAGCTAGACGGTCTGGCGGCCGCCAAGGCCATCAAGGCAGAACTCACCGAGCGAGTTATTGCACTTAAGCAGCGAGGAATCACTCCCGGCCTCGGAACGCTCTTGGTTGGTGACGACCCAGGCTCACACACCTACGTTGGCGGCAAACACCGCGACTGCGCCGAGGTTGGTGTGCACAGCGTGCGCATCGATTTGCCTGCTTCGGCGTCTGCCGCTGATGTTCGGGCGGCCATCCGTGATTTGAACGCGGCCAGCGACGTAACCGGCTTCATCGTGCAGCTGCCGTTGCCGTTTGGCATCGACACCAACGAAATGCTCGAGCTGGTTGACCCGGCCAAAGACGCCGACGGTCTGCACCCAACCAACCTCGGCCGCCTGGTGCTCGGGGTTTCGGGCGAACTCACTTCACCGCTGCCTTGCACCCCCGCCGGAATCGTCGAACTGCTGCGTCGCTACGACGTGCCAACTCGCGGTGCCGAGGTTGCCGTTATCGGGCGCGGAGTTACCGTTGGTCGCCCGCTCGGCCTGCTGATGACCCGCAAGGGTATCGACTCGACCGTCACGCTTTTGCACTCGGCATCGCTCGACATTGAGGCTGCGGTGCGTCGCGCAGACATCGTGGTTGCCGCAGTTGGCGTGCCTCACTTTGTTCGCCCGGAGTGGATCAAGCCTGGTGCCGCTGTTCTTGACGTTGGCGTCTCTCGTGTTGAGTCTGCCGATGGTGCGAAGCTGGTTGGCGATGTTGACCCAGCGGTTGCCGAGATCGCCGGCTACTTCTCGCCAAACCCAGGTGGCGTTGGCCCGATGACCCGCGCCATGTTGGTGAAAAACGTGGTCGATACGGCTTCACGGGGCTAATCGAGATGAATCCGATCGCGCAGGGTGAGTTGGTGGCATCGGCACTTCTCGTGTTCGAAGTAATCGGCGTTCTCGCCTTCGCGGCATCTGGTCTCATCGAAGCAGCTCGCAAAAAGTTCGACATTTTCGGCGTCGTGCTCATCGCTTTCATCGCCGCTTTCGGTGGTGGAACCCTGCGCGACATTCTGCTCGACCGTCGCCCGTTCTTCTGGGTCGAAAACCAAGAGTTGCTCTGGCTCGTCATCGCATTCGCCGTGCTCGCACCACTGTTCTTTCGCGCACGTCACATCGAGTTCACCTCGCGCGCCATGGAGTGGCCCGACGCCGTCGGCTTAGGTTTGTTCGCGACATCCGGTGCTCAGTTGGCCTTGGATGCCGGTGCTAGCCCGTTCATCGCAGCACTAATGGCCGTGGTCACCACCGTCTTCGGTGGCATCTTGCGCGACGTGCTGGTCAATGAGATTCCCCGCGCGGTCAACGATCACCAGCCTTATGCGGTTCTAGCGTTCGCTGGGGCGTGGATGCTGTGGGGATTGCAAGCGCTCGGGCTAGACGCCGTGGCAGCCATCGGCATCACCGCGACCACGATCATTCTCGTGCGCTTCGCCACCATCTACTTCAAGTGGAAGCTGCCGGCCTGGCGGCTCTAGACTGCAATCAATAAAAAGGGGAAATCATGGAAAACAAGACAGACGCACTTCTCGAGCAACTGCTCGCCGAGCAAAAAAGAACCACAGCAGCCACTAGAAGCGTTGCTGTTTTGCTCGTCAGCATTGTCACATGGGTTTTTATTGGGAACTTCGTTGTGATTCTAGGATTGCTTGTTCAAGACCCTATTCCAAAAGCCCTAGTTATTGCGGTCGGCTCAATTTTGATTTTCATTGGCGTAGTTGTGGCAATCGTAAGGGCCAATTCTGAACTCAACGCTTCGGCAAAACCAGCAGTGGTTTATGCAAATGCTTCTAAGGCGCCAGCCAATCCCGATGTGGCCGTCAGATCAGAGCGCATCGCAGAAATGTCGCTGACTTATAACGAGCGAAAGGCTTGGGTGGCAGCAGGCCAACCTGACCTAACTGCTTGGGTAGAAGCTGAGAGACCAGACTTCACGACCTGGTTGCAAGGCGAAAAGAACTAAAACTTCGAGCGAATAGCCCAAAGGTCGGGGAACACCGAGCGAAAAAGCGTCGATGCTAGGTAGTCGACTCCGGCCGAGCCACCTGTTCCGACCTTGCGGCCGATGGTGCGCTCAACCATTTTGACGTGACGGTAACGCCACTCTTGCAAACCCTCGTCGAGGTCAACCAGGCGTTCGCACACAGCCGCCGCGTCGGCATCGGTTCGATGAATGTCGAGTAGAACCGCCTGAACTTCTTCGTTCGGCGACCAGGCGGTCGTGACATCCCTGTTCAAAGCGGATGCTGGCAGCTTGTCGGTGCGAGTGGCTAGGTAGGCGAGAGTGCTGTCCCAGAGTGAAGGGCGGTTCATTGCTGCCTCAACCCGAGAGCGAGCCGGCGAGCCATAGATTAGGTGCTCGGCCATGCCCATGCCACTGCCGACCGGAGCCCCATCGCCAGCCTTGTCGCGACGACCGAGAACGGCCTCAAACTCGCGAAACTGAGCCGACTGAAAACCGCTGGATGACTGCAAGAAACCCCTGAACGAGTTGAACTGCAGTGGCGTCATGGTTTCAAGAATGTCGATCTGGGCGACGCAGGTTTTCATGATGGTGCGCATTCGACCGAGCAACCCGAGCGAGCGGTGGGTGTCGCCAGCGGTTAGGGCCGACTGAAGCGCGGCGGCCTCATGCAGCAGCTGCTTGAACCACAACTCGTAGGTTTGGTGAATCACAATAAAGAGCATCTCGTCGTGCTCGGGGCCGTCAGACACCGGTTGCTGCAACTCGAGCAGTTCATCCACTTTCAAATACGAAATGTAGGTGAGCGCCTTATCGTGGTTGGCCGGGCCGTTTTCGTTGCCGCTCATGTGACTCTGCTTCCGTTGTCTTCGATGTTCAGGTAGTCGCCGCTAGCCACCAGGTCGCGCATTCGTGCCATGCCGTCGAAAACTTCGACGAACGATGTTGGCAGCGGGGCGATGGCCAGGCGAATCGAGTTCGGCGTGCGATAGTCGGGAATAACGTTGGCCAACTTGCGCATGCCAGCCGCGATTGCCTTGGCGTCTGGGTGGCCGACGGTGATGTGACCGCCACGCTTACTCGACTCACGCGGTGTCAGCAGGGTGAAGCCGAGTGGCGCTAGCCAAGCATCGAACAACGCGACCATCATGTCGGTGCCAACGGCAGCCTTGTGAGAAATCGCACGGATGCTCGCCTGCTCGATCATCTCGAAGCTGGCCTGCACGCCCCGAATGCCGATGATGCTTGGGCTGGCGATTTGAAAACGTCGCATCTGGTTGCTCGGCTCGAAGAACGGCCCCATTTCGAACTGCTTGTCTTGAGCGAACCATCCCTGAATTGGCACTCGAAGTTCGGCCTGCATACGCTTTGCGACATAGAGCCAAGCTGGCGAACCTGGCCCGGCGTTGCCGTATTTATAGGTGCAACCAACCGCGAGGTCGACGCCGTTGTCATCGAAGTCGAGTTCGATCGCACCAGCTGCGTGGCTGGCATCCCAGACCACAAGGGTGCCGTTTGCGCGACAGAGGTCAGTGATAGCGCGGATGTCTGGTCTCGAACCCGAACGGTAGTGAATAGCTTGCAGTGTTACCAGAGCAACGTCGTCGTTCAGGTGCGGGGCAAGTGCCTCAGCGGTGATGAGCTCGTTCTCGCAGTCGATGGCAACCGAGCCGGGCCCGCCACTGCCGTCGTTGTCTAGCGTGACCAGGTTTAGACCGTGCGCTTCGGCGATGCCGGCCAAAATGTAGCGATCGGTCGGAAAGTTTGCCGCATCGATGATTACGGTCTTGCGATCAGGACGAGCCTGAATGGCAGCGCTGCAAAGTTGATAGAAGTTCACCGAAGTGGTGTCGCAAACTAGGGTTTGGCCAGCCGCCGCACCCAGAACCGCGCGACCGAGTAGGTCACCGGCGGTGGTTGCTTCGTCGATCCAGTGCGCCCATCCGTCAACCAGTTCACGACCCCACTCGTTGGTCACAAAGTTGGCCACACGTTCGACGGTTGCCTTGGGTAGTCGACCGAGCGAGTTGCCGTCGAGGTAGCAGAGGTCTGGGTCGGTTATGACGAACTGGTCGCGATAGTGTGCCAGCGGGTCGGCGGCGTCTAGTGCTTCGGCAAATGCGCGTTCGGTGGGCTGCACTTTTTAGTCTCTCTTCGTCGAAAGGTTTCGGCTTCAGCCTAGTGCTCGAAGTTTGCGATTAAACGCGAAACCCGGCCCAGCTACCGTCCGGAAGCCTGCCGAGTTCACTTTGCAAAACTAATGTTCTGCACACTCCCATCATAAAACTGCCCTCGTGACTTCTTCAACAATTCTTCGCGGATGTTGATAGTTATGTCTTGAACCTCGCTCAAGTGGCAAGATTTACAGAATGTCAGCGCAGTGGGCTTTTGTCGATGAGTCGAAAGAGAAGAAATACACGATGGTTGCGACGATTATCCCTGGGGTTCACCTTGTCAAAACTCGTAAGGCAATGCGTGCGCTACTCGCACCAGCTCAAACACGAATCCACTTCAAAAATGAGTCTCCCCAGCGACGGCGCAAGATCCTTGCTGCGATCTCTGTGTTGAATCACCAAAACTTGTACGCGTTATCAAGCCGACCTAAGAACAAGGATGCCCGCAATGAGTGTCTGGAATCGTTGATCCCTGCACTAATAAGACTAGGTGTGACGAAAATCGTTTTCGAAGCTGACGAATCTTTGGTGCATGCCGAGCGCCGTTACTTGACGGCTGTCATTAGCGAGTTGCCAGAAGGTTCAGATTTATTGTTCGAACACCTTTTGCCAAAACAAGAACCCTGCCTGTGGATACCAGACGCCGTAGCTTGGTCTCTGCAGCGGGGCAGAGAATGGAGCCGCAAAGTCGCGGTGCTCAGAGTGCCTGGCTAGTCGAGCATCTGAGTCGCGGCCAGCTCTTTGTAGAGCGGCGTTGATTTCAGTAGCTGCTTGTGAGTGCCGACGCCAACGACCTTGCCGCCCTGCATCACAATGATTTGGTCGCTGTCGACCACGGTCGAAAGACGGTGCGCGATCACAATCATGGTGCGGTGTTGAGCAACTGCGTCGATGGCCTCGCGCATGCGCTGTTCGTTCAAACCATCGAGCGACGAGGTTGATTCGTCTAGCAACAGAATCGGCGGAGCAGCCAGCAACGCACGGGCAATCGCCAAACGCTGACGCTCACCACCCGAAAGCATGATGCCCTGTTCGCCTACTTCGGCGTCGAGCCCTCGCTTGTCGCGCTTGATCACGTCGGTTAGGTTCACCGCGGCCAGCACGGCCTTTAGCTCTTTGTTGGTTGCATCTGGCTTGCCGATGAGCAAATTCTCACGGATGCTTCCTGCAAGCACCGGAGCATCTTGTTCGACGTAGCCAATCTGCGCACGAAGTTCGCGGCGACTGATATTGGTTACCGGCTGACCGTCGAGGGTAATCTCGCCCGAGCTCGGCTCATAGAAACGCTCGATCAGCGACAGCGTGGTCGACTTGCCAGAGCCAGACGGGCCAACGATGGCCACTCGTGACCCGCGCTCAATCTTGAACGAAACACCGTTGAGCACAACCGGGGCAATAGCGCCAGGCTCACTCGGTGCATAAGAGAAGTTGACCTTCTTGAACTCGATCGCAACGGTGTTGCTGCCTTTGCGGCGAACCGGCTTGTGACTCGCCTCGTCGGCGTTCTCGAGCGGTAGGTCGAGAATTTCTTGGATGCGCGCCAAGGCACCGAGTGCGCTCTGCACAGATGAATAGGCCTGGAACGCCTGGCCAACCGGGCGAATCATCAGGAACATGAGCAAGATGAAGGTAATCAGGCTCGCAACATCGGTTTCGCCGGTGGCAACGCGGAATCCGCCAACGCCCAAAACCACCATGAAAGCACCGTTCGCGGCGAGGCCACCAATCGGTGTGATGGCGGCGTTGATGCGCGCAATCTTGACGCCTTGGTCGTAGGCCTGCGAAGCATCCTGGGTAATTTGCGCTGTTTCACGATCTTCAGCGCTGGCAGCACGGATGGTGCGAACCGCACCAAGCGCGCGCTCGACCGATGCCGACATGTCGCCGACGCGGGCCTGAGCCTTGGTGGTGGCGCTGCGAATGCGGCGGGCCGAGAAGCCGATGCTTGCAACGGCGACCGAAATCATGAGCAGGGTTAGGCCGAGCAGTAGCGGGTCGATGACCGCCATGGCGATAACCGAACCAACGAAGATTAGTGCGCCACCTGCCGCGTCGATGAGGCCCTGGGTGAGGGCGGCTCGAAGCAGAGTGGTGTCTGAGCCAACGCGAGAAACGAGGTCACCCGTGCGGCGGGTGTCGTATTCGACAACCGGTAGGCGCAGTAGACGGTGGGTGAGCTTTCGGCGGGCCGAGAAGACCACACCTTCGCCGGCCTTGGCGAGCACGTAATACATGAACCCGCTGGTCACGGCAGAGGCGAGGGTGATCACCACAAGTAGCACGATGATGGTGGTGAGGTCGTCGCCGTTGGTAACTGCGTCGATCACCTGGCCAACCACCATTGGCTGGGCGAGGCTGGTGCCGGCACCAACCAGACTCAAGATCATGGCGACGATTAGGGCGCCCTGGTGCTCTTTTAGATAAGGGACCAATTGCGAAAACTTAGCCTTCGGGCCGGAGTCTTTTTTGTCTTCTCTGGCCGCGCGCGCGTTTGGACGGCTCGAATGCATGCTCATATGACTATTCAATGTCATAACCGAGCGATAAATTACACACGAGACGATTTTTTGCTAAATGCGCAACAGACGGGGGTGAAGAGTTGAAGTTGAGAACTGTGGTTTTGTCGCTGATTGCAGCGGCTACTCTCGGTGTTGCCGTGACTCCAGCGCTGGCCAACGTGCCAGACCCGTCGCTCACGCCGATTCCTTTCACCACCACAACCCCGAGCGTTTCACCAACCCCCGGGTCGAGCGAGTGGCCATCTGGTTCACCAAGCGCATACCCTTCGGCATCTTCACTAGCCCCAACACCATCGACCAACCCCAGCCCGAGCCCAACCGGCAGTTGGCAACCTAGCATCTCGCCAACCCCGAACCCGTCTTGGTCTCGCAGCCCTTACCCACGACCATCCGCGTCGAACAGCTGGGGCCCTAGCGCTTCGCCCAAGCCATACGAGACCATCGAGCCAACCGAGAGCCCGACTCCGACACCAACACCAACCCCGTGGATGCCCGACCCAGACGTTCTCGAAGCCCTGCGTGCCGCCGCCGAGGCCGAACTTCGCTACGAAATCACGTTGCTCTACATCGAGCAGTTTGAGAGCGACAAGAACTATGACGCGGCTGCCCACTGGTATTCAGAAAACTGGCAAGGCAAGCCAACCAGTCAGCAGCGCTGGGCGATTTCTCGAAACAAAAGCGTGATCAACCAAACCGACTGGCAGATTCGCACCCTTGAGCGAGAAATCAAGAGTCTCAAGATCAAAACCAAGTGGACCAAACCCGAATACGAGCGCGCCATCAGCGCCGCTAAGTCGCTGCGCAGCCGCCACGAATGGAAGATCAGCTCGGGTTACAACGACAACCGGCGCTACCTAAGTGGGGCAAAGAGCGATCTACGTTGGGCCCAGAGCGAAGCAAGGCGCTTCAAGCCGAAAGAGGGCGAGCTAATCGTTGAGCCGACGCCGCCGCAAACTGCACTGTTCTTAGAGCGCGAAGTCGAATATCGAGAACTCATCGACGACCAGTTCGAAATGGTTCGCGAGCTCTACAAGCAAACCAAGGGTCACTTCTAGCTTTGTAGCCCCGGGTCTCCGGTTAGGTATTCGTTCAGCAGATAGTTGATTTCACCAAAAGCCAGCGCCTCGGTGTAGGCCGTGTTTTTGTAGAAGCGCGAAAAGTCAACCGCCTGAAGAGCTTCGAGCGCGCGAGGGTGACCCAGTTTTAAGAACATCCGCGTTGAATTTGGCTTGCGTTCGAACTCGGTTCGCACGGTGCCGCAGCCGAAACCAAAAACCGTCAGCGCAACATCGGCCTCGGCTGGCGAACATTTGGCAATGAATCCGTTGTCGGTAACTTTCACGAGGTCACGCAGGTCGTCGCGCCTCTGCCACACCTGAAAACAGGTTGCCAGCAGCTTGCGGCTGCTTAGGCTAGCGCCGGCATCATCGAGGTAGTCGAGTGTGAGATCGTGGTCGCTCACCAGATGAAAGCGGCGGTCGAGGCGGTTGATGACCGACCACTTGCGCCATGAACGCGGAACGATGAATGCGATGTACTCGCTCACCTCGGCAGCGCGATTGAAAAAGGGGATGCTCAGCGAGTTGTTTCGCCCAAACGGAGGGTTCGAGATTGTGATGGCATTGTGCGCGGGCAGTTCGACCTCGAGAAAGTCGCCCAGGTTCACTCGCTCATGCTTTGGCTCAATGTCTACGCTCAGCACTCGGGCCGCGCCAGCTGCCTCGGCCGCCTCAACGAATGACCCGGTTCCGCCAGCCGGTTCGATCACGGTTCGAGTCTTGAAGTCGAAAACCAGTGCCGCAACTTCGCCGACCAGTTTTGCCGCCAGGGGAGCAGGTGTGTAGTACTGCTCTTTGCCTGTGATGCGGGTGTTGCCGGCGCGCACCTTCGCCGCGGATGCGGTTTCGAGGTTCTTGGCGGCGGGCTTGGTCACCTGTAAAGAATATCGGCAACTGAACCCCGCAAACACCAAAAAAGTTACCCAAAATACCCCAAAGTTGCCTGGGGTTTTGCGCTAGTCTGAAGGGCTGCCCTGATTAGGGCCCAAAGTCACACATGGCTTTCGAACAAGAAACAGGTTTCATTTTGGCTAAGCAAGCAGAGCGCGACTCAATGATCGTGGCAAGCAAACTCACCAAGACTTACGGAGAATTCGTCGCTGTCGACGGCATTGACTTCGAGGTCAAGCGCGGTGAATCATTCGGCATTCTCGGCCCAAACGGTGCCGGCAAATCAACCACCATGAAGATGATTGCTGCAACTAGCCAGCGCACCTCTGGTGACCTCGTCATTCTGGGCAAAGACCCTGACAAGAAGGGCCCAGAGATTCGCGCCCACCTTGGCGTCGTGCCTCAGCAAGACTTGGTCGACCGCGAGCTCAAGGTTTGGGAAAACCTCTATGTCTACGGCCGTTACTTCGGCCTAAAGCGTGGCTTCATCATGAAGAAGATCGAAGAACTTCTCGACTTCGCTCAGCTGCAAGAAAAGCGCAACAACAAAACCGACGAGCTCTCTGGCGGTATGAAGCGCCGTCTAACCATTGCCCGTGGCCTAATCAACGAGCCAGAGATATTGCTGCTCGACGAGCCGACCACCGGCCTAGACCCGCAGGCCCGCCACATTCTATGGGATCGCCTGTTTCGCCTAAAAGAGGTTGGCGTCACTCTGGTGATTACAACCCACTACATGGATGAAGCAGAGCAACTTTGCGACCGCCTAGTGGTTATGGACAAGGGCAAGATCATGGCCGAGGGTAGCCCTGCCGAGCTAATCAAGAAATACTCGAGCAAAGAGGTTCTCGAGGTTCGCTTTGGTTCAGCAAACAACGAGCAGGTTGCCAAAGACCTCGCCGGCATCGGCGAACGCCTCGAGATTCTGCCAGACCGCATCCTCGTGTATTCGGCCAATGGTGAGAAAGAGCTCGAGAAGATCGTCAAGAAGGGCCTAAAGCCGGTCACCTCGCTGGTTCGCCGCTCGAGCCTCGAAGACGTGTTCTTGCGCCTTACCGGCAGAAGCTTGGTCGAATAATGTCAACCATGCAAGAAACCTGGCAGGGGGCGGCCACGCTGGTCGACCCGGCAGTGCCCAAGCGGTGGGGCTTTTGGTACGTCGCCGAAGCTCGCCTGCGCAACATGTTCAAGTGGTGGACAGCTATCATCGCTTTCGGAATCGGAAACCCGGTGCTCTACCTGTTCTCGGTGGGTGTCGGTATCGGCTCTCTTATCGCTGGGCCGGTCGACGGCGTCAGTTACCTGACTTTTCTCGCGCCAGCCTTGCTAGCCTCGGCAGCCATCCAGGCTGCCATGGACGAAGTCTCGTTTCCGACCATTGAGGGTTTCGTCTGGGACAAAACCTTTTTTGCCATCAATTCGACCGGAGTCACCGGCCCGCAAATCGTAAACGGCATGATGGTCGCCGCCATGCTTCGCGCGGTTGCCACCGTGCTGATCTATGAGGCCATCTTGCTGATGTTTGGGGCGATCAGCTTTGATGCGGTCTTGCCTCTTCTGCTCTCTTCGTCGTTCGCGGCGTTGGGCTTCGCTGCCGTGATGTTTGCGGTGACCGTGAAGATCAAAGACGACGACGGGTTCTTCGCCATCATCGGTCGATTCGTGATTGCACCAATGTTCATGTTTTCGGGCACCTTCTATCCGCTAGAAAACACCCCTATCTACCTGCAGTGGATCGGCTGGATTTCGCCGCTCTGGCACTCAACCGACATCGGTCGCGCGCTATCTTATGGGGCTCAGGTTGACGGCTGGCTCATGATTGTGCACTTTGCCTTTCTAATCGCGATGGCCATCGGCGGCTTCGCCTGGGTTTATCCACAATTCATCAAGAGGTTGTCAGAATGAGCATCATCAATGCCACGGTAGACACGGCGGTTGCAATCGCAGAGCGCCGCAGTAACAAGGCAACGGCGGGCATTTACGCCGGCCGCTCAGGTTCTGTTTTGATGCGCAACTTCTATGCACTCAAAACCTCAAACGCTATTGCGGTAATCTCGGGCTTCTTCGAGCCAGTGCTTTACCTGCTTTCGTTTGGCTACGGCATCGGCAGTTTGATGGAGGGCGAGGCTAGTGCCTACGCCATGTACATCATGCCGGCCTTGCTCGCCACCAGCGCCATGAACGGTGCCATCTATGACAGCACCTGGAACGTGTACTTCAAGATGCACTTCGGCAAGCTCTATCAGAGCATGATGTCGACTTCGCTCGGCCCACTAGATGTCGCACTCGGCGAAATCGGGTGGGCGCTGCTTCGCGGTTTGGTCTATGCAATTGGCTTCATGATTGTGGTCACGCCGCTCGGTTTGGTCACCTCGTGGTGGGGTCTGATGGCGATTCCGGCGGCTGTGCTGATTGCCTTCGGCTTCGCATCGGTGGGAATGGGCATCACTTCTTATCTCAAGAGCTTTCAGCAGATGAACTGGGTCAACTTTGTGATGCTGCCGATGTTCTTGTTTTCAGGAACTTTCTTCGACATCACCAAGGCATACCCAGACGTAGTGGTTTGGATCATCCAAGCCCTACCACTCTGGCAGGCAATCGAACTCGTTCGCGGCCTCATGACCGGTGCAGTCGGCCTCGCTACTCTCGGCCACGTGCTCTACTTCGTCGTGATGATTGTGGTTGGTTTGATCTTTACCACCAAGCGCCTCACGGCTTTGTTCTTGCGATAGTCGTTAGCGCAGCATCCGCCAATGAAAGTGGATGCGCGGCAAAGAAAAAGACCCCCGACTAAATGTCGAGGGTCTTTTTCGTTGAACGAGTGTTTAGGCGTGAACGACGATTCCCCACACCACGGCGAAGATGATGTTCAAAGTGGTTAGACCGGCAATCGAAGGCACAACCCAGGTTGGGGTCTTCTCTTTTTTGTTGTAGGTGTAGGCCACGAAGAATACTGCCGTGATCACGATGCTCTTGGCTACTAGAACCAGGTTGTTGACCTGCTCGTCGCTGCCTGGCATCTGAAGAATGCCGATCATGCCGAGACCGGTTGCAAGCATCAGCCATGCACCGTGCAGAATGCCGGCGTTCACTTTCATGCCCTCGCCCCACTGCTTGAGTTGGTAGAAGAAGCCGCTGAGTAGCGCACCGATTCCGACGAAGTGAAGTACTAGAAGAATTTTTTCCGCGATTTCCATGAGTCGCCTTTCCCTTTTTTATGGCAACCCCGAAATGGCGGCTTGCCTTACGGCTTCAGTCTAGCCATGAGCACAGCGGCCTCGACGGCCTCGGCACCCTTGTCTTCTTTCGAGCCAGGCAGCCCGGCGCGGTCAAGTGCCTGCTGCTCGTCGTCTACGGTAAGCACGCCAAAACCAATCGGAACACCTGTGTCTAGCTGAACGCGGGTGAGCCCGTCGGTCACTGCCGAGCAAACGTATTCAAAGTGCGGGGTTCCGCCACGAATCACGACGCCTAGGGCAATAACTACCTCGGCACCTTCTTCGATCGCATACTGCGCGGCAAGTGGCAGCTCGAAAGCGCCAGGTACTCGCACGATCGAATAAACGTCATTGCCGGCATCCTTGAGCGCCTTTTCGGCACCGGCCAGAAGGCCATCGGTGATGTTGGTGTGCCATGAGGTCACCAGGACGCTCACCGCTAGGCCGCTCGCATCAATCTTCAGCTTCGGGGCTCCCGCACCGCTCATTAGTTCTTCGCAATCTCTGGAATGATGTGACCCATCTTTTCGCGCTTCGTGTCGAGGTAGCCCTCGTTCTCAGCGGCTAGGCCAACGATGACGGGAACATAGTCGTTCACGGTGATACCCGCATCGTTCAAGAACCCGCTCTTGGCAGGGTTGTTGGTCATCAGGCGAACCGACTTCACGCCAAGGTCGCGCAAAATGGCCACAGCAGCACCGTATTCGCGGTTCTCGCTCGGCAGGCCAAGGGCGAGGTTTGCCTCAACGGTGTCGAGACCCTGCTCTTGAAGGGCATAGGCCTTGAGCTTGTTGAGCAGACCGATTCCGCGACCTTCTTGACCACGAAGATAAATCACGATGCCGCCGCGAGGGTCGTTGGCAATCTGGTCGAGTGCAAAGTCGAGCTGCGGCCCACACTCACACTTGAGCGAACCGAAAGCCTCGCCCGTGATGCACTCAGAGTGCATGCGCACGAGCACGTCTTCGCCCGTTGGGTTGCCCGAGATGATGGCAACGTGGTCGGCGGTGGTTTTGATGTCGTAGTAACCGCGCAGTCTGAACTGACCGTGGCTGGTTGGCACATTAGCCTCAGCCTCAAAGCGGATGCGGTTGTTTGGGTTGTTCTCGTGCAAAATGCCGTTCTCACCCAAGAAGTCAACTAGTTGTTCGATTGTGATCACAGGTAACCCTTCAGCTCTTCCTACCTCAATCAACTCGGGCAAGCGCATCATTGTTCCGTCACTCGAAACCATTTCGCCGATCACACCAACCGGTGATAGTCCGGCTAGCTTGAGCAGGTCAACGGTTGCCTCGGTGTGACCGCGGCGGCCGTGCACGCCGAGTGGGTGTGCGCGCAGCGGCAGCATGTGACCTGGGCGAATCAGTGATGCAGCTGTCGAACGTGGGTTCGCGAGCACGTTGGCCGTGTTGGCGCGGTCTGCGGCCGAGACTCCGGTTGCGTAGCGGTTCGCGGCATCCACGCTCACTGTGTAGTTGGTCACGTGCGGGTCTTCGTTCTGCACGGTCATGAGCGGCAGTTCAAGCTCGTTGGCGCGCGACTCTTCCATCGGCACACACAAAAAGCCGGTGGTGTTGCGAACGATCCAGGCCATCCACTCTTCGGTCACGAGCTCTGCTGAAATGATCGCGTCGCCCTCGTTCTCGCGGTTCTCGTCGTCGGCAACCAGAATCGGCTTGCCGGCTTTTAGTGCCTCGATGGCTTGTTCAATGGTCGATAGTGCCATTAGGTACCCCTTGCTTCGAGCAGACGCTCGATGTGTTTGGCCATGATGTCGGCCTCGATGTTGACTGGGTCGCCCACGGTTTTGGCACCGAGGGTTGTCAGTCGCAAAGTTTCAGGAATCAGGCTTAGCCCGACTACGTTGCCTTCGATTTCGTTGACGGTTAGCGAAACCCCGTCGATAGTGATCGAGCCTTTCAGCACGACGTATTTGGTTAGTTCTGCTGGGATGCTCACGCGAACCCATTCCCAGTTGTCACTCGGCTCACGGCTCACGATGTGGCCGAGGCCATCAACATGCCCTTGAACCACGTGGCCGCCGAAGCGGGTGGCTGCGTTCATGGCGCGCTCTAGGTTGACCACGTCGCCAACCTTGGCAGCGCCCAAGCTGGTGAGTCTGAGGGTTTCGTGCATGACGTCGGCGGTGAAGTGACCGGGTTCGAATTCAACCGCCGTTAGGCAGGTGCCGTTGACCGCAATCGAGTCGCCGCGGTTCACATCGCTGGTAACCAGCGGGCCTTCGATGGTGATGCGCTTGGCATCTGGCTGGTCTTCGATGCTCACAACGCGACCGAGTTCTTCGATGATTCCGGTAAACATTAGTTGCCCCTCTCGGTGGCGCGAATAAGAATGTCTGCGCCGAGTTGCTTGATTTCAACGAAGTCGAGCGACTTTGCCTCGGCCATTGTGGTTACGCCAAGGTCGGCGATTGCGGTACGTGCGCCGCCAAGCAAAGTCGGTGCCAGGTAGACCAGGTACTCGTCAACTAGCCCGAGTCGAGCAAAGTGCGATGCCACGGTTGGTCCACCTTCAACCCACACGTGCTTCACGCCTTCTTGCCAGAGTGCGGCGAGCACGCCGTGAAGCGAGTGGGTGCGCAGGTGAACGGTCTCGGCATCCGAGTTGAAAACACGGGCGGATGCGGGCAGTTCGCTCTCGCCAATCACGACTCGAAGCGGCTGATGTTCGTATAGCGTGCCGTCAGGTTTGCGCGCGGTGAGTTCGGGGTCGTCGGCCAGAACGGTGCCCGTGCCGACCAAGATTGCGTCAACGTGGCTGCGGCGCAGGTGGCTGTCGGCGCGAGATTCTGGGCCGCTGATCCACTTGCTGGTGCCGTCGTTCGCGGCTGCGCGACCGTCGAGGCTCGAAGCCCACTTGAGGGTCACAAAAGGTCTTTGGCGAGTATTGGCGGTTAGCCACACTCGGTTCTGTTCGCGGGCTTCGCTCTCGAGCGTGCCGAACACCACTTCGACTTTGGCGTCGCGCAGGGTTTGGGCGCCTCCACCCGAGGTTGCGCCCGGGTCGCTAACGGCATAGACCACGCGGCTAACGCCAGCGGCAATCAGGGCCTGTGCGCAAGGGCCGGTGCGGCCGGTGTGGTTGCAGGGTTCGAGCGTGACCACCGCGGTTGCGCCTGCAGGCACCGAGGCAAGCTTGCTCAGGGCATCCACTTCGGCATGCGGGGTGCCAGCACCCTTGTGCCAGCCTTCGGCGATGATCTGGCCTTCGGCATCAAGAATGACGCAACCCACCTGCGGGTTCACGCCCCAGGCTGGGCCGAGTAGCGCGAGTTCGAGCGCGCGACGCATCGCGTTCTCGTATGTCTCGTGACTCATTGGGCCAAACCTCTCGAAGTACTTATTCGTCTTCGGGGTTGGCGAGAGAAGGCCCGCGCAAAGCGCAAAGCCTAGGGTCTAGCGACAACGCGAAAAAAGCGAAACGCCAAACCCTCGTTCTTCTCCCATCCGGACTTTAACCGTCGGTGCTGGAATTTCACCAGCTCAACCGCCTAACCCGGTTCTCAAGTTGCCTTGATTGCCGTTGCTCTCTCGAGCAGCTAGTCGGGTCGCGGACTTTAACCGCCGGCTCAGATTTTCACTGACCCCGAAGAACTTGTAATGCTTGTCTATCATGGCAGAAAACAGCGATATAGGGGCAAGTTATTCCCAGCGCTGTTAGCGAAACAGGCCCGTGCGGGCGAGGTGGTTAGGCCTTGACGAACCCGATGCGGTCATAAACCAGTGCGAGAGTCGCCTCGGCCTGCTCGGATGCTCGGGCAGCACCCTTGGCAAGCAAGCGGTCAAGCTCGGCCGGGTCACTCAATAGGTCTTCGGTGCGGTTACGAATCGGTTCGATTGCGCCAACCACAACATCGGCCACTTCACCCTTAAGAGCGCCATAACCGGCACCCTCGAAGCGAGCCTCGAGCGAGGCAATGCTCTCACCCGAGATGGCGCTGTGAATGCCGAGCAGGTTCGATACGCCCGGCTTAGTCTCGCGGTCGAAGCGAATAACTCCGTCGGTATCGGTCACGGCAGACTTGATCTTTTTCACGACTGCGGCCGAATCATCCATGATGTTGATTAGGCCCTTAGGGTCAGCCGCCGACTTCGACATCTTGGCCTCAGGGTTTTGCAGGTCATAAATCTTGGCGGTCTCTTTGAGAATGACTGCCTCTGGAATCACAAAAGTTTCACCAAAACGGCTGTTGAATCGCATCGCGAGGTCGCGGGTTAGCTCTAGGTGCTGACGCTGGTCTTCACCAACCGGCACCGCCTTTGGCTGATATAAGAGGATGTCGGCTGCCTGAAGAATTGGGTAGGTGAAGAGCCCCACCGAAGCGCTCTCGCTGCCGCCCTTTTGAGTCTTGTCTTTGAACTGGGTCATGCGGCCGGCTTCACCCATGCCGGTGATGCAGTTGAGCACCCAGGCTAGCTGTGCGTGCGCTGGAACGTGGCTCTGCACGAACAGGGCTGACTTGTTCTCATCGATGCCTGCGGCCAAGTATTGCGCGGCCGTGATTCGAGTGTTCTGACGAAGCGCTGCTGGCTCTTGAGGCACTGTGATGGCGTGCAGATCGACGACGCAGTAGTAGGCGTTGTAGTCATCCTGCATCTTGGTCCAGTTCACCAGCGCACCGAGGTAGTTGCCGAGGTGAAGAGAACCGGCGGATGGCTGCATTCCGCTGAGCAGGTTTGGCTTGGTCATAGCGACAAGTTTAGTTTGGGTCAGGCGAGGCGGGCGGTTGCAGGCTCGCTGGCTGACCTGATTTGTCGGCGATAAGCGGTGTTGACAGCAACAAAAGCGGCTGCCGATATTGCGAATAGCACCACATAGTTAGTCTGAAGCACTAGTGCGAGTAGCGGGCTGAGAATCGGGTCGTTGAGATTTCCAAGCCGGCTGCTGAATAGCAAACCTGGAATTAGGCCTGCTATTGCAAGCGTGATAGGCGTTGACCAGCTGACAAATTTGAGAACTCTCGCTACGCCGTCGTAAGTGCGACCAACCTCGGTTTGAAACAACCACCGAAGCCTAATGAGTGCAACGGGAACCCAAGCAATGTAGAGGCCCAGAATTGAAAACAACGCGATACTCAAAAGCTTCGTGTAGGTGTAGTCGTACGGGTTAGCGCGGGGAATGTACGCCGCAAGAAATGACGCGACAAAAAGCCAAGAGACGCAAACCACCATGAACCACCGAAAGAAACGCACCAGGCGTCGGGTCAGCTTTATCCAGGTTGCAGAGTCGACCTCGTGGGTCGTCGAAAGGTTTGCTTTGGCCGCCCGTCGAGACCAAAACCACGTCGGAACTGCATAAGTCAGAAACGCGAAAGGCAGCAGCAACTCTTTGGCAACGACAAGAATCTGCGTCGAAAGTAGGAAAGGTGAGCCAAATCTTAGTGCTGGGGTGCCGTCTGCCTCTAGAAAAAACTGCTTGCCGACAATGTCAAACACAACAAAGCCGAGGCCAGTCAGAAGAATCGTTGTGCGCAGGATTCTGACAAAGCGATTGGCAAAGAACTTTTCGATTGCAGTCTCACGGTCGGTAATCTTCGCTGTGTTTGCAACCCGCATTGCTTGATTAAACACCAAGGCTGCGCCAAGCGTGAACCATGAAAAGAAGAGCGGCGCGACTTCGTCGAAGAAGCCGAGCAGAGATTTGGTCGGTGGCTTGATCAGCCAGGTGGTGGCAGCGTGCGCGAGGTAGATGAGAGAACCGACCAGCATCGACCAAGACAGGGCAAGAAGCCATTTCTTGTTCGTAAATGCCAACCAGCTTGGGTCTTTTTTTCTCATTGGTTCCCCTTTGATGAAGCGATTCTGCTGCCCACCGTTGCAGCAATCATGCCAACTGCAGGAAAAATAACAATCGCAACTGCCATAGCCAGCAAAATCGCCGAACCTACCTGGTAGAGGGCATAGTTTTCAAGCGGGCCCACAATCATGGTCTGGCGCACCAGCTCTTGGAACAGCGGATAAGTCACAAGCAAAACTAGATGCGCCCACTGAGCAAAGTTGAGGGTCACTCTTGCGGCCAGAAAGCCCTTTGCATTCGCTGCTCTGAAGAGCCATGCGAGTCGCACTAGAGCAAAGGGCATCCACAACACATACACGGCCATCAAAAGGTAGCCCGCAGTTACCGATGAGATTCCTAAACCGTAGTTGTCAAAGACCTTAGGAACAACTTTGAAGATCTCCAGCGGAAAGTAAACAAACATCAGAAAAACCACGACATACATCACCCATCTAAAAACGCGAGTGATTCGTCTTACAGCGAGTACCCAGTCGGTTGAGGTTTCGAAAACGGTCTCTGGTTCAATCGGTTGATTCCGGCCGCGCGCTTGGCGCCAGGCAATGACCACGTGTGGGAATGCGTATGCCGTGTAAACCAATAGAAGAAGCAGTGTCAAGCCAAAGCTGATGAACCGGCTCGGTTCTAGTGATGCCAACCAACCGACCAGAGGTTTTCCTTCAGGGCCGATGCTCAATCGCAATTGGACAGTCAAGAATGCGGCCACTGCAACGCCAAGGCCAACTCGACGAACCACCAGATAGCCCAAACGGAAAGCGCTGTCGCGCATTTCTAGCTCACGCTCGTCTAGCACCTCGCGCGGCGCAGTTGCGATGTGATAGATAGCTTTTCTAAGCACGAGATAAGAACCGATAGCAGCCCACCAGACGTATCCCCATGAGAACGCGAGGTAATACCGGATGCTGGAAAGAAAACTATCAAGATCTAGAGCGGGTGCCGGAAGCACTGCGTCGAGAATGGCAAAGCCCAGAAGAACCCAGGCTGACACGACAGAAACTATGGAGAGAGTTCTAAGCCAGCCTCTGGAGGCAAAAGCCTGCCAGCTTTGATCGCGAGTGGTTCGCTTGTAGAGTCGGGTCTTTAGCTCAGTAAAAACTTCATTCATTTTTGTTCCCCCTGGTGGTTGATATGAAAGAGATTGTCGACAGTGGTGCCGAGCGCATCGGCAAGTTTGAATGCGAGCATCAGACTCGGGCTGTATTCGGATCGTTCGATGTAGCCGATTGTCTGGTAGTTCACGCCGACTATCTCGGCCAACTCGGCGCGGCTGAGATTGGCTTCAACTCGAAACTGCTCTAGTCGATTTGCGACTATGCCTTCTTCTTCGCGAGTCTTGCGTCCCATGATTTCAGCGTAGTGGTTTTGTTGTATTTATACAACAAACTCAAATTTGGCTTCTCTAGAGCGTGTAGTCGACAACCACAGGGGAGTGGTCGGTCCAGCGAGTGTCATAACTCGCCGCACGGTGAACCTTGTAGTTCGCGGCCTTCTCGGCAAGAGCCGGGGTGGCTAGGTGGTAGTCGATGCGCCAGCCAGCATCCGTGTCGAAAGCCTGACCGCGGAATGACCACCAGGTGTAAGGGCCGGCAACATCTGGATGCGCGGTGCGACCCACATCGACCCAGCCCTGTTTGTGCATCATGGTGTCAAAATAGGCGCGCTCTTCTGGCAAGAATCCTGCGTTCTTGAGGTTGCCCTTCCAGTTCTTGATGTCGAGCTCGGTGTGGCCAACGTTGAGGTCGCCAAGAACTACAACAAATGCGCCGTCTGCTCGCAGGGCATCCATTCGGGCGGTCATGGCGTCTAGAAACTTGTACTTCTCGACCTGCTTCGGGGTGTCAACTTCGCCCGAGTGCACATAGGTGCTGATCACGGTGAAGGTTTTGCCATTCACCTCGAAGTCAACCTCGAGCCAGCGGCCGGCGCTGTCGAACTCGTCTGGGCCAAGCTCTGTGCGGTGGGCGGTCGGTGCAAAGCGGCTCAACATGGCAACACCGGCGCGACCCTTAGCGCTCGCGGCATCGTGCAGAACGTGCCAGCTGTGGCCGAGTGCGTCTTCGGTGCCGGCGAAAAGTTCGAGCAGGTCGGTGGTGTCGGCGCGCACCTCTTGAAGGGCGATGATGTCTGGTCGCTCGGCTACCACCCAGTCGGCCATTCCTTTTCGAAAGGCGGCGCGAACGCCATTGACGTTGATGGTGGCAACTTTGAGAGTGGTCATGCCTTTAAGTCTAGGCTTGCCGTATGAAGCTAGAACAACGCGGTTCAGATCACCTCGACTTCGTGCGAAAAGGGCCGATCTACCAGATTTTTCCTGACCGATTCGCCCGCGACGAGAGCGTGCCGGCTGATCGCCCGCTGGTGCCCTGGGCGACCGAGCCAACGCCGCAGAACTTCTTCGGCGGCAACCTGCGCGGAGTCGCATCGAAGCTCGACTACCTCAGCACTCTTGGCGCGGCCAACATCTATTTCAACCCAATCTTTCGTGCCCCGAGCAACCACCGCTACGACACCGAGAGCTATTTCGAAATCGACCCGCTGCTCGGTAGCGCTGAAGATCTGAAGGCTCTAACCGCGGATGCTCGCGCCCGAGGCATCGGCGTGCTTCTCGACGGCGTGTTCAACCACTGCGGCAAAACCATGCCAGAGTTCTTGGCCGCCAAGGCCGGCGACGCCGAACTCGCCAAGCTCTTTCACCTCTACCCCGATGGCTCGTACCAAACCTTCGGTGGCAC
>JBDLUM010000012.1:0-5909 GCA_039805305.1 Actinomycetota bacterium
AGGCCGAGCTCGGCCAAGCCGATCACTGGGGTCTTATAGGTGTTGATAACAGCGTTGTACGCCTCAGGGCTGACGCGAACAAGGGCGGTATCTAGCACGTGAACTAGAAGAAAAAAGAAAATTGCGACACCCGTAATGCGGTGAAGAACCCAGGACCACATCCCGATTTTTCCGCGATAGAGAGTGCCTGCCGGCTTTGATGGCACGAAATCCTCCTGTGTTGGCTACTGCGCTGAAGCACAAAATCCCTATAAGTCTAAACCCGTGTGGGCTAGGTTTGTTTCCGTGACCAACCCACAACTCTCGCCAAATTTCTATGCGGTTATACCCGCTGGTGGAGTTGGTTCGCGCCTTTGGCCGATCTCTAGGCCTGAGCATCCAAAATTTCTGCACGACCTAACCGACGCGGGTAGTTCACTGCTTCAACAAACCTTCGAGCGCCTTGCCGAATTCCTGCCATCTAACCGCATTTTGGTGGTTACCGGCGAGGCTCACGAGGCCGCGGTGGCCGCTCAACTGCCTGCGCTGCCGACCAACCGTCTGCTACTTGAACCGAGCCCGAAAGATTCAACTGCCGCTATTGCGCTCGCCGCCGCTGTGCTGGTTCGTGAGAACGCTCATGCCGTGATCGGCTCGTTTGCCGCCGACCATCTAATTGGCGACCAAAGTGCTTTTGCCGCGGCCGTTGACGAGGCTGTAGCGGTTGCCGAAACCGGTCTAGTTGTTACCATCGGCATCACACCGACCCACGCCTCAACCGCGTTCGGCTACATTCAGGCGGGGTCGGCGCTCGCGGGGTTCGAAACTGCCCGTGCCGTGACCGTTTTCGTTGAGAAGCCTGACGCGAAGCGAGCATCCGAGTTTTTGAGCACCGGTGAATATTTCTGGAACGCCGGCATGTTCGTCGTTCGCGCTTCGGTCTTGCTCGATTTGCTGCGCGAAACCGAACCCGAATTGGTGAAAACGGTTGAGCAGCTAGCCGAGGTTTGGCACACGGATGCTCGAGCCGAGGCCCTTCGCGCCCTCTGGCCTGCGTTGCACCAGGTTGCCATCGACTACTCGGTTGCCGAACCGGCAGCTGCTCGTGGTTTGGTCGCGGTGGTGCCGGCTACGTTCGCCTGGCGTGATCTCGGCGACTGGGCCGCGGTGAGCGAAGAGCTTGGCGAGCCAGAGCGCCTAACGGTGATTGGCTCGGCCGAAGTTGCCTCGATTGACTCAACCGGTTTGGTGCTGAGCACCGAAAACCGCCCGATCAGCGTGATTGGTCTTGAAGATGTTGTGGTGATTGACACCGAGCACGGCCTGTTGGTGACAACTAAGGCTTCTGCCCAACGCGTAAAGGCAGCATCCGAGCATTTTTCGAAGCCAACTGCCAGCGACAAACAGGCAGAATAAGAGCAATGAAATCTTCGAATGCGCGCGCTCTCGCCGCCATCGCTCTAACCGCAATGCTTACCGGTTGCAGCGCTGCGGCAGTCGAGCCAACCCCGACCGCGGTCGATTTCAAGGTTTGCCTCGTAAGCCCAACCGCAAGCATCGTTGCCGGTTCGCCAGCTGACCATGCCCTTGATGCCATCGAACGCGCCGTGCTAACCCGCGGAGTTCAGTTCGACGAAGCCTATTTCACCCAAACTCAGAGCACCGGCAGCTATGTGGCAGCCATGAACCGCCTCGTCGACGGGGGCTGTGACTTCGTTCTTGCCGCCAGCCACCGCATGTCGAAGGCTGTACACGAGGCAGCTTTGGCCAACCCAAACGCAAAGTTCGCGCTGGTCGATGCCGCTCTGGTCAATGACGCAGGTGAGCCGGTTGACCTTGCAAACGTGGTTGAAATCAACGCGGATGTCGCGACCCAAGCGTTTCTCGCCGGCTACCGTGCCGCGGGCGAAACCAAAACCGGCATCGTGGCTGCAATCGGTGGCGATCGCTTGACGGCGACCACCAACATCCAGTTGGCTTTCAAGCAGGGCGTGGCATTGTTCAACAGCACGAACGGCACGAATGTTCTAGCGCTCGGTGTAATCGGCGAGAAGGCATCGGGCTGGGCAACGACAAGTTCTTGGGCCAGTGCAGGCAAAACCGCTCGCCTGGCTTCGAGTTTTATCGACCGCGGGGCCGACGTATTGCTGTTGGCCACCGGCACCACAGAAGTGTCTGGTCTCGAAGCGAAACTACAAGAATTTGACGTGTTGCTGCTGAGCATCGATGGCGTTACCACCGAGGTCTCTGGCCTGAGCGAAGGCTCGGTAAGACTCACCGACTCGACGCTTGCGGTAATTACTAAGGCAATCGAGTTGCCGGCTTTCGCCGCCATAGCGAGCGCTCTTGATGGTGTGTTCGTGGCGGGCGAAGCCACCAATGCGGTCACTAGTATCGACCAAGAATTCGCCGTGTCACCGAGCGGTGACATGAGCGACTCGCTGCGTGAGATTCTAGAAGCAATAAACGCAGGCACTTTGGCAATCAAACAAAACAGTTAGGCGACCAATGCAGATCGACTGGCAACAACTTCGTGACCTCGCAAACGCGGCCATGAACAAGGCCTATGCACCTTATTCAAAGTTTCCGGTTGGGGCGGCTGCGCTCACAACGACCGGTGAACTCGTCTCGGGCTGCAATGTAGAGAACGCGTCATACGGCCTCGGGCTGTGTGCAGAGTGCTCATTGGTGAGCGAACTCACCATGAAGCAGGCCGGCAAACTGGTGGCCTTTACCTGTGTAGACAAAAACGGCAACCTGCTAATGCCTTGCGGTCGCTGCCGTCAGCTGTTGTTCGAACACTCAGCCGACGATATGGTTCTCGAAACCGCATCCGGCATCAAAACCATCGCCGAAGTTTTGCCAGATGCATTCGGCCCTAAAGATTTGGATCGCTAATGAACGCTTTCTCGGCAGTTGAACTGATCATCGCCAAGCGCGAAAAGGGCGAACTGAGCACCGAAGCCATCAACTGGCTCATTGCAAACTACACCTCTGGTGTCGTCGCAGACGAGCAAATGTCAGCGATGGCGATGGCTATTTTGCTCAACGGCATGAACCGCCGCGAGATTCGCGACATGACCCTGGCCATGATTGCCTCGGGTGAGCGACTCGACTTCAGTACTCTCAAGCAACCAACCAGCGACAAGCACTCGACCGGTGGAGTTGGCGACAAGATCACGCTCACCCTTGCCCCGCTGGTGGCTAGCTTCGGAGTTGCCATGCCACAGCTTTCTGGTCGTGGCCTCGGCCACACCGGCGGAACCCTCGACAAGATGGAGGCGATTCCTGGGTGGCGCGCTAACCTCACCAACGCCGAGATGCACGCCCAGCTCGAGTCGGTCGGTGCGGTCATTTGTGCGGCTGGCTCGGGTCTTGCCCCAGCCGACAAAAAGCTTTATGCACTTCGCGACGTCACCGGAACCGTTGAGGCGATTCCTCTGATTGCTTCTTCGATCATGAGCAAGAAGATTGCCGAAGGCACCGGTTCGCTGGTGCTCGACGTCAAGGTTGGCTCTGGTGCATTCATGAAGAACATCGACAGCGCCCGCGAGCTGGCCACCGTTTTGGTGCAGCTCGGTAACGACGCTGGAGTCAAGACTTCGGCGATGCTCACCGACATGTCTACCCCGCTTGGCCTTCAGGTCGGTAACGCTCTCGAAGTGCAAGAAGCCGTTGAGGTTTTGGCCGGCGGCGGCCCGCAAGACGTGATCGACATCACCATCGAACTCGCTCGCGAAATGCTTCGCCTTGCTGGGGTTGGTGACGCCGATGTCGCGGCCGCCCTTCGCGACGGACGAGCCATGGACAAGTGGCGTGAGATGGTTGTCGCACAGGGTGGAAACCCGGATGCACCGATGCCGGTTGCTCGCGAATCACACGTGGTCACTGCCTCGACAAGCGGTGTGCTCACCCAGCTCGACGCGCTTGCCGTTGGTGTGGCGTCTTGGCGCTTGGGTGCCGGTCGCGAGCGCAAAGAAGATGCCGTGCAACTCGGCGCGGGCATCACCCTTCACGCTCAGCAGGGCCAGCGCGTAACCGCCGGTCAGCCACTGATGACCCTGTTCACCGACGAGCCGGCTCGTTTCGATCGCGCGCTCGCATCGCTCGAAGGCGGCATCACGATTGATGCGGCTGCCAGCGAATCACAAAAAACCATCGTGCTAGATCGCGTAACTGCTTAGTTTCACGAAACAACAGAGAGAACATCCATGACCATCGACTTTCGTAGCCTGCCTAAGGTCTCACTTCACGACCACCTAGACGGCGGACTTCGCCCGCAGACCATCATTGAGCTGTCGGCCGAGGTTGGCCACACGTTGCCAACCACCAACGCTGCCGAACTCGGCAAGTGGTTCAGAGACGCAGCCGACTCTGGCTCGCTGGTGCGCTACCTGGAGACCTTCGACCACACCATCGCAGTGATGCAGACCCGCGAAGGCTTGGCTCGCGTGGCACGTGAGTTTGTGCTCGACCTGCACGCCGATGGCGTTATCTACGGTGAACTTCGCTGGGCTCCAGAGCAGCACCTGCGCGGCGGCCTAACCCTCGACGAAACCGTTGAGGCGGTTCAGCAGGGCATCGAAGAGGGCATCGACCTCGTCGCACTAGAAGGCGGCGACATCATGATTGGTCAGTTGGTTACCGCCATGCGTCACGCCGACCGCGGCCTCGAAATCGCCGAACTTGCCGTGCGCCACCGCAACAATGGCGTGGTCGGTTTCGACATCGCCGGTGCCGAAAAGGGCTTCTTGCCGGTTCGCCACAAGGTTGCCTTCGACTACCTGGCCGACCAGATGTTCCCGGTAACCGTTCACGCGGGCGAGGCAGACGGCATTGAAAGCATCAAGGATGCACTTGTCAACGGCCGCGCGCTTCGCCTGGGTCACGGCGTGCGCATCGCCGAAGACATCATCGCAACCGAAGAAAACGGCGAACTGATTGCCGTCGAGTTGGGCGAGGTTGCGAACTGGGTGCACGAACGCCAGATTCCTCTAGAACTTTCGCCGTCTTCGAACCTTCAGACCGGTGCCATCGAGGCGTGGGGTACGACCATGGCGCAGCATCCGTTTGGGTTGCTCTATGACCTAGGTTTCAACGTGACCGTGAACACCGATAACCGCTTGATGAGCGAAACCAGCCTTACCCGCGAACTCGAGTTGCTCACCGAAACCTTCGGTTACACGCTCGACGACCTCGAGGTGTTTCAGGTGAACGCGGCTCGTGCTTCGTTTGCCGACATCGTTTCACGCGAAGTCATGGTGGCCCGCATCGAAGAGGCCTTCGCAAAGGCTCGAGGCGAGTAGTTGTCGCTAGCTGCACTTAGCTCTGCCTTCGCACCAAACTCGATTGAGGTTGGCGTTGTCGTCGACTCTCGCGAGTCGGCGATTGTTCGAGTCGGTGAGCTTTTGGCGGCCAGTGGTCGAACCACAGCCGGATACACGGGTGAAATGCTCGGAGTGCTCGACGAGCTCGGCCCATACTTTGTGATTGCCCCAGGCATTGCTATCGCCCACGCTCGGCCGAGCGAATCGGTTTTATCTGCCGGGCTTTCGTTGGCCATTTTGGCCATGCCGATTGAGTTTGGCAGCGACCACAACGACCCGGTTCGTCTGGTTTTTGGGCTCTGCGCTAAAGATCACGACGGTCACATCGAGGTTTTGGCAGGCCTTGCCGAGGTGCTTAGCGACGATGCAATGGTTAATTTTCTGTTAAATGCCCCCGATGCTGACCGAATCCACGAATTCTTGGCCTCTGGTCTGTGAGGATTGAAGAATGAAGATCGTAGCGGTTTGTGGCATGGGCATCGGCACCAGTGTGCTTCTCAAGATGAACGCCGAAAAGGTTTTGGCTCAGCTTGGCATTGAGGCAACCGTGACCGCCGCCGACATGAGCACCGCTCGCCAGCTGGGCTTCGAGGCCAACATCGT
>JBDLUM010000013.1:0-3438 GCA_039805305.1 Actinomycetota bacterium
ACTGCAACAGTCTCGCCAACTTTCTTCAACCAACGGGTAACGGTTCCCTCGGTGACGCTTTCACCAAGTGCTGGAAGTACTACTGATTCGCTCATTGCTTGCTCCTTGTGGGACTTTCGAATTCTTAGGCGTGTGCGTGAAGCGGCTTGCCGGCAAGAGCAAGGTGCGCTTCGCCAATCGCTTCATTCATGGTCGGGTGGGCGTGGACTAGGCTCGCGACATCCTCTGGATAAGCTTCCCAGTTGACGATTAGCTGAGCCTCACCGATTTGCTCGCCAACACGCGAACCAATCATGTGAACTCCTACTACGGGGCCGTTGTTCTGACGGATCAGCTTGATAAAACCGGCAGTGCCAAGAATCTGGCTCTTACCGTTTCCACCCAAGTTGTACTCGTAGGTTGAAATGTTGTCGGCGCCAAACTTTTCGGTTGCCTGAGCGGTAGTTAGACCGACAGAGGCAATCTCTGGCTCACAATAGGTCACCTTAGGGATGCCGGTCTCGTCAATCACCGCCGGAGCTAGACCTGCGATTTCCTCAGCAATGAAGATACCCTGCTGGAAGCCGCGGTGAGCTAGCTGCAGACCTGGGACGATATCTCCCGCTGCGTAAACGCCTGGAATGTTGGTCTGAAGACGCTCGTTGGTGAGAACCCAACCGCGCTCCATGGCAATGCCCTGTTCTTCGTAGCCGAGGCCAGCAGTGTTTGGGCCTCGTCCAACGGCAACCAGCATAAGTTCTGCTTCGAGCTTCTCGCCGGATTCAAGTGAGACTACAACGCCAGAATCGTGCTGCTCTACGCCGGAAAAACGAACGCCTGTCTTGAAGTCAATCCCGCGCTTGCGGAACGCACGCTCAAGCGCCTTACTTACTGCTGGTTCTTCGTTTGGTACCAAGCTTGGAAGACCTTCGACGATAGTTACTTCTGCTCCAAATGAACGCCAGATCGAAGCGAACTCGACGCCAATAACACCGCCACCAAGGACGACTACCTTGTTAGGTACGAAGTCGAGCTGCAGTGCATGCTCAGAGGTGATCACTCGACCGCCGATTTCAAGCCCAGGAAGCGAACGGCTGTATGAGCCAGATGCTAGAACGACGTTGGCACCGGTGTAGTTCTCGCCATTAACCTCAACGGTCTTTGGGCCAACTAGACGACCCTCTCCTGCGACAACGGTGATGTCCTTTGAGCCAACCAGGCCGGTTAGACCCTTGAATAGTCGGTCGACAATGCCATCGCGATACTTGTTGACGCCGAGCATATCAATTGAGCCGAATGCGGCGTTGACTCCATAGTGGCCAGCCTCTTTGACGTTATCTGCGATCTCTGCTGAGTGAAGCAGTGCCTTGGTCGGGATGCAACCGCGGTGGAGACAGGTTCCGCCGAGTTTGTCCTTTTCAATCAGGGCAACAGACTTGCCCAGTTGTGCTGAGCGAAGGGCGGCCGCGTAGCCACCGCTTCCGCCACCAAGAATTACAACGTCAAAGTTGTGGTCAGCCACGAATATCTCCCTTTAAAGGTTCACGATCAAACAAAAGTTTACTACTTGATGGGGCAGTGTTTAGCGAGACATACCCTCGGCCACACTCACCAGCGTGCGAACCGCAACGCCGGTAGCACCCTTTGGGGTGTAACCATAGGCGGCAGAGTCGTTATTGGCGGTGCCAGCGATGTCGAGGTGAGCCCATGCTTGGGTCTGCGCTCCAGCCTTACCGCTTCCGACGAACTCCCTGAGGAACACACCTGCCAAAAGCATGCCTCCCGCTGTCGAGCCAATTTTGGCATTAGCGATGTCGGCAACATCCGTGTCGAGTCGTGCACGCATCTCTGCAGGCAATGGCATGTGCCAGACCAGTTCTCCCGAGTCGAATGCTGCGGCCTCAACGGCAGAAACAGCATCAGCAGTTCCCATCAGCGCCGAGTAACGATCACCAAGGGCGACTCTTGCCGCTCCGGTAAGTGTGGCAACGTCCACGATGAGATCCGGGTTCAGTTCTGACGCGGCAGACAAACCATCGGCAAGCACTAGTCGACCCTCAGCATCTGTGTTCAGAACTTCGACGGTCTTTCCGTTGCGGATTTGAATTACATCGTTAGGTCGCGTCGCAGTGCCCGATGGCATGTTCTCGGCAAGACATAGGTAGCTCGTAACCTTCACTGGCAGTTTCAACGCCGCAATTGCCAAAATTGCCTGGTAGACAGTTGCCGCACCAGTCATGTCGTACTTCATCCCAACCATGGATGCAGCTGGCTTAATCGATATTCCTCCGGTGTCGAAGGTGATTCCCTTTCCTACCAGCGCGAGATGCTGCTTCGCCTTTTTCGGGGAGTACTCGATTTTTACCAGGCGAGGCGGTCGGGAAGATCCCTGCCCGACGGCGAGAATGCCTCCGTACTTACCGGCCTTCAGAGCCTTCTCATCCAAAACTGTCACGGATACATCGAAATTCTTCGCCTCTTCTGAAACTATTGCGGCAAAGCTCTGTGGGTAAAGCATGTTTGGAGGGGTGTTGACCAGATCTCTGACGCGGTCAACCGATGTTGCAAGTATTTGTGAACGCACAATCGCGTCCTTAGAAACCTTTTGATCACTCACGACAACGATAGATGTCAACTTCGACTTCCCGGTTGATGGCTTGGATACATACTTGTAGCCACCAAGGAGCGCGCCCTCAAGTGTGCAAACAGCGTCCCGAGCATCGGATGTTGGAAGGTCGAACACGATTTCCTTGAAACCATCTAGCTTGCGAACTGCAGCCGCTCCTAGTTCTCGGAGTGAGTCTTCATCGAGCTCTTCCTGACCGACTCCAATGAGTGCGAAAACCGCCCCGTTTTCGCCGGGTACGCGAACTAGTGACTCAAGCTTCGAGGTTGCGCCAAGTGCTGATAAATCTAGGCCTTCGAGGGCAGTTGTGTTCACCTTGTGGGGGAGAAGGGAAAGTTTCTCCTTCTGGCCAGTTAGACCCAAAACGAAGACAGTTCCAGCTTTGCTGGCAGGAATTTTTGATGAGACTGAGAGCTTGATATTCGTCATGCCCCAATGCTAATAGTCGGCTCACCTAGATAGGATTTAGACATGGTTCAGCCCCGAGACTTGTTCACAATCCATGACGTCGATACCGACGTGACGCTCGGGCTCCACATGATTGGCGGGTTGAGCGGATTCACTGACGCCGGATCGACTGTGTCACAGTTCGCGGAGCAGATCTTCTCTAATCTCGAGCACAAACTGATTATCAGCTTCAACAATGATGAGTTGCTCGATTATCGATCACGTAGACCTGTCATGTTCTTCGAAAAGGACCACATCGAGTCCTATGAACCTGCTGTTCTTGGCATCTACCTGGTCTGGGACGAAGCCCGCCAACCATTCCTCTACCTACATGGATACGAGCCTGACTTCCGCTGGGAAGCTTTCGCAGAGGCTATGGCGTTCCT
>JBDLUM010000014.1:0-4483 GCA_039805305.1 Actinomycetota bacterium
GCATGGCGACAAGCAGCCACGGTGCGCCAACTGCGAACTTAGCTGTGCCTGTGATCCATCCGAGCTTGGAGGAAATCTCGCCCTTAAATGCGACCTCCTGGCGGACCAATTGAACCTGACTGCGCAGCGAATCAATTAGCCCAATACCGCCTAGGTCGTCAACCAAGCTGAGGAGTTCGATTAGTCGGTCCGCGTGCACATGCCCAAGGCGCGCCTTAAGCCTCTTTAACGACTTGGAAAGCTCTATCCCGCTATCTATGTCGTCCTTGAACGCCTCAAAGTGGGGTCGAAGAAGCACCGGGCAGTCGTCGGCCAGTGCAAGGATGCTCTCGGCTATTGAACTCCCCGAGGACATTGCTGAAATCAACGAATCGAGAATTTCCGGCCAAAGGGCTGCCACGGTTTCGCGGCGAGACTTGGCTCTGGAGTTCAACGCCTCGAGCAAAGAGCCAATGGCGCCAATCGCCACCGCTAGGGACAGGGTAAAGACCTTAGTTAGCTCGTATGTGAGTGAGCCAACTAACACCCCGAGAAGCAACAGAACCAAAGTGGCCGTTGAGGGACTTAGATGTGGCAAGCCTGCATCGTCAAGTGTCATGCGCAACCATTTCAAAGTCGAACGACCTCACTCTTTATGGCGCCGTCGAAGCCAGTCACGCGGCGAATCTCAGAAATGGTTCGAGCGCCTTCCGCATTCAACGAGCAATGAACGACTAAATCAATGCAGGCTGCAACCGTGGGATTTATGAACTCCATAGAGATGTTGTTTCCTGCGAGCAAAGGCAAGGTAGCAATCTTTAGGAGCGCATCTTGGGAAGAATTCGCATGAATCGTGCAAAGCCCCGGTAAACCAGAGTTGAGAGCAATAAGAAGGTCGAGGGCCTCGGCTTCACGGACTTCACCAACGACCAATCGAGAAGGTCGCATTCGGAGGGACTCTCTGATAAGGCGCCTTAGAGTAACCTCCCCTTTCCCTTCTAGGTTTGTTTGTCGCGTTTGCATCGCAACCCAGTCGGGGTTGTCAGCCCGAATCTCAAAAGTCTCTTCGACTGTGATTATGCGTTCCCTGGAATCAATCGAATTGAGCAAAGCGCAGAGCACGGTAGTTTTGCCCGCTTGTGTCGCTCCAGATACGAGCACATTAGCCCCGGCTCGAACCTCTTCAATCAAGAACTCTGAGGTCTCGAGGCTAATGGCCTTCATGGAAACAAGATCAGCCATAGAGATAATCCGATTCGGAAATTTGCGGATGTTCACCGACCAATGCAGTCCAGTGATATCTGGAATCACAACGTGCAATCTGGACCCATCTGGAAGTGAGGCGTCTACGAATGGCGAAGATCGGTCCAAGCGACGACCAGTCGGACGCAACATTCTCTCCACGAGCGCCGATAGCTCACCAGCACCAATTTCGAGGTTCAGATGCGAGGCTATACCTGCCCTGGCAACGAAAATTTGAGACGGTCCATTGATCCAGATTTCTTCGATTTCTGGGTCATCCAACAGTGGCTGCAGTTTGCCGAATCCAAAGAGCCGATTTTCGGCAGCTTGACGAAGCTCAAGCTCTTCATTCAACGCCAGCGATCTGCTTCCAGCTTCAATTTGTGCATCCAACGCTGCGTTAAACACTGACCTCGGGCTGGCTTTTTTTCGGACCACGTTTTCGCGGACCGACCTGCTAAGTTCATCAAGAATTTGTGTCATTTCGCCCTTACATTCAGGCAAGAATGATGCTTTTCTTTTGAATTTGCTCGCTCGATTTATCCCCAGACGATTTTTGGGGTAACATAGTGAAGCACGCGGGAGTGGCGAAATTGGCAGACGCACTAGATTTAGGTTCTAGCGTTGAGAGACGTGTGGGTTCAAGTCCCACCTTCCGCACCAGTGCCAAAGAAAAAACCTTGGAGAAATCCGAGGTTTTTTTGTTTAAGGTTGGCGCTGATTTACGTCAAGGATAGAGCTGCAGCAACTGCTGCCCCGGCGTTCACAATGCCGATTCCGCAGTACTTCTTGGCCTCGCACTCGCCCCCGGCTGGGAACTTAGTCGCGGTAGTGCTCACGACTTCCCAAACCTGATCAAACGTGATGTTCGGCTTTATCGAATAAATCAAAGCCACGACACCTGCAACGACTGGGGTAGCCATACTGGTGCCTTCTTCGCTTTGGTATGTAGGCGCACCGACGATGGTTTTTCCGTCGTTCCAGGTCGACAAGATTTTGCCCTTGGAGCCGGCCGGAGCATCGCCAGGGAACTTACTGTCGCCGCCAGGCGCTGAGATGTCAACGCCAACCATCTGGCCCTTGGTGTCAGGGACTGAATAGTTTGAGTACGATGCTCGGTCGCCTGAGAAGGCCGTTGCTCCAACGTTGATCGTTGGGTAGCAGTTGCCCGGATACGAATCGGTAGCTGGCATGTTGAAGTTTCCGGCGGCGCTGATCACTGTTACGCCAGCTGCCTTCAAATCTGCAAGAGCAACCTCGGTCGCTCCGATGGTCTGGCCCCACAAACGACAAGGGGTGTATCTATCCGTGCCCATCGAAAGGTTTACGACCTTTGCTGGGGTTGGGTTTGCCGGAACACCGGGCACCGAAAGTCCGGCGGCCCAACGAAGCGATGCAATCAAGTCAGAAGAGTTTCCGCCATCCACACCGAGTGCACGGATCGGCTGAATCTTCACGTTCGGGGCGATACCGGTGATGCCGACCGAATCAGACTGGGCAGCGATGATTCCCGCCACATGGGTTCCGTGCCAAGAGCTGGCTTCGGTTCCATACCAGTCACCCGGGTCGGTGTTATTGGCATCCCAGCCGTCACCATCGTTGGAAGACTTCGGGTCGCTAACAAAGTCGTAACCCGGCACAACCTGGTTGTTCAGGTCAGGGTGATTTGTGATTCCGCTATCCAAAACGGCCACAACGATGTCTTTCGAACCCATCGTTTTCGACCAGGCGTTAGTCGCGTTGATGCCATACGTGCCGGTGAGGTACCACTGGTCTTTGAAGAGTGCGTCAAGCGGGGTCACTCCGGCCAAGCTTTCGGTGACACCGCGGGCGTTTTTAGCAGTGACTGAAACCGAATAGGTCACGTTGGCGACAAGGCCCTTGAAGGCGCAGGACGTGGCGTTGCCAGGTGCGTTGCAAACAACTGGCTGCTGCCCTGAGGCAGTAGCGGTTGCTGTGTAGCCAAGAATCGGTAGCCCGCCAGACTGCGCGAGGTTCTGAGCCAACCAGGATGGGGTTGTCGTGCCGAACGCAGTGTTTGAGCCCGTGAACACCGGCGCCTGTGGAGTCGAAGTTGCCGACCCCTTCACCGCGGCTGAGTAGGCGCCGACTTTCTTGGTGCCCGACTTCTGGGTTACAGCGGCTACACGGAAGGAGTATTGGATGCCGGCACGAAGACCATCGGCGATCAAGGCAGTGTTTTTCAGGCTGGTCGCCTTGAGCTTCCAACCGGAACCATCGTTCATTTCGACACGGTAACTCGAGATGGCTGCGCCGTTGAGGGTGGTTGGAGCAAGCCAGGTTAGTTTGATTGCTGCCGTGCTTGGCGCTGCCTTCGACCATGCATCGACGGCCTTCACCGAACGCACCGCAGAGGCCGGCTTTATGACTACCTTGCTAGCCGGCAAAACAGGCTTTGACCTTGCTGCTGGGCTCAGTTTTCGGTCGAGCTCCACGGCTTCAACTCGAGGGTCTGTAGCTAATCGCAGAGCGATTTCGGTTGCCTCACCGGCGGTAAGTTCGCGGTCGAACGAAACAGCTCTCCAGCCGCCGCCAATGGCGTTGCCAACTTCGAGGTTTACACCGGTGGCGTTTTCGGCTGTGGGTTCACCGTTCGGCGCGACGGCGCTGACGCCATCCTTATATTTGACGATTAGACCGACTGCATCGGAAGATTTGTCGTTCAAAACAGGGTTGGTGGCCGCCCATACCGGTGCGACATTTAGAGCTCCTAGACCCACGGCTAAAACAGCCGCAAGAATCCCCTTTGAAAACTTCATAAGGGTTAGCCTAAGCCCAAATCCTGAGCGAACCCTGAGGGCTCTCGGGGAGAAACCTTAAAGACTCTTTTGCATCAATACGGTGCCGAGCCAGCGGCCAAATTTGAAGCCGACCTTGGCCAAGTGCCCCTGGTGTTTGAATCCAAAGGCTTCGTGAAGGGCGATCGACGACTCTGCGCCCTTATCTGAAATAACTGCAACGATTTCTTTTACTCCGGCGGCTTTGCTGCGCTCAATAATTTCGGTGAGGAGCTTAGTGCCAACGCGTTTGCCGATAGCGGCTGGGCGCAGGTAGATGCTGTCTTCAACGGTGCGACGATAGGCGGCTTTCTGGCGCCAAGGTGCCACGTATGCGAATCCAAGGATCTGCCCGCTTGCACTCTCGGCTACGACGAACGGCAGCTGCAGAGACTGAACCCATTCGAACTTGTGTTGCCACTCGTCTAACGTCATTGGCTCGAGGTCAAAAGTGACCACACTGT
>JBDLUM010000015.1:0-12983 GCA_039805305.1 Actinomycetota bacterium
GAACGCAACAGGTGTTCGCGTTCGTCGGTGTCGATTTGAATGGCACCTCGAATGGCTCGAATCGGCAAGGTTAGGCTCTTTTCTTGGATGGCCGTGGTGGACGGCTCGGTTTGCCTGTCGCGGCTTTGAGCAAGGCACCTATTTCCATTTTATTGAGTTGGCGAATGTGCCCCTGCTTTAGGGTTCCCAAGTGAATTGGGCCAAACTGCTTTCGCACCAAACCAACTACCGGGTGGCTAACGTTCTCAAGCATGCGTCGAACGATTCGGTTTCGCCCAGAGTGCAGCACGATTTCGACCAGGCTGTGCCCTTTTGAAATGTCGATTACGCGAGCTCGGTCGGCCTTGATGAAACCGTCTTCGAGCTCAAAGCCACTCATCAGCTTGTGAATCGTCATGGGCGTTACTTCGCCGACCACGCGAGCGATGTAGGTTTTCTCGACTCCAAACGACGGATGTGAAAGTTGATTGGCGAGTTCCCCATCGTTGGTCAACAGCAGCAAACCGGTGGTTTCGGCGTCAAGTCGACCAATGTTGAAGACCCGGTCGTAGTCGGTGACGAACGAGCTCAGATCGGGGCGACCTTCTTCATCGGCCATGGTCGAAATGATTCCGGCTGGCTTGTTCAAGAGAAGGTAAACGCGAGTCGTGTCGAACTGCACCGGCACACCGCGAACGGTCACCTTGTCTACCGCTGGGTTCACTCTCGAGCCCAGTTCGGTAACCAATTTGCCGTTGACTTTCACCTGGCCTTTGACAATGAGTTCTTCGCAAGCACGACGTGAGGCAACGCCGGCGGCCGCGAGGGCCTTCTGCAGTCGAACCTCTTCGTTTACAACTTCGGTTTCTTCTGGATTACTCATCAAAATCGCTATCTGCACCAGGAAGGTACGGGCTAATCGGAGGTAGCTCGTCAAGCGAGTTGATTCCTAGGAGTTCGAGCATCAGTGCGGTGGTACCGAAGTGCACCGCTCCAGTCTCGCTGTCGGTGTAAAGCTCGGTAATGAGCCCTCGGCTCAGCAAAGTCTTCACCACCGAATCAACATTCACTGCACGGATGCTGGCCACCTGGCCGCGCGAAATTGGCTGTTTATACGCAATAACCGCAAGGGTTTCGAGTGCGGCCTGGCTCAGCTTGGTTGGGTTTTCGTTTGCGACGAATAGTTTCACGGCCCAGTCAAACTCTTGGCGCACGAAGATGCGCCATCCGCCGCCAACCTCGCGAAGCTCAAAGCCTCGAGGTGAACCGGATGCTGCACCGTCATAGTCATCACGCAGCGCAAAAACCGTCTCGCGAATCACGTTCACAGGCTGTTCCAACGCTGTCGCGAGTGCAATCAACGACACCGGCGCGTCGGTAATCATCAGCACGGCCTCGACGCCAGCGCGAAGCTCGGCATCGCTGAGTACCTCTGGTTGAACTGTGGTTAGGTCTTGATTCGATTCAAGAGTCATAGTCGGCTCCTAGGGTTGCCAGTTTTTCATCGTCAAAGTTTGCGTCACGCCAAGAAACCTGAAGATCACCCAGAGGCGTATCTTGGCTAAAGCCAACCGCGCCCAGGCGATAAAGCTCAAGAATCGAGAGAAACCTGGCCACCACGATGGCGCGGTCTGAGACATCCTTGATCAAATCAAAAAAGGAAATCTTTGACGCTTTGCGCAGTGCGTCGACCACGAAGGTGGCCTGTTCGCGAATGCTGACACGAGCAGCATGCAGGTGGGTAAGTCCAACCGATGGAACCTCACGCGGAGTGAGTGTTGCCTCAGCGAGTGCTGCAAATTCTGCCAACTCAATGTTCCACACGAGTTCTGGCTGCTGGTTTCTGAAACGCTCCTCCATTCGCACATCGCGAGCGACTCGAGAACCTTCAAGGTTTAGAGACGTGTTGAACCAGGTTGAGATTTCTTTAAAGGCTCGGTATTGCAGCAGTCGAGCGAACAGCAGATCGCGTGCCTCGAGAAGCGCAACATCCTCGGCGTCGACCACTTCGCCACGCGGCAAAAGGCCGGCGATCTTGAGATCTAGCAAGGTAGCGGCAATAACCAGAAACTCAGATGCCTGCTCTAGCTCTTCATCGTCATCAAGCTGCTTTAGGTATGAGATGAACTCATCGGTGACTTTGGAAAGAGAAATTTCGGTGATATCCATCTCGTGCTTCGAGATGAGACTTAGCAAAAGGTCAAACGGGCCTTCAAAGTTGCCCAGGCTAACCGCAAACGCGCTGCCCTTCTCTGAAGCCTCGTCTAACTCCGGGTTACGGAGCGTAGCCACGAGCGACAAGCTCCCTTGCTACGGTGCGATAGGCCTCGGCGGCGTCAGAGTCTGAAGCAAAAGAGGTGATTGGTTCGGCTGCCACGGTTGCGTCAGGAAACTTCACAGTTCGGTTGATAACCGACTTGAAGAGTTTGTCGCCAAAGTGGTCGCGCAGACGGTCGAGCACTTCGCGAGAGTGAAGGGTTCTTGCGTCGTACATAGTAGCCAAGACGCCGTCAAGAACCAGAGTCTGGTTGGTGGTTTCTTGAACCTTCTTGACGATGTCTTCGAGAATCGCTACACCGCGAAGTGCAAAGAACTCGCTTGCCAGAGGAATGATCACGCCGTGAGCGGCTGTGAGCGCGTTCACGGTTAGAAGCCCGAGCGAAGGTTGGCAGTCAATCACGATCAGGTCGTAGTCGGCCGAAACTTTCTTGAGGATGCGCGCCAAAATGTTTTCGCGCGAGAACTCGTTAACCAGTTTCATCTCGGCAGCCGATAGTTCGATGTTGGCCGGAATCACGTCGAGGCCGGCAATAGCAGTGTGCTTGATTGCGGTCTTTGGGTCGATGCTTGAATCGAGCATTAGGTCGTAGATGGTTAGATCATCGTGAGCAATGATGCCTAAACCTGCCGACAGCGCGCCTTGAGGGTCGTAGTCAACCAACAGTACTTTTCGGCCGTATTCAACCAGCGCAGCAGACATGTTGATCGCAGTGGTGGTCTTACCAACGCCACCTTTTTGGTTGCACATTGCAATGATGCGAGCTGGGCCGTGCGTGCTCAACGGCTTGGGCGTGGCAAAACGGGTGTCTGAACTCTTCTTCGTAGCCATGATGCCTCCGTTTCGCGCTTATTTGGTTGCCTATAGCCTACCGCCGCGCGCGCGGATGAGCAGTCGAATAGACCTCACGGAGCGCGTCGACAGTGATCAAGGTGTAAATCTGCGTTGTCGCAACCGAAGAGTGCCCCAACAGCTCCTGCACAACTCGAACGTCAGCTCCGCCCTCGAGTAGATGTGTGGCAAAGCTGTGCCTGAGGGTGTGCGGTGAGACTTCTGCGCCTAGTTTGGCTGCGGCGGCAGCATCCGAGATGATTTGCCAAACGCTCTGACGGCTTAATCTCGAGCCACGCTGGTTGAGAAAAACAGCAGGCGTGCCTTTGCCAAGCTTGGCTAGCACTGGGCGAACCCGAACCAGATAGGCCTCGACGGCTCGTTGCGCGTAAGAGCCAACCGGAACAATACGCTCTTTCGAACCCTTGCCGAACAACCGAACCATGGTTGGGTCAACCAGATCGTCGATGTCGAGCGACACAACTTCGCTAACACGAGCACCAGTTGCATACAAAAGCTCAAGAATGGCACGATCGCGAACTTTGATTGGGTCAAGAGCCATCGCGTCTTCATCGGTTGCCTCAGGACCACTGCTGTTCAGCAATTGCTCTATTTGGTGAACGGTTATCGCTTTGGGTAGGCGTCGTGGAGGTTTTGGCGGCTTCACCCGAGCCGCATTGTCGTTGGGCGTTACACCTTCGATCATTAGGTACCGGTGAAAGCCTCTGACCCCGCTGAGTACTCTGGCAACGCTCGTGGCCGCCAAGCCCCATTTGGCGGTCAGCGCGATGCCGAAGTCACCAACGACTAGTTCAGTAATGGTGTCTACCGAGACTACGCCTCGCTCGGTCAAGAACTGTTGGTAACGTTCGAGGTCGCGACGATAGGCGGCAAGGGTGTTTTTCGACATTCCGCGTTCAACGGTTAAATGCCGAAGGTAAGAATCAATCTGCCGTGCGATGGACATAGGCAAAAACTACTTCAACCTGTTATTCAAGGCCAAAATAGCCACGACTGCCACAGGGTTTTGAATATCAGAATTTAGAACACTCTCGCGCGCCTCATCTAAGCCGACCCAGCGGCCTTGCATGTCAGATTCCTCGCCCTCGCGAACAAAATCGGTTTGGGCCGACGACAACCCTGTAGCCAAGAAAATCTCGATCGATTCATCGCTACCGCCAGGTGTGGTGTGAAAGGTTTGCAGGCTATGCCAGGTGTCGGCCTGCAAACCCGCCTCTTCGGCAAGCTCGCGCTTCGCCGCATCCAAGTTTGATTCACCGGGCACATCGGTTAGGCCAGCCGGCAACTCCCACAAAAACTTTCGAACCGGATGCCGGTACTGGCGAATAAGAAACAACTCACCCAAATCGTTGAGTGCTGCCACTGCAACGGCTCCCGTGTGGGCTACAAAATCTCGGGTCAGCGCTTGACCGTTGTAATCGAAGGTTTCGCTAACCACGTTCCAAACACGACCCTCGAATACGGTCTGCTTGGCGGTTACCGAAAAATCGGCTGATTCGTCTTTAGGCATCGCCTTCGACTTCGAAAAGTCGAGTAGCTTCTTGACGCTCGAGCGCTGCCACGATCAGGCCGCGGAAGAGTGGGTGAGCGTTGGTTGGGCGAGATTTGAACTCTGGGTGCGCCTGGGTAGCCACGTAGAACGGGTGAACTTCTCGCGGAAGCTCAACGTATTCGACAAGGTGGTCATCAGGTGAGGTTCCCGAGAAGACAAGGCCGGCTTCGCCAATCTGGTCGCGGTAAGAATTGTTTACTTCGTAGCGGTGACGGTGACGCTCTTCTGAGGTTGGGGCACCGTAGAGCTCTTCAACAATCGAACCGGGCTTGAGCTTCGCAGTGAAACGGCCGAGACGCATGGTTCCGCCCATTTCGCCAGACTGCAAGATTTCAACCTGCTCTGCCATGGTGGCAATGACCGGATGCTTTGCCTCTGGGTCAAACTCAGTAGAAGAAGCACCAGCGAGGCCGACAACGTTGCGCGCATACTCGATAACCATGCACTGAAGTCCTAGGCAAAGTCCCAGAACAGGAATGCGGCTTTCACGAGCGAACTTTAGGGCTCCGAGCTTTCCTTCGATGCCACGAACTCCGAATCCGCCAGGAACACAGATTGCGTCAACGTCTGAAAGCTGCTCGCGGGCACCCGCTTCGTCTTCACAGGTGTCAGACGGAACCCATTTGATCTTTACCTTTGCCTTGTTAGCAAAACCACCGGCGCGCAGTGCCTCGGTTACCGAAAGGTAAGCATCTGGTAGGTCGATGTACTTGCCAACCATGGCGACGGTAACTTCGTGCTTTGGCTCATGAACGGCGTCTAGAACGCTCTGCCAGCGTGACCAGTCGACTTCATTGGCTTCAAGACCAAGGTGCTTGATGATGTATGAGTCGAGGTCTTGGTCGTGCAGCACCGTTGGAATGTCATAGATGCTACTGGCATCAGCGGCATTGATAACAGCCTTCAAATCAACGTCACACATGAGAGCGATCTTGTTTTTGATGTTCTCAGGAAGTGTGCGGTCTGAACGGCAAACGATAGCGTCTGGCTGAATACCGATCGAACGCAGTGTCGCGACCGAGTGCTGAGTCGGCTTGGTCTTGAGCTCACCCGATGGTCCGATGTAAGGCACCAAAGACACGTGCACGAAGAAAACGTTGTCGCGGCCAACCTCGTGACGCAGCTGACGAGCTGCCTCGATGAACGGAAGAGATTCGATGTCTCCAACGGTTCCACCAATTTCGGTGATGATTACGTCTGGAGCTGGACTCTCGTGTGCCTGAAGGCGCATGCGACGCTTGATTTCATCGGTGATGTGCGGAATGACCTGAACGGTGTCGCCAAGATACTCGCCAGCACGTTCGCGACGAATCACTGTGCTGTAGATCTGGCCGGTGGTCACGTTCGCTGACTGTGCCAGGTTGATGTTTAGAAAACGTTCGTAGTGGCCGATGTCTAGGTCGGTCTCGGCACCGTCTTCGGTTACGAAAACCTCACCGTGTTGAAACGGGTTCATTGTGCCAGGGTCAACGTTTAGATACGGGTCGAGTTTCTGCATCACTACGCGAAGACCGCGTGCGGTAAGAAGGTTGCCTAGAGAGGCTGCGGTTAGCCCTTTTCCAAGGGATGAAGCAACACCTCCGGTGACGAAAATGTGTTTGCTTTTACCGTGATCCATCGCGTTTGCCATGGAATATCAGTTTACTTACCGCAAACCCGCGACATGCCGAAGAGTGCCTTAAATGGGCGTGTTTTGTAGTCAATTTTCTTGGCGGATGCTCTAACCGCGCATCCGCGCTAAAAAAAGTTGACCGCCTAGAGCGTTTTTGAAAGTTCAACCAGCTCTGCTGCGTGGGTTCTGGCGTTCTCGGAATCGCCGAGACCCGAGAGCATTCTGGCCAGCTCGGCAACCCGCTCTTCACCCTCGACTCGACGCACCGACGAGGCGGTGAACGTGCTGTCGGATGCCTTTTCGACGCGAAGGTGGTTGTCGGCAAAGGCAGCAACCTGGGCTAGGTGGGTGACCACGATTACCTGGGTCTGTTTCGAAAGCCGAGCCAAACGTTTGCCAACCTCGATCGCGGCTGCGCCGCCGACACCAGCGTCAACTTCGTCGAACACGAAGGTCGGCGTGGTCTTGCCCTTAGCCAGAACGACTTCAATCGCTAGCATGATGCGCGACAGCTCGCCACCGCTAGCGCCTTTACCCAATGGTCTTGGTGCTGCACCCGGGTACGCCGATAGGTTGATCGAAATTTCATCTTGCCCATTTGGTCCAAGCTCACCGGTGTTTTCAACCGAAACCAACAGGGATGCTCCCGCCATCGCCAATCCGTGAAGCTCTTCGGTCACGGCTGACGCGAGCGCTATCGCCCCGGCTTTGCGAATGGTTGAAAGCTGGTCGGCCAAATCTGAAGCTTCTTTGTGAGCGGCACTCACATTGCCTTCTAAAGCGCGAATCCCTTCATCGCTGATGTCAACGTTGTCTAGTTCGAAGGTTGCCTTGCGCTCAAGTTCGAAAACATCTTGAAGAGTCGGACCGTAGCGCTTGATCAACACGTTGATGGCAGAGCGACGCTCTTGAACCTGCTCAAGCTCAAGCGCGGTGTTGCTTTCGATTGATGCTAAGTAGCCAGAAAGTTCTGCGGCAACGTCGGTTACCTGCGAACCGATCAAGCGAAGAGCCTCTACAAGTTCGGCTAGCTTGCCATCGTGCATCGAAACATGCTCGAGTGACCTGCGTGCCGAGCCAAGCGAGTCAATCGCATCGCTCGCCTCGTAGGCCTCGCTCGACAACGCCTCGTGCGCAGCGGCTACGGCAAGTCTGATGTCTTCAGCATGAGTCAGCTTGGCCGCTGTCTCAGCAAGAACCGTGTCTTCATCGGGTTGAGGCGAAACCGCTTGGATGTCGGCTAACGCGATTCGTAAATCGTCTAGCTCTTGGGCCTTGCCACCGAGATTCGAACGAAGAGCTGCGAGCTGTCGCTCAAGCTCTCGCCAGGTGCCGTAGGCCCGGCTGTATTCAACCAACACTGCTTGCAATCGGTCGCCACAAAAAGCGTCTAGGGCCTCGCGTTGCGCCACCGCAGATTTGAGTCGAATTTGATCAGCTTGACCGTGCACCACAACCAAGTTTTCACCGAGCTCGGCCAATACGCCGACCGGAGCAGAACTTCCGCCTACGCTGGCCCTAGATCGGCCATCCGTGCTGATCGACCGATTGAGAATGAGCTCACCGTCTTCGACGACTCCCCCGGCGTCTTGCACTCGGTCGGTCAGTTGGGGGTTTGATTTGAGTAACCAGCGCCCCTCAACGAAAGCTGCGCTTGCATTGGCCCGCACAGCGCTTGAGTCGGCGCGACTACCAAGCAGAAGTCCCAGGGCTGTCAGAACCATGGTTTTTCCGGCACCGGTTTCACCTGTTAGCACGTTCAGACCAGAACGAAACTCTAATTTTGCCTCGTTGATAACACCGAGATCGCGGATTTGAATTTCTTCAATCACGGTTACGCCCCATTGGCGTCAGAAGCCGGACCTCGCCACCCGACAACCGGAAGTGAGAATTTTCGCACCAATCGGTCGGTGAATGGGCCCTGCCTAAAGCGAGCTAAGCGAACCGGAAGCTCGCTCTTTCGAACTTCGACTCGCGCACCAGGCGGTAGCTCCCAGGTTCGTCGACCATCGCACCACAGCACACCTGATCCGGCAGAACGCTGCATGACTTCTACTGCGAGTTTTGAGTTTGGGTTGATTACTAATGGACGAGCGAAGAGAGCGTGTGCGCTTAGTGGCACTAGCAAAAGCGCTTCGACCGAGGGCCAAACAACTGGGCCGCCTGCCGAGAAAGAGTAAGCGGTAGAACCAGTTGGGGTGGCCATGACAATGCCGTCACAGCCGAAAGAAGATAGTGGACGCTCATCGATTTCTACGACAACTTCGAGCATGCGCTCTCGAGCGCTCTTTTCAATGGTCGCCTCGTTTAGAGCCCAAGTGCGAAACTCTTCGTGTCCACCCACAATGACTCGCACATCGAGCGCAAGACGCTCTTTTACCAAATAGTCGTGCTCGACAACTCTTGCCACTGCATCAGTCATGCCATCTCGCTCGCTTTCGGCGAGAAAGCCCACGTGCCCGAGATTGATTCCAAGCAGCGGGGTTGCCCATTCGCGAACTACTTCGGCAGCCTTCAGAATGGTGCCGTCTCCACCGAGAACCATGACCACTTCGAGCTCTTTGCCATCGACTTCGTCATCAAGCACTGCAATGTTTGAAATAGCCTCGTGCGGAGCAACCTGCGATCTTGAAAACTCTAGGTAAGCATCACGCTCTGAGCGGGTCATGACTGGTTTGATTCCGGCTGCAGAGAGTTGAGCACATACTTCTGTACCAGCCAAAAGTGAGTCTTCACGACCGGTGTGCGAAACGATCAACACGTAGCGTGTGCTCATTTGCTCTCCTTAGCCAAAGAATCAATAATCTCAGACCATTGTCCCGAATTTTGTGGTTCTTTAGAACTAATCCACAGAACGTACTCAATGTTCCCATGCGTGCCTGGTAAAGCAGAACGAACGAGCCCACGGATGCCGCATCCGAGCGAATTCGCGTGATCAACTACTTGGCGAATGGCCTCGGCGCGCAGGCGATGGTCGTTCACAATTCCATTCGCGCTGAGCGACTGTCTCCCAACTTCAAACTGCGGCTTGATCAGCAGAACAAGGTCGGCACCCTTGGCCACCGAAAGCATTTGCTCAAGCACAAGAGTGAGTGAAATGAAACTGAGGTCGGCAACAACCAAGTCGAAGGCAGTTTTTGACACCCCGGCAGAGACCAGGGTTTCTGGCGAGAGTTCGCGCGCATTAAAACCTTCAATGCAGGTGATTTTTGGGTTGTCTTTTAGGTCGTCGACCATCTGATCGTGCCCAACATCAATCGAAACAACATGCGTCGCACCTCGGCGCAGCAGGACTTCGGTGAATCCACCGGTCGAAGCGCCAACATCCAGGCAATGTTTACCAACAACTTCGAGCTCGCCAAACTGGTCTAGCGCTTCGGCAAGTTTGTGACCCGCGCGTGAGACGTAATCGATTGCCGGCAGAAGGGTGAGAGAAACCGTCTCTGGGATGATCTGGGCTGGCTTGCGAATCGCTTCACCATTAGCCAGCGCTCGTTTAGCGTCGATCAAAGTTGCCGCGTGTGAACGTGACCTGGCTAGGCCAGCTTCAACGAGCGCAAGATCGGCTCGCAACTAGTTACTCTCGGCGAGAATCGCTTCGAGTTTCGCATGTAGTGCGCGGTACGCCTCGATCTGCTCGCTCTCTGGCAGAGCGGCAATTCGCTCAAGTTCTTGAAGCACTGATGCTTGAAAATCGTTTGTCATGATTTACCTTCCGACCTAAAGACTATTCGTAAAGCGCTGGTTCAACGTCGAGTGTGTGAATTGGTGAGGATGCATTCCAAATCACTGCGCAGGCCGCCTTGAGCACTGCCAGCGAGCCGGGTTCTCCTGAAATGATTCGAACTTTGCCTGCCAACAACTCAACCTTTGCCCCGTCGCATGAGAAACCGAACTTGGTTTGTTTGGGCTCTGAGTATGGGTGGTGCAATTCACTTAGGTTTTCTAGGATGTACGTTGGCCGGCCATCCGCTTTGACACCGAGTAGCTCTTTCTTGGTGCTCACACCGGTGAGAACCAGAGCACTGTCGATTCCGGCCCGATTGGCACCAACGATGTCGGTGTCGATTCGGTCACCGACAAATAGTGGACGCTTGCTTGAAAAATGGCGTGTTGCGGTGCCAAAGATGGCTGGCTCGGGTTTTCCGGCTACCTCGGGAAGAAAACCCACAGCAGTGTGCACAGCCGAAACCAAGGTTCCATTGCCAGGGGCCAGTCCACGCTCCTGAGGGAGCGTCCAGTCTTGATTGGTGGCCACCCACTTCGCGCCCTTTTGAATGGCAAAGGCTGCTTCGGCTAGGTGAACCCAGGCCACATCTGGTGCGAATCCTTGGATGACCGCAGCCGGCTCATCGTCGGCTGATTCGACAAACTCAAAGCCACCGTCAGTCACACGCTTACGCAAACCCTCGCCACCAACGACTAAAACTTTCGCCCCAGCCGGAATCATGGTTGCGAGTAGTTCAACACCTGTTTGACCTGAAGAAATAATGTCGTCAGGCTTCACAGATAGGCCAAAACCATTCAACTGGTCGGCGATGGTTTCTGGGCGACGTGACGAATTATTCGTAACGTAGCCAACAGCAATGCCAACTTTCACCGCGCGATTGATCGCTTCAACGGCACCATCAATGACCCGTTTGCCGGCATAAACCACACCGTCAAGGTCAGCTAAAAGCGTGTCGTATTTGGCGATAAGACTAGCGGCCACGCTTGCCGTCTTTCTTGTCGCCTCTCGGCTTTCTATCTGCTGGGCTGTCACCGAAATCTAACTGTGGCTTCTTTGGAGCATCGGATGCAGACGCTGAATCGCCAGCGACTGGGGTTGAATCGGCGCGAGGTTCGCTGTATTTTCTCGGCGCAGAGTCGCGATTTGGGCGATCTGAGTCACGGCGAGGCCTGTCGCTTGAGTAACTGCGCTTTGGTCGGTCTGAGTCACGGCGGGGTCTGTCTGAATCTCGAGTTGGGCGGTCACCATCGCGCTTCGGTGCGCCAAAACTGCGCTGAGGGCGGTCGCCTTCGCGGCGTGGGCGATCACCATCACGTGCAGGTCTGTCGCCGACTGGGCGTGGACGGTCACCATCGCGGCGTGGGCGATCACCATCACGTGCAGGTCGGTCAGACCCGAATGTACGTCTAGGACGATCTTCGTCAGACCTCTCACGACGAACAAAGTCGCTGGCTTTAGGAATCTCGATCTCTTCGAGCACAGAAAGTTCTTCAAATTCCGAAGCATTCTTCTGTGCGATGGCCTTGTCGGCTCGAGCCGCGAGATCTGCCCACTTGGCAGCGTCCGCTTCACGACCGAGAACCTCGAGAGTGTCTGCGTAGGCCCAAAACAGACGCGGCGAATAATCGAACACGCTGTTTGGGTTAAGTTCTTTGATCTCGAGTTCGACCAAGGCCGTTTCATTCTGTTCAAGGTCTAGACGAGCGCCGGACATGGCAATTGCCAAGCTAACTCGAACTTCTGCGCTAAGTGCAGAGCGATCGATGGTTCGACCCAGCTCGAGCCCGCGCTGAGGCCTGCCCAGGCCACGTTCGCAGTCAATCATCATCGGAACATGGTCGTTCGAATTCGTCATGCGACGATGGGCAAGTAGTTCGCGTAGCGAAAGCGCCCAATCTTCTACGAAGTAGGCGGTGATTCCGACGGTCTCACGAACAACGGGGATGCGCCCCGCTCGCGAGGCTGCCGCCTGAGCGTGCCTGTGGGCAAGCTCAGGGTCTTGCTCGGCCAGGTACGCGACCATGGCCAAGTGTCTAGCTGTCATTTCGGCGTTTTCAGCCGAGAGTGTCTTTAGTTGTACCCGAACCCCCATGTCGAGGTCTTCGGGTTGAATTTCGTGAGGAATTAGTGGACTCTTCGGCTTGTCAGCACTTGCTGGCCGGTCTACGCGTTGCTGCCACGATGGGCGTTCAGGTGCGTCAAGTTTGGGCTTGCGGTCGCGCTGATTACGCGATCTGTCCTGATCTGACATGATTTCTCCCGAAATTGTGAGTTTAAGCGAAAATGGCCACCTGTAAACAGGTGGCCATTTTCTAATTTAAGTCCGGCGGTGTCCTACTCTCCCACGAGGTCCCCCTCGCAGTACCATCGGCGCTGAAGGTCTTAGCTTCCGGGTTCGGAATGTAACCGGGCGTTTCCCCTTCGCTATGGCCGCCGAAACACTATTGAGTTATGTGAATCGTAAGCACACAGTTAAGTGTGATGTTTTATTTCGATTCCCGACCATACCTCGGGAACCACATAGTGGACGCAAGCAAAAATGTTATCAAGTAGTTGGCTTATTAGTACCGGTCAGCTCCATGGGTCTTTAGTCCCCACTTCCACATCCGGCCTATCAACGCAGTAGTCTAGCTGCGAGCCTCTCGACCTAAGTCATGGAATTCTCATCTTGAAGCAAGCTTCCCGCTTAGATGCTTTCAGCGGTTATCTTTCCCGAACGTAGCTAATCAGCGGTGCCCTTGGCAGGACAACTGACACACCAGAGGTTCGTCCATCCCGGTCCTCTCGTACTAGGGATAGGTCTTCTCAAAATTCCAACGCGCGCAGAGGATAGAGACCGAACTGTCTCACGACGTTCTAAACCCAGCTCGCGTGCCGCTTTAATGGGCGAACAGCCCAACCCTTGGGACCTACTCCAGCCCCAGGATGCGACGAGCCGACATCGAGGTGCCAAACCATGCCGTCGATATGGACTCTTGGG
>JBDLUM010000016.1:0-6208 GCA_039805305.1 Actinomycetota bacterium
GCGCGGTGTCTGGGTGCGAAACGTCGCCGAAGCGAAGCTGATCCATCACGGCAATCGGGCGTGCACCCATGGTCAAAATGTCGCGAACGATTCCGCCAACGCCGGTTGCAGCGCCCTGAAAAGGCTCGATGTAGCTCGGGTGGTTGTGGCTCTCAACCTTGAACGTGACGGCCCAGCCCTCACCAATGTCGACCACTCCGGCGTTCTCGCCCATGCCCACCATGAGGTGCTCGCGCATCTCGTCGGTGACCTTCTCACCAAACTGGCGAAGGTAAATCTTGCTCGACTTATAGCTGCAGTGTTCAGACCACATCACCGAATACATCGCGAGTTCAGCGCTGGTCGGGCGGCGACCCAAAATTTCACGGATGCGCGCGTACTCATCTTCTTTAAGCCCAAGTTCTTTCCACGGCTGTGCCTTCTCGGGGCTAGCCTTGGCGTTTTTGGTGGTGTCGACCGCGATAACGTTGCCCATCTTTAGGCCTCCACTAGCGACTTGATCACCGAGGTGAAGAACTTGAGGCCATCGACACCCGAGCGCATGGCCGCCGAGGTGTCTGGGCCGAAGCCCGCCTCTACTGCGTGCTCAGGATGCGGCATCAAACCAACCACGTTGCCGCGCTCGTTGCGCAAGCCCGCGATGTCGTTCATCGAACCGTTCGGGTTGAAATCTTTGTATCTAAAGGCCACCAGACCTTCGCCTTCGAGGCGCTTGAGAGTTTCAGCATCCGCTATGTAACCACCCTCACCGTTTTTGAGCGGGATGGTGATTTCTTGACCGAGGGTGAACTCGTTCGTCCACGGGGTGTCGACGTTTTCGACCACGAGCTTCTGATCGCGGCACACGAACGTCTGAACATCGTTGCGAATCAGGCCGCCAGGCAACAGGTGGCTCTCGACGAGCACCTGAAAACCGTTGCAAATGCCGAGCACCGGCAAGCTGCCGGCCGCAGCCTTGATGATGCTCTCCATCACCGGAGCCTGCGCTGCAATCGCGCCGCAGCGAAGGTAGTCGCCAAACGAGAATCCGCCAGGCAAAACCACGGCGTCAACGGTGTGCAGGTTGGTGTCTGCGTGCCAGAGGGCAACCGGCTCGCCACCGGCTAGTCGAACCGCGCGCTGTGCGTCACGGTCGTCGAGGGTTCCCGGAAAAGTTACAACGCCAATGCGCATCGCAGCCGGCCCCTTAGTTCTCGATGGTGACCGAGACCACGTCTTCGATCACTGCGTTCGACAAAAACTCTTCGCCAATCTTGGTGGCAGCCGCGATGTCGGCTTCGGTAACTGCGCGGTCGAAGTGAAGCTCAATTCGCTTGCCGATGCGCACGTTGGCGATTTCGCTGTGGCCGTTTCTGTGCAGCGCGCTGTTCACGGCCTTGCCGGCTGGGTCTAGCAGGTCTGCCTTAGGCATGACTTCTACGATGATTTTTGGCACGGATGTCTCCCAAAAGGTGTGGCTCGTGGCTTGTTTTTGCGCCCGACAACTGCGGCGAACACCTCTAGTTTAGTGGGGCTCGGATGCTGTTGCCGGATGCTCGCCGAGCCTGCGACTAGGCCGCGCCGGCCGCGTTCTGCTCAAGTAGTTCAAACCGAACGGGCTCTTCGGCCGCAGCCCTAATCGCACGCAAGATTGTTTCAGAGCCAGTAACGGCGGCGCGGCTAAAGTCGCTGCTCTGGGCGGCTACTTGAATCCACACCTTTCCGGTAGCAACTTCGCTCTGCAAACCAGCGTTTGTGATGGCTGGGTCGACGGCTTCTACATTCAAAAGTTGTTCAAAAACCTGGTTGGTCAAAGCGTCTAGATCTTCTGCACCAATGACCATGAAATGCATGTCAACGTTTACGGTTTGCATTAGCTCACTCCCTTTAGATAGCCAGGTTTGTAGCAAGTTCGGTTTCTCGCGAATTGCCTCAGATGACTTAAATAATAGGCATCGCTCGGTGTTAAGTGCACGATTATTTTGTGCTTCAGCGGGCATGGGCACAGGCATTGGTAATACTTTGGTGGGTCGACGATGCGCCAGCCTGAATTGGCTAGTTCGACCAAAAATACTTGGATGTGCTTATCGGAGTGCGTTAGCCAGTAACCCCGTTTTCGATACATGCCGAAAACGTAGCCGACGCCTCTTCAGAGCGCCGAAGTTACTCACAGGCTAGTGAACGGTGACTTGCCCGACCCCGTCGAGCGAATACACGCGCACGTGGTCGATGGCCATCTCGGCGTGAGTTAGGGCCGGGTCGATGTCGCCCGTGAATCCGCCGCCCATCGCCAAGTTCATGATGATGTAGTGCGGGTGTTCGAAAACCCAGTCGCTTGGCGCGACATCCGCTGGGGTTTTGGTTTGATAGTGGCGGTCGTCGATGTACCACGAAATCGAGCCGGGCAACCATTCAACGGCAAAGGTGTGAAAACCGTCGCTCATGTCGGTCTCAACCGAAATCTCGGTGCCAGAGCCGTGCTCACCCGAATAGCCAGGGCCGTGGATGGTGCCAACCAGCGTGTGCGGGTCGCGGCCGCGCACCTCGAGAATGTCGATCTCGCCGCAAGTCGGCCAGGTTACCTCGACCAGGTCGGTGCCGAGCATCCAGAATGCTGGCCAGGTGCCAGCGCCTTTTGGCACACGAACGCGCGCCTCGATTCGGCCGTGCTGCACCGAAACCTTGCCGGCGGTGTGCAGTTTGGCGCTCGCCCAATCGGCTGGGGTGCCGTAGTAGGCCATATAAGAGTTGTCGGTCGGCAGCTTGGTGGCCGTGATTACGAGCGAGCCGTTGCCATCGGTGGCCGCCTGCTCGGGCAGGTACCACTCGCGCTCTTGGTTGCCCCAGCCCGGAATGCCCACTTCGCTGCCGTCGCCGATGTCGAAGTTCCAGAATGCGCGGTCAACGCTAGAGCCGGCCGCTTCGTCGAATTCTTGTGACCAGAGCAGTTTGAGCGCAGCTCCGTTTGGCGACACGTGTGCTACTGGAGAGCCGGTTTCGTTTGGTGAAAAGTCGTTCAATGCGGGGCCCTTTTTGAGAGTGGATGCACCACCGAAGTCGCCGGTGGCTCTGGGCTCGAACGCACACTCGAGATGTGGTTAATTTACCAAGAAACTCTCAGGGCCGAGTGTGTATAGAGGGGTATAAATAGTCGGCTCCAGAACTTAGGCTAGAGGCATGTCGAAATCAAGCACGCGCATCTCTCGTGCATTAGTCGCGCTCGCCGCAACCATTGCACTGCTAGCGACCTCGCTTGTGGTTTCGCCAAGCGCTTCGGCCGCCGACATTGACGAGGTAAAACCCGACAACAATCAGTCGAAATATGTAGAGGGCACCGACCCGGCGGCCTGGCTGTTCGACCCACTTCGCGTGCACCGCATCGACATCGAAATTTCGCAAAACAGCTACAACGTTCTAAACGCAAGCTCTTATAACAACAAGGCCGAGTATCAAGCCGGCACCATGAAATTCACCACCGACACCGGTGTTGTTGTAACGCAAAACAACTCGGTCGGCGTTCGCCTCAAGGGTGGCTGGGGTTCGTTCAGAAACCTCGACCAAAAAGCCGCGTTCAAGATCAAAACCAACTTCGTCAAAGGCCAGAACTTTTTCGGCCTCAAGAAAATGACCTTGAACAACATGGTTCAAGACCCGAGCATGTTGCACGAAGCGACTGTTTATCGGCTCTACCGTGCGATGGGTGTGCCGGCGCCAAGGGTTGGTTATGCCAATGTTTTTGTCAACGGCATCAACTATGGGCTTCACGCCAACATCGAAACCTATGACGACGTAATGCTTGAACGCTGGATGCCGTCAACCAAAAACCTCTACGAAGGTGCTTACTTTCAAGATGTGATCGGCAGCCAATACCAACAAATCGAAGCGGATGAAGGCGACGAGTTCGACCGCACCGATCTAGCCGCGCTTGCCACCGCCAACGACACCCTAGACGGTGTTGCCTGGTACAACGCTTGGTCAAAGTTGGTCGATGTCGAGCAGTTCATTAATGAATGGGCGGTCGAGCGCTACGCGGCCCACTGGGATGGTTACTCGTGGACCATCAAGAACAACTACTACCTGCACACCACCGAGCAAGGCGTTTTCAGCCTGTTTCCATGGGGCAGCGACCAAACCCTGCTGGGGCACCTACCCTTCTTAGAAACAAACAGCGTTGGCATCATGTTCGTCAAGTGCATCCAGTATTCGCCTTGCCAACAGCTCTATAAGGGTGCCCTTAGATCGGTGCACCTCAAGGCCGGCGAGCTTGAGCTTCCGTCGACCATCTCTGACATTTGGGCTGAGATTGAAGCCGACCTTCGCGATGACCCTCGCAAAGAAAGCGGCTATGACCAGGCGTTCGGCACCGCCAACGCTTCTAAAGATTTCTTCGGGCAGCGCGAGTGGTACCTCAACAACGAAATCGGCTCTGACCAAGCAACCAACCTCGAGGTCAGCTACCAGTTCACCGGCTACAACGTCGGCGACACCGCCACACCAACGGTAACCAGGCGCGGTGGCACCGGTTCGGTTGTTTACAAAGTGGTCGGGGGAGAATCTAACTGTTCGATTAACTACAACACGGGTTTGTTGCGCATCAACAAGCTCGGCTACTGCCGCGTAATGGCTCGCTCATCGGCAACATCTGGCTGGACGGCGAGCGTAGACGTTGATGTTTTTGACTACACCGTGAAGCCGGGCAAAGTTGAAATCACCCCGATTGCAGGCATCGTTTACGGGGCAGAAGCAGAAGTGAAGTTCACATCTCTCTCATTGGCAACTGCAGCCGTTTCAGTAACTGGCGCTTGCTCTTATGAGGGAACGACGATTTTGGCACTCAGCGGCGAAGGCACCTGCACGCTAAAGGTTGAAGTGCCTGGCGACGACGAATTCTCGGCAGCATCGGCAACCTTGCAGATTCCGCTTCAAAAAGCCACGGGCGGCTCTACTTTGCTAACCGCCTCGACCGTTTACAAAGGCACCCTCCCAAAGGGCGGCTCGATTGAAATTCTCAAGAGCCCAGACAAAATCGTCGGCGGATGCTCGGTGAACGAGTTGCAGCTAACCGCCGAATCTTCATCTGGTAGCTGCATTCTCACTTGGAATGCTTACGCAACAGCGACCCACTCCTACCCGCAGACCGTGCACGTAGTCAAACTCAGCTCAGGAACCCAGTCGTTCCCATCTACCGTGGTCAAGGCTGCATCGTTTAGCAAAAAGAAGAACACCAAGGTTTTGCTCGCAAAGACGCGCACCATCAAGACCAACCTGGGAGCATCCACCACTTGGGTCACCAACGGTCAGTGCAAGATCACCACATCGAGCAACAACGTTTACGTGGCAGTCAAGGCAAAAACCACTTGCCGCGTCAGCCTAAAGTCGAAGAGCATCTTCGGTCTTCCCGTCATCACCCGAAGCTGGGCAATCGGCTACTAGACTGCGAGCATGATCAAGCAGGTTCGCGCAGCAGCCCTCGTCGCCTCGGCGGCACTCCTTCTAGCCGGATGCACCACCGGTGCCAACCCGCAACCGACCAACACTTACACTCCCAAGGTTTACGTGAATGCCCCGCTCACGGGTATGCCGTTCGAACAGGGCACCCGCCCATCGCTCGACGGGCCATCGGTTGCCTGCAAGATCGACAACGTTGGAACCGAGACCCTAAAAGCAAACATCAACCGCACCGACATGGTGTTCGTTGAGATGGTCGAAGGTGGCCTAACCCGTCTTGTCGCCGTCTGGCACTCAGACCTACCAACCGCGGTCGGCCCGGTTCGCTCGATTCGCCCGATGGACCCAGACATCATCAGCCCACTCGGCGGCATCGTCTGCTACTCGGGCGGTCAACTCAAGTTCGTCACCATGATGCGCAACACCAACGTCTTCAACGCGAGCGAAACAACCGAACAAGACAAAGGCACATTCACTAGAGCCAAAGGCCGCGAAGCGCCTAAGAATGTGATCGTGGATGCTGCAAAGTTAGCTGGCGCACACGCCGACCTAACCCCACCGGCCGCCCAGTTTGAGTTCACCGCAATTACCGATCAGGCTTCCGCCGTTGCTGACGGAAAGCTCATCGCCAACTTCTCGGTTTACTACCCGAGCGCCCTGAGCCACTGGATATTTAACGGTAGTTCATTCACTAGAGTCCAAGATGGAATTTCACACCTAGACAGCGAAACCAAGCAGCCGACCAAGGCCACCAACGTGGTCGTGCTGAACGTTCAGATCG
>JBDLUM010000017.1:0-7937 GCA_039805305.1 Actinomycetota bacterium
TAGCACCGACCACCTCTTGTGAAATCGGCGACCTCTCTAACGGCACCGAATACAGCTTCAAGGTGAGCGCCAAAAACTCCATCGGCGACTCAGCATTCTCGAACGTGTCAGTAGCAGCCACCCCACTGGGTCTTCCTGACGAACCAGGCATCGCCGAACTTCGCTACGCGAGCGGCTCGATTACTGTTTCATGGTCAGAGCCGATTCTCGATGGCGGAACTCCGGTGGTTACCTATGTAGTGACTGCGCAGCCGGGTGGAAAAACTTGTGCGACCAACCAACTTGAGTGCACCGTTTCGGGCCTAACCAACGGCACCGAATACACCTTCACCGTGAAGGCTCGCAACAAGATCGGCCTTGGCGCAGCATCCGAGCCATCAGACCCAATCGCACCGTGGGCTGCACCCAACGCGCCAACGGCAATCAAGGCAGCAGCCGATGAAGGCGCCGCAATCGTGAGCTGGACGGCCCCGACCAACACCGACTTCGACACCACTAGCTACGTGGCAACCAGTGAGCCAGGCGGCTTTAGCTGTGAAGTGACCGGCGACATTTCGTGCACCGTATCTGACCTCGAGAACGGCGTTGGCTACACCTTCACCGTGGTCGCGACCAACTACTCGGGCTCGTCGAAAGCGTCGGCAGCAAGCGCGGTTGCAACGCCAAGAACCACGCCGGATGCTCCGCAGCAAGTTGTGCCACGTGTCATCTCGACCGGCATCGAGGTCAACTGGATTGCACCAGACTTCGACGGTGGAGCGAAGATCAGCTTCTACACCGTGACCGCACAACCTGGTGACCTCACCTGTGTTTCGAGCACCACGAGCTGTGTGGTGAAGGGTCTAACCCGCGGAGATGACTACACCGTCACCGTCAACGCCTCGAACGTGGCCGGTGCCTCGGTTGAATCTGAAGAAATCGATCCGATCACCTTCGGTGCCGTGCCAAGCAAGCCAAACTCGGTTTTCGCCATCTCTGGCCCGGGTGAAATCACCGTCTCGTGGGCCAAGCCGCTAGACACCGGTGGCTCAGACATTGCCTACTACGTTGCCGAATCAACTCCGGGCGGTTTTGTCTGCGTTGTTGAAGGTCAGTCTTGTGTAATCACCGGTTTGACCAACGGCACCAAGTACACCTTCACCGTGCGCGCTGCCAATGACTTTGGCGAGAGCGATAACTCGATTGCGAGCGCAGCGATTGCACCTGTTGCGAAGCCTGGCCAACCTTCGGTGGTTGAGAGCGTGTTTATTTCTTACAACCAGCTTTTGGTGAGTTGGACGGCAGCGTCGTCGAGCGTGAGCGCCTATCAGGTGAGCTTGCTCGAGCCGAACTACCCATACGCCCAGATCGACACCACTACCGTCGATTCAGCTACGCTCACCTACACTTTCGAGGGGCTAGACCCGGGTGCGGCATACCGCGTTCAGGTGATTGCCTATGGCAGCGGTGCCGATTACATTCGCGCAGCCGCGGCCCCCGCCCGCAAGGTTGGCCCGGTTCTGTTCACCGAGTATCCGACTGTTGCCGGTGCGGCTACGGTCGGCAAGACGCTCACGGCAAGCGATGGTGTGTTCGTCGGACTCCCAGAGCCACGCCTGACTCGCACCTGGTACAGATGCACCGTACCGCAGCTCGAGCAAAGCCCGCTAACCAAAGACTGTGTTGCCATCAAGGGCGCCGCGGCAGGGCTCTACAAGCTCACCGCAAGTGACCTCGGCAAATACATCGCCTTCGGCGTGACTGCCACCAACGCATACGGTGACACGGTTGCCTATGGCGTTGTGCCAGGCAAGGTTGTTTCGGCTCCAATCGTCAGCAAGGCATCCGCGTTCTCAGGCACAGCTAAGAATGGCAAAACCCTAACCGCAAAGCTCGGCACCTGGGTTGGCACCTCGAAGATTGTGTATAAGTATCAGTGGATGCGCTGCACCGCCACCTACAAGGCAGCAACCATTAAGGGTGCCAAGTGTGTGGCAATCTCGAAGGCAACCAAGACGACATATAAGCTCACCAGCTCTGATGTGGGCAAGTACGTGCGCTTTGTAGTCACGGCCACTAACGGGTATGGAAAGTTGGAAACCCACACGGCCACCACCGCAAAGGTGAGCAAGTAGAGCACAAGCCGCAAGGCTTCTGAACCAAGAAGCAAAGCGGGGCCGACTTGAAGTCGACCCCGCTTTCGCGTGTCTGCATGCTCGAGGGGGTTAAGCCCCGAGCATCCGAGTTGTTACTTGCCGGTCTTTGTCACCTTGATGGTCTTGGTAACCGTGAATGGCTTGTAGGTGTAGTCGCCGTCGTTGCTGAAGGTCACCTTGCAGTTACCAGCCTTCGAAGTGGCCTTGATGACCCAACGAGGCTGCTTGACCGACTTGCCGTTGATCTTGACCGTCTTGTTGATTTTGGTCACGGTGCAAGAGCCCTTAGCAACAGCGTTCAGAGCTAGGCCAGCATCGGCGCGGCCGACGGTCTCGTGCTTCGCACCAAACTTGAGCTTGGCAGGAGACTTGATTGCCTTAGCGGTCTGAAACTTCTGCTTGTAGCACTCGTTGATGCTTCGAGCGCCAGTCAATTCGGTGGTCATACCCGCAGCACACTTGGTTGCCGAGGCGGCACCAGTTGTGTTGATGTAGTGGCCCTTTGGAGCTGGCTGGCAGAACGTCGATCTTGAGTCGGCTGAGAAGGTACCTAGTGGGCAAGGCATTTGCATGCGCTCGCCAGCATTCTCGACATAGAAGCCAGGTTGGGCATCGGTGCATGGCACGGCGCCAGTCAGCGAGAAGGTGCCAGGAGCGCACTGAACTGGTGGCACGTTTACACGCACTGGCGCATCGGCTGACACACTTGCGTAGCCCTCGTTGATGGCGTTCAGAGTAACCAACCAGATAGGCCCGGAACAGTCAGGGGTGGTTCCCCACTGGGTTACCTCTTTTACACCGTCAAGAGCCTCGATTGCCTCCTTTGAGCCGAGCGGGAACTCGTAGCTGAACATTTGGCCACTCGAAAGCTCATCAAGGTCGATGTAGTAACCGAACACGTCGGTTGCAATGTAAAGCTGAGGAGTGGTGTCGAAAGCTAGGCTCGGTAGCACACCTGTCACACGAATGGTGCAGGCTGCGTCGTTGTAGCTTTCACTCTGAAGGCTTGGGGTCGAGTTTGTGGCTTTGGGTGTCATCTCACCAAGCTGCGCCCAGCCCTCTTGTGCACCAAAACTCTGGTAGCCCACACGCACGGTGATTGGGTCACCGCAATCGATGTCGATTGGGCCAGCTGGGGACATCGATGACACCATCCAGTGTGAACTCAGACCAGCGAGGTTGCCGCCACGAACAGGCAACTGATAAACAGTCAAAGGTGTCAAGTCGATCAGGGTTGCTGTGACTGTCGCATTGGCTGAGGCGATAGTTACCTTTACCGTGCCGGCATCCGGAACTGCTGGCAGCATGATGTTTACGTCATAACGGCAGTCAGCACTGTTTATAAGCGTGGTTGAGACATCTGGGTTTGGCGTCATCGGCAAGCCAACCACGATTGATCCAACCAAGAAGCCTTCGTTGAAGCCGACTCTTTCACAGAGAATCGAAGGCAACTTGTAACTGCCGAGTTCGGTTGGCGTGCCCTTAATGTGGCCGTCTGCGAGGTCGAGGCTCAAGCCTGGCGGCATCTCCATGTCTGGTTCGTTTGCCCAAGTACCTTGGGTTGACGTTGCAGGGCCATTCGGATCGTCTTGCGCGCACGAATAGTCAACGTCGAAAGGAACGTTGATCGTTGCCTTAGTCACGGCGTCGTAAGCAACGACTGGTCGAACAGCAGCGGATGCTGGCGAAGCGCCTAAAGTCACGATCGCGGCAAAGGCAAGCGCGATTGTCGAAACTACGGCTGCAATTTTGTGCAGGGTTTTTTTCATGGGATCTTTCTGGAAGAAATATGTACAAAAAAGTACTTTTATTATTCCCAGACTAGGGGTTGCTCGGCCCAAAACATAGGCTTTCGCCAGCATCGGGCGCGGGGCTAAACGAGCCAGAGCAGCAACTAGGGCGTTACGGCTTCGCCGTGCGGTGCGATTTTCGATGCGACGAGGTCCATCAGGGCAAAGGTTAGACCCGAGAGCATGAAGACCAGGTGAATCACGATGCGCCAGATGGTGCCATCGCCGATTTTCGCCGATGGGTCTTCACCCAGGTGAATAAAGTCTTTGAGAAGTTCGATAACCGAGATGGCAACCAATGAACCGATCAGCTTTAGCTTTAGGCCCGAGAAGTCGATGGTGCCCATCCAGTGTGGACGGTCTTCGTTTTCTTTCGCTGCGTCGATCTTGCTCACGAAGTTTTCGTATCCGGCAAATATCACGATCAGAATCAAGTTGGCAAGCAGCACTAGGTCAAGCAGGGCCAGCAGCTCGAGCACGAAGCCGTGGTCTTCGCCCGACACCATGCTTGCGGCCAGCTTGATGAACGCCTCACCGAAGCGCCAGAGCACGAGGATGAGCGCTACAGCCAGACCCACATAAAGAGGTGCGAGCAGCCAGCGGCTGGCGAATAGACCTTTTTCTAGGATGGTCGAGATGCGGTTCGAGCTCATGGCTGACTCCTTGCGTTAGTGGTTGACGCGTTCGGTACTAACTAGAACCTAGTGCACAGGCGACCAATTGGAACTTAGCGGGCACTTCATTTGGCTTGAAAACTCTTGAGCGACATGCTTGCCGGCAAAACTTCATCTTGCACTAACAGCACAACGTGCTGAGTGCTGCGTGTAGCTCCCACGAAAATCTGGTCTTTGAGGCGGCGTCCGCCCTGTGCCAACTTCTCTTCTGCTGCCTGGCTGATGTCGGTGATCACGATGATTTGGTCTTCAAGACCCTTGAACTTCGAGATTGAGCGCCACTTGATTTCACCATCCGGATTCGAATCATGTTTGGCGTTCTTCTTAAGCCAACGCTCGTCGCTCGAGTGAGTTTCGCTCTGGTTGAAGGCCTTGCCTAGTGCCGACTTTGCTCTGAACGGGCTCAGTACGCGAGCCTTAACTCCAGGATGCTGTTCCGCAAGTTTCTGCAAAACCTGCGACAGGTCGCGAAGCTTCGTTTCTTCTTTCGTGGCCAAAACTGTGAGCGACCAAGGCATTCCGGTTTCGATGCGGTGGCTTAGGTGAAGGTATGGCATCTGAAGTAGCTGGTGAATGGCGATTGACAGTTCGGGCGGTTGGCGAACGTTCGTGCTGAGTGTCACGTGCGCAAGGTTCGGCAGTGCATCCTTGGCGACCTTCCAAGATTCTTGCAAATCGCCCTTGGTGAAAATCTGTTGCCCATCATCGGCTGCTAGATAAACGTGCGCCGGTCTCGGCTGGTTTCGGCGCAGGGCAAGAAGCGCCTCAAGAATCTTCGGCCGGCTTACGAGGTCTTGAAACTCGTCGATGCAAATGGTGTCGTATTCGGCAAGGTGCGGGCTCTTCGCCAGTTTCTCTAGAGCCTTGCCTGGCAACTCAGCGTCAAACCAGTTCTCATCCTCTTTATTGGCCTTTACTCCTGCGACTCTCAGTAGAAGAGCATTGAAGCTCGTGACCTCGATCTGCGGGTGAGCGCCGTACTTTGCGTGGGTGTCGGCGGCAAGTAGTTCGTTGTAGCAGCAGTAGAGAACGTTTCTGCCCAGCTTCGCATCGCGCACAGCCAGCTTGGTGAGTAGGTGCGTCTTACCCGTGCCTGCCTCGCCCTCGAAGAAAATCGCGTCATTCTTTTTGAGCATTTCAAGCACTGCTTCTTGCTCTTGAGTGGCGCGCTCGCGTTGGTCGACGAGGATGCGCGCTGCGCGTTCTGGTGATACGCCAGCCTGCATTTGAGAAGAGAGGGATGCTGTGATCTGCTTCACCATCTCGGTTGTGAAACTCTTTGGGTCAGAGTTCAAGTTTCGGTCGGTGCGATCTAGTTGGTAACGCTCGTTGACCGCCTTTTCGACAACCTTGATGATCGAGCCGAGCTGGTCAGCCCAAGCTAGTTCATGCGGCTGGAATTGAGCACCCGTGGAGTCGATCGACGCTTCTTTTTCTTGAATCTTGGTGAACCAGACGATTCGGGCGAACGGAATCTTGTGTAGTTCAAACTTGTCTCGACGCAGGTGGGTGCGAATGCCGCCGGCAGCTCCATCGATTTGTAGAAACGGGTCTTTGTTTTTGGCGCTTTCAGGCACGCCCTCCATTTGCCACTCGCCATTGTTGAGTTTCACCGAGGTGGCACCCTTGGCTTCGATAAGAACGATTCCCTTGCCTGGAATCAGCACCATGAAGTCAACTTCGGCACGTAGAGAGCCTTTGCCCGAGGCGGTCTTTAGAGAGTGAAAAACCACCCAATCTTCGCGGGCGGTGATGCCTCTGAAAGCTTCGTAGAGCGACTGCTCAGACTGCGGTGCACTCTTTTTCAGCTTGTCAGGAATGATCGTGAGCATTAGGTTCCCCAGTTCTTTGTCGCCGTGAGGCTGTTCGTTATTGAAAGACTAGTCGCGCTTTGGCAGCTCAGGCGGTGCGCTCAGCGAGTAGAGATTCGCCGGCTTGCCAGGGCGCTTCGAGTCGGTGCGGCCGGTTGAACTTAGGTATGACGAATCGGCGAGCATCATGCGCCTGAACGCATCTCGCTGCACGCGCTCGCCGCGGCAAACCTCGGTGAACTCCTGCAGGTCGCTCAACCTGAACTCTTCGCCAAGCGGGTTGATGCCCAGGTAGCGAAACGGGTCTAGGCGACCGTCGAAGGCATGGCGCAACTGCCGCCAGGCATAGAAAACCATGTCGTCGTGGTCTAACCCGAGGATGCGCCCGCTTTTGGACTGGCTCGTGAGAGTTTTGTCGTGGCCGACCTTGCGCTTAGCATCCGGCATCTTTCGATTACCGAAACGAGAAACTCCATCGAACGAATCTAGGGTGCCGTTTTCGCGCTCGAACTTGTCCATGAAAATCTGTGAACAAACCAACTCGAGGCCGACGCGCTCTTTGCCGCCGAGATATTTGCGAATGTCTTCGAAGTTGACCATGCCCCAGTAGGCGAATGAGAGAACGCGGTCGTTAGGGTCGCGCTTAGGGTCGTCGAAGATGCCCAGTTGTCGAATTTTTGTGTTGAGCGACAGGCCGAGGCGATCTTGGGCGATGCGGTGGCTGGCTTGTTCGAGCGATTCGCTCTTGCCGAGGTAGCCGCCGGGCAGCACGCGCTGCCCTCTGGCGAGCGGGTATAAAGCGGAGTCGGCCGGCACGGTGACTGCAAAGAGCGACAGACCGTAGGTGCCCTTTTGCCCTGCGTAGTCGGGAGAGATTAGCTCGTCATCCCAGACCTTTGATCGAATGGTGGACTCGTCGACGACCGTGAAAATCACTAGATCGATGGCCTTGTCAGAATAAATGTCGGTGGTCATGTTCATAATCTACATTAGAAACACCAGAAACACATAGACACGCCATTTGTCGGGAATAGTTTGAGCATTTGAGTCATTTGTGTTATGGTACTTCTCCAACCGAAGGATGTGATCGTATGAACCAAGAGTTCAACAACTGGGCAGACAGCCTGCGCGGCCAAAAGCCGCTTGCCGATGTTATTGCCGACGCCAAAACCGGCGGCGCTGCACGCGCTGCCAAACCATCCGCCACTGTGCGCACGCTAAAGCAACTGCCAACCATGCACGTTGGTCGTGCAGCTCGCTACGGCAACATCACCTGGTTTCCGATCTTCACAGACGCACCTGTCGTCGAGCGCGCCTACGGTACCGAGGCATTCGGCAAGGTGGCCGTTGTCGAAGGCGATGTTCCGAGCGTCGCAACCCTAAACATCAAGAACGACTGCGACAAGCCCGTTCTTCTGCTCGAAGGCACTCTGCTTGAAGGCGGATGGCAGCACCGCGCACTCACCCGCACCGTCGTCATCAACGCCGGCGAAACCACAGCACTTCCTGTAGTTTGCGTCGAGGCGG
>JBDLUM010000018.1:0-2874 GCA_039805305.1 Actinomycetota bacterium
TGCTTTCGACGCGTTCAGGTTTGTCGCGCGCCAACATAATGGCTGCGGTTGAAGACTCGCTTCGTCGCCTACAGACCGACTACATCGACCTCTATTATGCGCACCGCGATGACGCTGACACCCCGCTCGAAGAGACTCTGGGCGCATTTGATGAACTGATGAAGGTGGGCAAGGTTCGCAACATCGGTGCATCGAACTATGTGGGCGCGAGATTGTTCGAAGCCGCTGAGACTAGCCGAAAGCATGGTTTTGCTGAGTTTGCCGTCTTGCAGAACCGTTACAACCTGGTCGATCGCGAGCCTTACGAATCTGACAGCGCGCCGGCGCTCGCCGAACTCGGCATAAGCGGCGTACCTTTCTATGGCATTGCACTGGGCTTTTTGACTGGCAAGTATCAGCCGGGTGTTGAGCTCAAGACCGCTCGTTCAGAAGGCGCCAAGCAATACTTCACCGAAGCCAACTGGGAGACCCTGGCCAAAGTTACGAAGCTCGCGAGCGAACTCGGCGTGAGCAATGCGGCAGTTGCTCTGGCCTGGCTTCGCGCTCAACCAACCGTCGGTGTTCCGATTGCCAGCGCTCGAAACGTCGAGCAGTTGGCCGAATTGATGCAGCACCTAGATTTGACCCCGGAACAAGTCGCTTCTCTCGACTAGGGAATCTTCTCGAACGCGTCTTTGCTGTAATTTAGAGAGTCGGCCCCCTGAAAGGCACAATCAACTTAATGTCAAAGACTTTGCGCGTAGCAATCATCGGTGCCGGCCCAGCCGGAATCTATGCCGGAAACATCCTGGCCACCCAGCACCCAGAGGTTGAGATCGATCTTTTCGATCAGCTGCCAGCCCCATACGGGCTGATTCGCTACGGTGTTGCACCAGACCACCCTCGCATTAAAGGCATCGTGAACTCGCTTCACGAGATGCTCAACTCGGGCAAGATTCGCTTCTTCGGAAACGTAAACTTTGGCACCGACCTTCACCTCGCCGACATAGAGAAGCACTACCACGCGGTGATTTTTGCAACCGGTGCAATCAAGGATGCTCAACTGAACATCCCAGGCATTGAGCTTGATGGTTCTTATGGTGCCGCCGACTTCGTCTCATGGTTCGACGGGCACCCGGATGTTCCGCGCACCTGGCCGCTAGAAGCCGAGCAGGTTGCTGTTCTCGGCAACGGTAACGTCGCGCTTGACGTCGCTCGTATGCTGGCAAAGCACGCCGATGACCTATTGACCACCGACATCCCTGCGAATGTTTACGAGGGTCTAAAGTCATCACCGGTCACCGACGTTCACGTCTTCGGTCGTCGCGGCCCAGCCAGCATCAAGTTCACCCCGATCGAGCTTCGTGAGCTTGGTGAAGTGAACGACGTAGATATCGTGCTTTATGACGAAGACTTCCCGGATGGTTGGTTCGACGAAGACGCCGAGGGCGTCACCAACCAGCACAAAGTCATGGCGCGAGTGATGGAGTCATGGCGCGAAGAGAAGCCATCTGGCGCAAGCCGACGCCTCCACCTGCACTTCTGGCACAAGCCGGTCGCTATTTTGGGCGAGGATGGCAAGGTTGCCGGCATGAAGTTTGAGCGCACGCAAGATGCTGGCGCGGGCGCAATCTCAGACACCGGAGTCATGGTCAACTACCCACTTCAAGCCGTTTACCGAGCGATTGGTTACTTCGGCAGCGAGATCCCTGGCGTTCCATTCGACGACAAATATGGCGTGATCAAGAACGACGGCGGCCGCGTGGTCGACGAGCACGGCAAGCGCGTGACCGGCCTCTATGCAACCGGTTGGATCAAGCGTGGCCCGGTTGGCCTCATCGGTCACACCAAGAGCGACGCTCTCGAGACCATCGAGAACCTAGTTGCCGACCTAGACACCTTGGTTGACCCGGTAGAGCCATCGACTGACGCTGTTTTGGCCACCTTCGCCGAGCGCGGCGTTGCCTTCACCACCTGGGATGGTTGGTTAAAGCTCAACCAGTACGAGATTGCCCTCGGCGAGGCCTTCGACGGCGTCGACCGTGAGCGCGTCAAGGTAGTTGCGCGCGACGAACAGGTTGCGATTTCAAACAAATAGTAGGCGAAGCTGGATTTCCAACTCAGCCACGAGGTCCTCGACGCTTTTCGCAACATTTAGTGGCGAGCTGAGAGTCAAAAACAGGATAGCCATTGCAGCTCTCGCCCGATTGTCCCCAAGCGCATCGCGGTCGTCGGTGCGCTGCGCCGCTATCGAGGCAACTGCTCTTTCGGTTTCAGTCATCAGTTTGATTGCCTCTTGGCGGTGGCCGTCGTTCGATATGCCGAAGACAACTTCTTGCAAATAGGTTCGACCATTTTCGACATGGTCACGATTGCAGATAATGATTGGCTTTAGCAATGCCAGGATGGCCGCGACGGGATCCAGTAGTTTTGCGGAGGCGTGCATGCCCACCTCGTGAGCCTCGGCATAGCTCGCGTTTTGAGCCAAGAGAAGCAACTCGCCTTTAGTCTTTGCATATAGAAAAAGTGTTCCGGCAGCGATCTCAGCGCGCAACGCAACCTCATTGGTTGTCACTTCGCTGATGCCCTTTTCAGCAAAAAGCTCGCGAGCAACTGCGGTGATGCGCTCAAGCTTTTCCAGCTTGTTGCGTTCGCGGCGCCCCACGGGTGCTTCTTGGTTCAAAGTTTCACGGCCTAACAGTTATCTGTCGATTCTATTTGTCGATAAGGATTACACCCTTGCCGCGGCCCATTTTTCCGGCAGCCAGTGCTTCAAGTGCAACCGGAGTCTCTTTGAAGTCAAATGCGCGGCCTAGAACCGGCTGGATCTGCTTCGACTCGACAAGGGCAGAAATCTTTTCAAGCTGCTTACCGCTCGAGTGGACCCAAAGGAAC
>JBDLUM010000019.1:0-3263 GCA_039805305.1 Actinomycetota bacterium
GCGTCTGGAATCAAGGCAGGGTCGATGGTCGGCTGCCCGGAAGCGCTCGCTGTTGGATCAGCAACTGACGTTCCCCCGCAGCCGCTGAGAGTGGTGATGAGCGCTAGTGTGACTAGAGCTATTTTGGCGCGGCGCATATGTTCAACATACCTTTTAGGAATGACACTTAGATGGATGCCTGTGTACAAACTTTCGGGCGTGTTGCCTAGTGCTGACGCAGGTTTAGGGCCTTTTTGGTTAGAACTCGGCGGCAACTAGTTCGGCGATTTCGTAGGTGTTCAATGCGGCGCCCTTGCGAAGGTTGTCGCCGACCACGAAAAAGTCGATGGTGTTGTCGAAATCGAGTGCCTGACGAATGCGGCCGACGAAGGTTGGGTCTTGGCCCGCCACGTGTGCCGGTGTCGGGTAGATGCCGTTGGCTGGGTCATCCATGACTCGGATGGTTGGCTGCGCCTCGAGCACTTCGCGCACCTGGTCTGGCGTGAGGTTGTTTTCGAATGTTGCGTGAACGGTTAGCGAGTGGCTCACCTGAACCGGAACGCGCACACAAGTTGCGGCGACCTTCAGTGTTGGAATGCCGAGAATCTTGCGCGACTCATCGCGAACCTTCATCTCTTCGCTGGTGTGACCGCCGGCCTTTAGTGAACCCGCGAACGGAATCACGTTTAGCGCGATTGGTACTGGCCAAGGCGACTGTGACTGAGCGGCACCACCTGCGGCGAGCGCAGCTGACACATTGTCGCTGACTAGGCCAAGTTCACGCTGTCCGCCAACTACGGCAAGCTCATCGGCTAGACGCTCGATGCCGGCAGCGCCTGCACCCGAAACCGCCTGATACGACGAGACTACGAGTTCTTTGAGGGTCCACTTGCGGTGCAGGGCACCCATCGCCGCCATCATGGTTAGGGTCGTGCAGTTTGGGTTTGAGATGATGCCGAGTGGGCGGTTCTTGGCCTGCTCTGGGTTCACCTCTGGCACAACTAGCGGAACATCTGGGTTCATGCGGAACGCACCCGAGTTATCAACGGCAACCGCACCGCGCTCGGCAGCGATCGGTGCCCAAACCTCTGAAACCTCGTCTGGCACGTCGAACATGGCAATGTCGATGCCGTCAAACGCCTCTGCCGAGAGCGCGACAACAGTTAGGTCTTCGCCGTGAACGGTGATCTTTTTACCAGCAGAGCGCGGCGATGCAATGAGTCGAATCTCACCCCAAATGTTTGGGCGGTTGTTGATGATGTCGATCATCACAGTGCCTACTGCGCCAGTTGCGCCTACAAGTGCGAGGTTTGGTTTGCGGCTCATCGGTTTCTCCTATGCCTGGTGTTTTGAAAAATCTCTCGGATGCTCGCGCGAGGTTTAGCGGCCGGTGCCGGCGTAAACCGTTGCTTCGATGTCGGTGTCTAGCTCGAATGCGGTGTGCACGGCACGAGCAGCATCGTCTAGTTGGGCGATGTCGGTGACAACCGAGATGCGAATCTCTGAGGTCGAGATCATTTCGATGTTGATGCCGGCCTTCGCCAATGCGCCGAACAAGATTGCCGAGACGCCAGAGTGGGTGCGCATGCCAGCGCCAACCACCGAGAGCTTGCCGATTTCGTCGTCAAACTCGAGGCGCTTGAAGCCGATTGAACCCTGAGCTGCCTCGAGTGCTGCAACAACCTTGGCTCGGTCTGCCTTTGGCAGAGTAAACGAGATGTCGCTGATCTTGGCCTCAACGTCGGTGCCTGTTGCTGTGTTCTGAACGATCATGTCGATGTTCGCGCCGGCTTCGGCCACCAGGGTGAACACCTCGGCTGCCTTGCCCGGCTGGTCTGGAATACCTTCGACCAAAATCTTGGACTGGCCCTTGTCGGTTGCTACACCTGAAACGACTGACTCTTCCATGTATTCTCCGTTGTTCGTTGCATAAACGATGGTGCCTGGATCTTCGCTGAACGTTGATCGAACGCGAAGGTCTACGTTGTGACGTCGAGCAAATTCGACGGCACGGATGTGCAAAATTTTGGCTCCCGCGGCAGCAAGTTCGAGCATCGACTCGACGTCGATTGCATCTAGCTTGCGGGCGGTAGGAATCACTCGAGGGTCGGCAGTGTAGACGCCGTCGACATCCGAGTAGATTTCACAAAGATCGGCGTCAAGGGCTGCAGCAAGAGCCACGGCAGTGGTGTCTGAGCCACCTCGACCCAGTGTGGTGATGTCTTTTGACTCGCGGTTGAAGCCCTGAAAACCTGCCACGATTGCGATGTCGCCAGCGTCGAGTGCTTCACGGATGCGGCCTGGAGTGACCTCGGCGATGCGAGCGTTTCCGTGCACTTCGTCGGTGATGATTCCGGCCTGCGAGCCAGTGAAAGAGCGAGATTTAGCGCCTAGTGAATTGATGGCAAGTGATAGCAAGGCCATTGAAATGCGCTCGCCAGAGGTAAGCAGCATGTCGAGTTCGCGAGGGCTTGGGCTATCGGTTACCTGGTGGGCTAGGTCGAGCAGTTCATCAGTGGTGTCACCCATTGCCGAGACGACGACTACAACTTGATTTCCGGCATTTTGAGCGGCAATAACGCGCTTTGCGACGTGCTTGATTTTGTTGGCGTCGCCTACCGACGATCCGCCATACTTTTGCACGATTAGGGCCAAGGCTCTGCTCCTGAAAATTGTCGAACAACTTGTGATTTAGGGGTGGGATTCGACGGTGAATCAGTGGTTTTTAAGACTCGAAGACTGCTTTTAGTCTAGTTGACTTGGCGACGACCCTCAAAGGCGCGGCCTAGCGTGACTTCGTCTGCATATTCGAGGTCTCCGCCGACGGGTAGACCCGATGCGAGGCGCGAAATTGTGATTCCGAGCGGGCTCAACATTCGAGTTAGGTAGGTTGCCGTCGCTTCACCTTCGAGGTTCGGGTCGGTGGCAATGATGATTTCTTGAATTTCGGGGTTGCCCAAGCGAGCCATTAGCTCTTTGATACGAAGGTTGTCTGGGCCGATGCCCTCGATCGGGCTGATCGCCCCGCCGAGCACGTGGTAGGTGCCTCTGAATTCGCGGGTGCGTTCGATGGCCTGAACGTCTTTGCTCTCCTCGACAACGCAAATGGCCGTTCTGGTGCGTCGAGGGTCGCGGCAAATGTTGCACTGCACGTCTTCGGCTACGTTGCCGCAGATCTCGCAAAAGCGAACACGCTCTTTGACCTCAAGCAGAACCTGAGCCAAGCGCTTGGCTTGGTCGTCTTCGGTCTGTAGCAGGTGAAAGGCGATGCGCTGAGCCGACTT
>JBDLUM010000020.1:0-6062 GCA_039805305.1 Actinomycetota bacterium
AAGCGCTCAGCTCCAACGCTCAACCGAGCCTTGAACCTTGGCGAAAATTCAACTTGACAGCAGGGGAATAACATCGGTGTAATTACACGGAAGAAGTTCTGTTTGCGAAGTTGCGGGCAGAGCGCATTAGATAGGACGAAGTACATGGAGAATTCAAACCGCGTGCCATTCGATTGGTTTGTAGATCCGCTGAAGCTCGGCGTTGCCGGTGCCTACACTGACTCCGAAGACAACCCACTCGCGTGGCAAGCCGATGCGGTTTGTGCTCAGACTGACCCAGAAGCCTTCTTCCCTGAAAAAGGCGGATCAACCCGCGATGCCAAGCGCATCTGCTCTGGCTGCGATGTGCGCCAGCAGTGCCTCGACTACGCGCTAGCCAATGACGAACGCTTCGGCATCTGGGGTGGCCTTTCCGAGCGCGAGCGCCGCAAGCTCAAGAAGCGCGCCTAAGCCAAAAGGCACAGGCGACAAATGTCTAGCCAGGTAACCGCGGTAGTCGTTTGTCACGACACCGGCGATTACCTAACCCAAACCCTTCAGGCTCTTAGCCAACAAACCAGACCAGCCGACCGAGTGATTCTGGTCAACACATCGGGCAAGCAGCTCGACCAAACCTTCGGCTCGGCCGAAGTCATTGAACTCGATTCCAAAACCAAACTTCCTGCCGCGCTCGCAGCAGCAACCCAAACGCTGATTAGTTCAGAGACTCACTGGCTCTGGATGCTGCATGACGACTCTGCCCCTGAACCCGAGTGCTTGGCGTCAATGCTGTCGACACTTGAGACCACGGCTCTGGTTGGTGCCATCGCACCTAAGCAAGTTGACCCAGAGCATCCACGAATCATTCGCCAGCTTGGGCTCACCCTGACACCGCTGGGCGAGCCGCTGAGTCTCGTTTCGAGCGAGCTCGATCAGTCACAGCACGACACCATGTCAGATGTCATGGCGGTTTCAACCGCTGGGCTGCTAGTTCGCACCGACATCTATGAAGAGCTTGGCGGCCTAAACCCAAAGGCGCCGCCACTGGCTGCCGACTACGACCTTTCACTGCGCGTGCGTCTGGCTGGCTTGCGAGTAATGGTGGTTCCAGCCGCACGCATTCGTCACGCACAGCTTTCACTCGAAGGCAAGCGTTCAAGAGCCTGGCTCCGGGGTAGCCCAAAAACGGCGGTTCGCAAGGCTGCCGTGCACCTTCGCCTCGCTTTCTCGCCACTCTGGTTTGCTTTGCTCTACTGGATGCTGCTTCCGCTAGTCACCGTGGCACGCACCTTCTGGCGGCTCTTCCAAAAACGCCCAGACCGCATTCCTGCCGAGCTACTCGGAGGGCTCTGGGGCTTTTTCACGGTGGCGGCCAGACTTTCGGGTCGTGCTGGCAACAGCCGAGGCATCCGTGCAATTCGAAAGTCATTCGACGCACCCTGGTCAACTGTTCGGGCGGCCGGTCGCTCGCAGGCCGATTTAGAGCAAGCGCAAGAACTTCAGAAGGCATTCGCTCTCGGTGAGCATGAGCTCGAGGCAACGAACGCGGGCAAGAACTTCACCGCCGACCGTGGCTGGCTGTGGGTGGCACTGTTGCTCGCCATTTCATACGCAAACTTTCCAACGGCCGTTGCAGTAGTTTCTGGATCGGTAGCGCCGCTCGCCGACAACTGGTGGCAGGTGTTTCTTCGCGCCGGCTCATCATGGCAACCAATCGGTCAAGGGTTTGCTGGCCCGGCCGACCCGTTCAACTGGGCCTTGCTAGCGCTGAGCAGCCTCACGCCTTGGGCGCCTTCGCTGTCGGTTGGTCTGCTGCTATTCGCCGCTCCCGCCTTGGCGTTCTCGGGCGCTTGGCGCACAGCAACCCTGATTACGCCAAAGACTTGGATTCGCACAGCGTTCGCACTGGGCTATGCACTCTGGCCTTGGTTCATTCAAGCCAGAAACGACGCCAGCCTGCCGACAGTAATTGCAGCCGTCACGTTGCCCTGGCTAGTGTTCACCATCGCTCGAGCTGCCGGGCTCGGCCGATCTGGCTCGGCCCGCTCGATGCGTCAAACCTGGTCGTGGGTCGGCGTTTCGGGCCTCCTGTTTGCATTGGTTGGGGTTAGTTCGCCCGTTCTTGCGGCCACCGCCCTAATCGCCCTGGCCCTGGTGGCGCTGACCCGCATCAGAAGGTTCGGCTACCTGCTCTGGATAGGTCTACCGTTCTCGGCGCTCTACACTCCGTTGGCGTTCAACCTGATGCTCACGACCGCAAACCCGCTTTCGCTGCTCACCGAACCCGGCGTGCCAAACTCTGGGGGAATTACCGGTCTCAGCGGCCTGCTTCTGCCGGTGCATCCGAGTGATTTCATGCAATACGGCTATGCCGTGATGGCTGTTGTGGCCCTGTTGGCCTTGCTGACCAAGCGCTGGGTTCTGGCCAGCGTCATGTGGGCATTCGCGCTACTGGTTGTGGCCATTGCGGTAGTTCACTCGCAAACGCTGTTCGCAAACCCGGGTGGCCTAGGTGAGCTCGAATGGGTCTCAGGTTCGCCATCGACTCTTCTCATCGCGCTTGGTCTTGTGCTTCTCGGGCTGGTCGCGATCGCCGCAGAATATGCAAAGCCGAGCCTGCGCATTTTTGTTGGGCTGACGGTAATGCTTGCAGCGATTGCACCAATGGCACTATCTGCAGCCACGGCAACTCGAAACTACACATTTGCAGATGACCGAGTGGTGCCTTGGCTACTCGAAGCCGATGCCCAGATCGGCAAGAACGTAAAGGTTCTGCTGCTCGATGCTCGAAGCGGCGAGTATTCGGCCAAGGTTTTGCCGGTGAGCGGTCTGCAGCTCGAAGACAATAGCATTGCCTATCGCTATTCGCTAGCCGAACTGAATCGTTCTGACTCGAACTACAAAGATTTGGCAGGGCTGGTAGCCGGCTTGGCTTCGGCAAATGACGCCACGCTAGCTGAACGTTTGAACGCAGCGCACATCGCTTACTTGCTGGTTCCGAGCGCTAACTCTGAAACCGCTGCCGACCTGATCAACTCGCTAGATTCACTCACCGAGTTGAGCTCGGCGGGCAACACCGAATTCGGTCGACTCTGGCGCGTCACCGAGGCCGTCGATTCAGCAACTGCCGAAGACAAGTCACCATGGTCTATCACGAAGCTGGTGCAACTTTCGATTCTGGTTGGTTTCATCTTGCTCGCGGTTCCAACCAACAGCTCTCGATCGCGCAAATCGAAGACAGCAGAAATCTTCATCGAAAATGATGGAGACAACGCATGATTCGCCGAATTCTCGCCTTTATCGGTGTGCTTAGCCTTTTGGCCGCGGGGGTCTGGGCTTCACCCCTTACCCTGCCGAAGTTCTATGTCGGGGAGTTAGTCGACTCGAACCAAATAGACGTAAAGCCTCGAGATCTTTCGTTGGTTTGCCCAGGGCCGGTAGTTCGCGCCGGTGGTGCATCAGGAACCGAGCTCGGTGTTCTAGATCGCGTCGGCCTTGCAAAAGTTCAAGGACGTTTTGGGTCACAGGTCGATTCGATCTCGGGGCGTCAGATTGGCTCCGAGTCTGCCAACCTAAACGGGCCGAGCGTCGCGTTCGACTCATCCAAGCCCTATGTATTTGAGGCCGCCGACGAATCTGGTGAAATCGCTCAGGGCTCGGCAATGTCGACTGCTAGCCAAACGCAGTTGGTTAGCAATGCCCGAATCAGAGGTTTGGTCGGTGCTGCCTGCCAAAAGCCGTCTAGCGAGTTCTGGCTAATCGGTGGCGACACCACCACCGGCCGTGAATCGCTACTTCTTCTTACTAATCCGAGCAAGGTCGATGCCACTGTCAATCTTCAGCTGCTTTCGACCGAGGGTGAGCTAAAGATTTCAGGACTAACCGCCATCAGCGTTCCTCACGAAGACACTGTGATCATTCCGATTAGCGCGTTAGCTCCAAAACTGAGCACCTTTGCCGTTCACGTTCAATCGACCGGAGGTGCGCTAGCCGGATGGTTGCAGCAAAAAGCCGTTCGAGGCACCAGCGCTGCCGGCGTAGATTTCATCGCACCGGTTGCCGACGCCTCCAAGAGCCTGGTCATTCCGGGGTTCTTGGTTCGCGGAGTGAAAGATGCGGCGGCACTCAAGAAAGCCGACCCAGATTTTGCTGACCTCACCAACGTGCTTCGAGTTACCAACCCTGGCAACGAGCCTGCCGAAATCACGGCACAGGTCACTGGTTCTGACTCAAAGACGTTCGGCACAGTACTGCAGGCAACGGTGGCCCCTCGGTCAACCGTCGATCTAGAAATCAAGGGTCTAGCCGATGGTGACTATGCGATTTTCATCGAATCATCGGTCAAGATTCTTGCCGCTGCCAAACTCAACCGCACCAACAAAACGGCTGCCGTCGTAACTGACTTCACCTGGCTGCCTTCGGTTGATCCAAAAGCTGGGCCTCGAGTAATTACCGTTCCTGCTGCCGGCATTTCGAAGTTAGCCATCGCGAACCCAACCGACGAGACCATCGAATACTCGGTCAACGGTGGAGGGCTCGCGGCCAATCTGAAACTTGCCCCCGGTGCGCTGGTCAGTCTTTTGGTCACCAGTGGTGCGGTCAGCATCACGGCTTCTGAGCCAGGCCTGGCAGCAACCCTGATTGTTGATGTAGACGCAACCATCGCCGCGATTCCAATGGTTGAATATCAAAACCTTGGCGGCCTAATCTCGGTGATTATTCGCTAAAGTTCAGCGGCTGTGAAGATGCTCGCGCCTAGTGATCGTGGTCGTTGTCCCAAGGCTCGCGACCTAATAGCTTGGCAGCAGCCATAAACACAAATTGCTCGATGTGGTGACGCTCGTCTAGAAAATCGGTGCGTCGGTTGTGGGTTAGCCGAATGACCGGCACTCGATAGACGGTGATGGTTTGAGTTGCCTCATCGACACTGAATCGCGCAACCTCGACGTCAGATTCTTCGAGAGTTGGAGCATCGGCCACTCGCCAGCTCAGTTGGGCCAATTCAACCGGATGCTGCGCACGCAGCCAATCGCAGGTGATGGCTACCACTTGCTCAAACTCAGTGAAGCCACTGTTGCGGGCGATTCTTTCGCCAACCAAAGGCGCACGGTAGCGGTCGCGACCATGGCGGTCTCTCGCCTTCGGGCTGTTTCGGTCGCTGTTCACCCCTTTATGTTAGAGCGACATCAAGCCGCTTGGCTCGTTTCGGGTAGTGTGATTGCTTGCAAGGGAGAGCAGATGACCATCAACTGGCAGGCAATCGTCAAGGCCTATGACGTGCGTGGGCTGGTTGGCATCGACCTCACCGAGCCAGTGGTTGAGGCAATCGGAGCTGCCTTCGCCGACATTGTCGAGCTAGCCGGAAAACCCGTGGTCGTTGGTCACGACATGCGTGAATCATCGCCGGGTTTCGCCAAGGCGTTTTCAACCGGCGCGCGCAAACGCGGCGCAAACATCATTTTCATCGGGCTGTGCTCAACCGACGAAAACTACTTTGCCTCGGGGCACCTCGATGCAGCATCCGCCATGTTTACCGCCAGCCACAACCCGGCCAGTTACAACGGCATAAAACTGTCTCGCTCGCGCGCCCGCGGTATCAGCATCGACACCGGGCTCGCCGCCATTCGCGATCGGGCGGCCGAGCTACTAGAGTCGGGCATCCCCGTGGTCGAGCAGCAGGGTTCACTCATCGAGTGGGAGTCACTGACTGCCTATGCCTCACACCTTCGAGGCCTCGTGAACCTCGAAGGCATCAAGCCCTTGAAAATCGTCGTGGATGCAGGCAACGGCATGGGCGGACACACGGTCCCTGCCGTGCTTGGCGTGGCTGCGGGGTTACCGCCTCTGCCGATCGAGGTCGTTCCGCTCTACTTTGAGCTCGACGGAACTTTTCCGAATCACGAGGCCAACCCGCTTGACTCCAAGAACCTTCGCGACCTGCAGGCAGCGGTCGTTGCCCACGGTGCCGACCTCGGTCTGGCTTTCGACGGCGATGCCGATCGATGCTTCGTTGTTGACGAAAACGGTGCGCTGGTGAGCCCGTCGATTGTGTGCGCCATTGTTGCCGAACGCGAAATCGCTCG
>JBDLUM010000021.1:0-41117 GCA_039805305.1 Actinomycetota bacterium
CGTATGCAATCGGCACACTTGTGGGAACCCAGCTCTAGCGCTCGCGCGAGCCGAGCATCCGAGTAAAGAAAAAGACCCTAGCCTTACGCCAGGGTCTGTGGTGGTCGATACTGGGATCGAACCAGTGACCCCTTCCATGTCAAGGAAGTGCGCTACCGCTGCGCCAATCGACCGTTTGCCCGAAACTCGAGCAAGAACCATCCTAGACCGAATCAGTTATGAACGAACTAGTTTGTTTCTTTTGAGGTGGAGACGGGATTTGAACCCGTGGTTTTACAGCTTTGCAGGCTGCTGCTTTGGGCCGCTCAGCCACTCCACCATGCTTTCGCGCCGGCCTGCTAGAGCCTGCTTCGAGCGGATGACGAGATTCGAACTCGCGACCCTCACCTTGGCAAGGTGATGCTCTACCACTGAGCCACATCCGCATTTGTTCTTTCGAACGACTGCAACTCTAACCCAAAATCAACGATTTGCGCAAACCGCCACACGGGGGTAGCCACTTTGATAGCCTAAAAACCATAGGGCGTATGGCGCAGCGGTAGCGCGCTACCTTAAGAAGGAAGAGGTCACTGGTTCGATACCGGTTATTCCAACATGAACTTTAAAATCGGCGAAAACTCCTGGTGGGAGTTTGTTCTTGCGTACTTCTGGACTTTCCTGCTTTTCGCACTTTTCGCCGGAACCATTGTTGTTGCCATCGCAACCTTGGTAGGAAACATCCGTGATAAATGGCCCTACTACGACAGCGCTCGCAAACGAAAAGTAATCAAGAACTTGGTCGTTTTCTTCGGCCTGATTGGCCTATTCATTTACCTCGGATCGGCGATGTAGTTTTATCCTCGCCAGGTCCATCTTGGGTCGGTTTCGCTGTATGCAGTTTCGCCGTGAATAACTCGGTCGACACCCGCGATTTCATCGGTGCTCTTTACTCTGAAGCCAAATGTCTTTTGCACCAGCATCGCGCTCAGCCAGGCGACCGAGAATGACCAGATACCAACGATAGCTACACCTGCAGCTTGTCTACCAAGTTGCGTTGGGTCACCCGTGAAGAACAGACCAACCTTCTCGCCAGCCAAACCGATGAACAGTGTTCCCACAATTCCACCTACCAAGTGGATGCCCACGACATCGAGTGAATCGTCAAAACCCAGTTTCCATTTCAGCTCAACAGCCAGGGCACACACGACACCAACGACTAGCCCAAGTACCAAGGCCCAGACCGGATGCAGGTATGCACAAGATGGCGTGATTGCAACTAGGCCAGAAACCGCACCAGAAGCGGCCCCCACAGCAGTCGGCTTTCCGAGGGCTAGTCGTTCATAGAGCGACCAGCTGATGAGCGCACCAACTGGCGCAACGAGAGTGTTCACGAAGGCAAGCGCAGCTGTGCCGTCGGCCGCGAGTTGTGATCCGGCGTTGAAGCCAAACCAGCCAAACCAAAGAATTGCAGCACCAATAAGGGTCAATGGCACGTTGTGCGGCGCATGCATTCCTTTCGCGAACCCAAAACGTCGGCCAACAACTAATGCCACAGCAAGCGCGGCAGCTCCCGAGGCAACTTCAACTACCGTCCCGCCGGCAAAATCCATTAGTCCGAGATTAAAGACTAAAAAGCCACCATCAACAACCGCGCCATTCTCAACTGAGAAATTGAAGACCCAGCCCGCGATGGGAAAATAAGCGAATGTGGCCCAGAGCGCTGCGAAGATCATCCAGCCACCGAATCTTGCACGGTCGGCTATCGCTCCAGATATGAGTGCCACTGTAATGATTGCGAAAGTTCCTTGAAAACCTGCAAACACCAGGTCGAACCCGTTTCCATCTGACGCCGCCTGATACGACGAGGCAAGCAACAACTTGGCTGGGTCGAGGCCGAAGAATCCGTCCAACCCGATGAAGCCCGAATTAGTAGCACTGGCGAAAGACATTGCGTAGCCGTAAAACACCCACAATGTGCCGACTAAACCGACAGATCCGAACGACATCATCATCATCGATACAACACTTGAAGCTCGCACTAGGCCACCGTAAAAGAAGGCCAGCCCTGGTGTCATAAACAGAACCATCGCAGAACAAATAATGAGAAACGCTACCGTGCTGTCGCTTTGCATAATCTAAACCTTTGTCTCTTAATTCAAATACCTAATAAACGCACCGAAATGGAGGAACCGAAGTTCCTCCATTTCAGCCCTTAGAACTATCCGCGGTCGGCACCGAATGCATACGCCTCTTCACCGTGAACCACAGTGTCGATGCCGGCGATTTCGTCCTCTGCCTTTACACGGAAGCCAATTGACTTATCGATTGCGAAGCCGATAAGAAGTGCGAGTACAAAGCTGTAAACCAGCACGGCACCCGCTCCGATTGCCTGGGCAAGTAGCTGATCCCAACCGAAGCCGAAAGCCGCTCCAACGCCCTCACCGAAGAAACCTATGAAGAGGGTGCCCACAATGCCACCAACTAAGTGAATTCCTACGACGTCAAGCGAGTCGTCGAATCCGAAGCTGAACTTGAGGTCCACTGCCAAGGCACAAAGAACACCGGCGATGACGCCAAGCAGCATTGCATACATCGGCGAGACGGATGCACAAGCCGGAGTGATTGCGACAAGACCGGCAACGGCTCCTGAGCCTGCACCAATCGAGGTGGCCTTACCGTGCTTGAAATACTCGACGATGATCCAGCCGAGCATTGCTGCAGCTGGAGCTGCCAAGGTGTTGATGAAAGCGATGGCAGCAATTCCGTCGGCGGCAAGTTCTGAACCCGCGTTGAACCCGAACCATCCAAACCAGAGCAAAGACACACCCAGCAAGGTGAGTGGAACGTTGTGTGGCTGCGTGATTCCCTTGCTGAACCCAAAACGCTTTCCTAGAACGATTGCCAAGGCCAAGCCCGCAGCACCCGCGTTGATGTGCACTGCCGTACCACCGGCAAAGTCAATAGCGCCTAGATCGTAAGCAATCCATCCGCCATCAACAACCCCGCCTTCGCCAAGGTCAAAGTTGAAAACCCAGTTGGCAACGGGGAAATAAACGAAAGTTGCCCAAAGACCTGCGAAGACCATCCATGCACCAAACTTGGCGCGGTCGGCGATAGCACCCGAGATTAGGGCCACGGTGATAATTGCAAAGGTCGCCTGGAAAGCCACAAAGCCCAACTCGGGAAACGCGGCCGCACCGTTGGTTGCGTCGGCGAATGGGCTGCCGAGGCCGATTTTGGCTAGGTCTATGCCGAACCAGCCATCAATACCGATAAAGCTTTCGCCGCTGTTGACTTTCGAAGGGCCGTCAGCGAAGGCAATGGCATAGCCATAGAGCACCCAGAGTACGCCTACGAGTCCGAGTGACCCAAAACTAAGCATCATCATCGACACAACGCTCTTGGCTTTGACCATGCCTCCATAGAAGAATGCCAGCCCCGGGGTCATCAGCAGCACGAATGCGGCGCTAATGAGTAAGAAAGTAGTGTTTCCCTGATCTAAAACGGATTCCATTTGTTTACCTCTCTCTAGAGAACAAATGCCCCCGTCATTGCGGGCATGAGGCAAGTAAACATTTCGAAGGTTTCAGATAATCGCCGTTATTGTTTCGTGTTTGTAAAACATCTCATGCGCGAACGAAGCAGGCTGCCTTGTAAAAAGCTACTCAGCCAAAGCGTGAAGGCGAGAAATGGCGCGCAGGTATTTCTTGCTGTAGCCACCAGAAACCATTTCAGGAGTGAAGAGGTCTGTCAGCGGCAAGCCGGTTGCCCTCATGTGTATTTGTGACTCATAGGCCCTGTCAACGAAGGCTACGAAGCGCAGTGCATCAGCTTGGTCGACAAACTTGTGAGCACCATCAATGCCAATACGATCAATACCCTGCACGAGTCTTGCGAACTTAGCCGGATGAATCTTTGAAAGATGTCCCAACAGGGAATCAAAGGAATCTAGCGTGGCCACTTCAACTTCATCCAACCACGCGCTCAATTGCTGTTCACTTTGAACTTGGCTGTGACCGTCAATTGGGCGATGTCGGTAGTCTTCGCCATCAATACGTAAAATTTCGAAGTTGGCACTTATGCCTAGAATTTCACGCCTGAAGTCCTCAGCCGCAAAACGACCCTCTCCCAAGGCGTTTGGTGGAGTGTTTGAGGTTGCCGCAAAAAGAACTCCCTTAGATCCGAGATCATTCAGCAGTCGCGACATAATCATGGTGTTGCCCGGGTCGTCTAACTCAAACTCGTCAATGCAAATCAGGTCGTACTTAGCAAACAGCTTCATCGCCTCGGCAAATCCAAGAGCACCGATCAGGCTTGTGTAGGCGAGAAAACTGCCGAAAAGCTTTTTTCCTTTAAAAGATCGGTATAGAGAAACCAAAAGATGCGTCTTACCAACACCGAAACCACCATCGAGGTAAAAACCCGGTACCGCTCGCCCTCCCTTAGTTTTGGCCTTGCGAAAACCCAAACTCAACGTGTTCAGAGCCTCTTGCTGAGACGCAAAAGCCGGTGCGGGTCGATAAGTGCTGAACGAAGCATCTCGGAACTCTCTGGGCGGAACCAGATCAGCCAACATTTGCTGGGCAGATACGATCGGTGCACGCGCGCAAAGCTCTAAAAAGCTGCCTTTTGTGGCCATTTGTTACCAATCGGTATCTAATCGGGAGGGCTTGGATTAACCTAGAGTGAGTACCCTAAGTTTATTGGAACGAGAACAATCCCAAGATGCCAGCCCCAGCCGATTCAACTCCTAAGTTTCTTGAATACGCAAACCCCGAAGTTCTTGTAACTGCCGACTGGGTTGCCCAAAATCTAGACAATCCAGACGTTGTAGTGGTCGAATCAGACGAGGATGTTCTGCTCTACGAAATCGGACACATTCCTGGTGCGGTAAAAATCGATTGGCACACCGACCTGAACGACACTGTCACCCGAGATTATGTAGACGCTGCTGGATTCAAGGCTCTTATGGAGCGCAGTGGAATCAGTCGAGAGAGTACCGTCGTACTCTACGGAGACAAAAGCAACTGGTGGGCTGCCTACGCACTTTGGGTCTTCAAGCTGTTTGGTCACGCCGACGTAAGGCTGCTCGACGGAGCTCGCGAAGCATGGGCTTCGAGCGGTCGGTCACTCACCAAGGAGCCTACGGTGAAGATTGCTAGCAGTTACCCTTTGGTTGAGCGCGATGACAAGACTCTTCGAGCCTTTAGAGATGACGTGCTCGCTCACTTCGGAAACCCACTGCTAGACATCCGTAGCCCACAGGAGTACTCGGGTGAACGAACCCACATGCCTGACTATCCACAAGAGGGAGCATTGCGTGCCGGACACATTCCCTCAGCAGTATCTGTTCCGTGGGGCCGCGCGGTAAACGAAGATCAAACTTTTAAGACCCGTGCAGAACTTGAATCGATTTATCAAGGCGAGAAGGGCCTCAACTCTTCTGACGCAGTGATTGCCTACTGCCGAATCGGCGAACGCTCGTCACACTCTTGGTTCGTGCTGAAGTACCTTCTCGGATTTGATAACGTGCGCAACTACGACGGATCATGGACCGAGTGGGGTTCACTGGTTGGTGTGCCAATCGTTCGTGGCGAGGAGCCAGGCGAAGCTCCAGCACCGCGCCGATGACCAACAGCGTCGCCGAGGCAGCAACCTTAGTTGCGTCAGATTTCAAATCTGGATCGAACCGAGAGAAACTCGAACTGCTTCTCGAGTACTCAGAGAACCTACCGCCATTGCCAGAGCGTTATGCCGACCATCCTGACCTATTCGAACGTGTTGAAGAGTGCCAATCGCCTGTCTTCCTATTCGTAGAGGTTGAAAGCGGTCAAGTTGGTGTCTTTTTTACGGCGCCAGAAGAGGCTCCGACCACTCGCGGGTTCGCTGGAATTCTGAGTGAAGTTCTTCACAACAAATCAGTCGATGACGTTCTTTCGCTTTCAGACGACTTTCCTGACCAAATCGGACTCACCGAAGCGGTCTCACCTCTTCGCATAAGAGGTATGCGCGCGATGATTTATCGCATTAAGCGTCAAGTGCGAGAGAAAGTCGCCTAGATCGGAATGGTTGAGACCGTCGCCTGGTACGAGCTCGAACCCGGGTTCGCGGCGAACTTTCACCTGACCGAAGCTGGTAACTATTTCGGCAACACCGGCTCAAGTAGAGACATCTCAAACGAGATAGACCTGGCACATCTCATCAAACTCAGGTCGCAGGCCGACGCACTTGTTGTAGGCGGTGAGACTGCCCGAATCGAGGGTTACAAGCCCTCAATGCGCTTCGAAACTTACGTATTTACCGGCCTGCCGACGCACACAGAACTGCGACCTCTCAAGTTCTCTGGTGACGCCGAACTTTCTGATCGGCTTTCGGAGCTAAATGCTTTACACGATCGTGTTTTGAGTGAGTGCGGGCCTTCTCTTCTGAATCAGTTTTTGAAACTTGGTGAGATCGATCAGCTTTTTCTGACCGTTACTTTCGAGGGTAAGCCAGACCCTCTAGCCGTCGAAGATGTTGCCAACTCGGCACTCGCCCTCGACCGATACGTAATAGCTCGATACGAGACGATTCAGAACAGCGCCTTGACCATGTGGCGGCGAGCCTAAAGGGTTCGAAGCAACAACTCCAATATCCTTTGGTTGTGAGTGAGTCGACAAAATCTTCGAGTGTAGCGCCAGAGTTCGCTATGGCCTTGAGGTCTATCCTCGACTCGAACGTGCGCAACGAGCTCGACGTAAAAGAGATCGAGGCACCCGCGAAGCTTGCCAGGCACGCTGTCGCGTTTTCGTGCGACGTGCGACCTGACTCAGTCCACGAGAAAATCGACCTAGGTACCGGGCGACTGGTGTTGTTATGGGACGACGAGCCACAAGAATCGTGGGGATCTCGATTTCGTGTCATCGCATTTGCAAAATCACCACTCGAAACTGAGATCGGAGCCGATGAATACAGTTCCGGATTGGCGTGGAGTTGGTTGATTACAGCCCTCGAGGCCAATCAGGCCACTTACAACTCAGAGGCAGGCACAACAACTCGCGTCATCTCAACGGGTTTCGGAGCTCTCGCGAATCAAGCCCCGCATGCCGAACTTGAACTTCGCGCATCTTGGAGCCCGCTTGACACAAACATTGCCGCCCATATGCACGCCTGGCAATCCCTAATCTGCATGATGTCTGGCTTACCGCTTCAGAATGAAGACGTCGGTCGCCTGAATGTCTGATGTCGAAGAGCTTTCGCCACCTACTCCCCTAAACAAACCACGATGCGTCGATGTGCGTCTTATCGAAACTAGCGGTGACCTAGAGGTTGCAACAAAAGCATTGCTTGCCGGAACGGGCCCTCTGGCCATAGACGCAGAGCGAGCGAGCGGCTTCAAATATTCACAAAGGGCTTATCTAATTCAGTTGCATCGTCGCGACGCGCCTATTCTGCTCATCGACCCGATCGCCATCAATAACGAAGATGGAGACGCCTTTTCTAGACTCGCGCAAGAGATTAGAGGCATCCCCTGGATCCTCCATGCGGCCACGCAAGACATTCCTTGCCTAGCCGAACTTGGCCTGAGACCTACCCAACTCATCGACACAGAACTAGCCGGCCGACTTCTCGGTTTAGACCGCGTGGGGCTGGGTTCTATGGTGCAAGAGTTGCTGTCGCTCTCCTTGGCAAAAGAGCACTCCGCAGCAGATTGGTCGACGAGACCACTGCCCGAAACATGGCTCAACTATGCCGCTCTTGACGTTGACGTTCTACCCGAACTTGCCGATTGTTTGCTAGACGCTCTCGCCTCAGCAAACAAGTTGGCGTGGGCAGAACAAGAATTTACACACCTGTTGTCTTTCGCCCCAAAGCCGACAAAAGTCGACAAGTGGCGAGGAACTAGCGGTCTCAACACAATTCGAGACGAGCGCGGCTACGCCGTGGTGAGAGCGGTTTGGCATGCCAGAGAAGATCTGGCGAAGCGCCTCGATGTATCACCCGGCCGACTGATACCCGATTCATCTCTGATTGAGCTAGCAACCACACGACCCAAGACCAAGGGTGAGCTTTCGGCTAACAAGAGATTCGCGGGCAGAGCGTCGAGGTCATACCTAGACACGTGGTGGGCGGCCTTGAACGAGGGTTTGAAAGACTTGAGGCCACCCGAACTGCGTGTGAAGTCAGAAGGAATTCCCAATCACCGCATCTGGGCTCACAAGCACCCTCTGGCCGATGCTCGTCTGCAGTTATTGAAAGCAGTGATGTCCCGCTTGTCGGCCGAACAGAACCTGCCAACAGAAAACATCTTGACACCCGATTACATGCGCCAACTTGCCTGGAATCTAGACATCAACGGTGCCAACGAAATACGTGAATTCTTGGTCGCCTGTGGCGCGCGCGCGTGGCAAATAGATTTAGTTTGCGAAGAATTTAGTGCTGGTTTGACTGATCAGTCGACTGCTGAGGCTCAAAATTATCCAGCGGTCGAGCATGAGGAACCTTAGACCCAACTACTTGAGCAACAATCTCTCTCGCCACGGTTTGAGCCGTTAGGCCAACTCGTTCCAAAATCTCACCGCGTGTTGCGTGTTCAAGGAACTCATCTGGGAGCCCCACCTCATTGAGCGCCGTATCGATTTCTGCAGCACGCATGTCTTGGCGCACGCGAGTGCCGATTCCGCCCACTCGCACACCGTCTTCAATAGTCACAACTAATCGGTGACTCTTCGCGAACTCGAGTACAGATTTTGGCACCGGCACAACCCAGCGCGGGTCGATAACTGTTGCGCCGATTCCTTGTGCTGCCAATAGCTCTGAAACTTTCAGTGCGGTTTCTGCCATCGTTCCGACTGCGACGAGAAGAACATCCTTGCTCGGTGCTTCTGACAAAACATCTACACCGTCGTTCATGCGACGAATTTGTCTAATTTCGGAGCCGGCCGTGCCCTTAGGAAAACGAACGACGGTCGGTGCGTCATGCACGTTAGTCGCCTCCTGCAGCTCCTCACGCAAACGCTCGGCGTCTCGTGGTGCAGCGATCTTGATGCCAGGAACAATTTGCAGTGTTGCTAAGTCCCACATTCCGTGATGAGACGCGCCATCAGGGCCGGTAACGCCAGCTCGGTCTAACACGAGCGTCACTGGGGCTTTGTGCAAAGCAACATCCATGAGTAGTTGATCGAAAGCACGGCTTACGAATGTCGCATAGATGCAAACCACTGGATGCAGACCGCCGAAGGCCATACCGGCTGCCATGGTAACGGCGTGCTGCTCTGCGATACCGACATCAAAAACGCGGTCAGGGTACTTCTTAGCCATCGCATCTAGACCAACAGGCATGAGCATCGCACCTGTGATTCCGACGATGTCTTTTCGCTTCGTTGCAATTTCTAAAATTTCATCGCTAAAAACGGATGTCCAAGACTTACCCGAAGTCTTCTCAAGTGACTCACCCGTAAGCGGGTCGATCTGGCCAACGGCGTGAAATTGGTCGTCTTCATTCAAAAGCGCCGGGTCAAAACCCTTACCCTTTTGCGTGATCGCGTGAACGATTACTGGGTAGGCGTACTTCTTCGCCTGGCGAAGCGCTGTCTCCATGGCTTGCAAGTCATGACCGTCAATTGGGCCGATGTACTTGATGTCAAGATTGGGGAACATGCCCTTAGGCGCCATAGCGCCCATCAAACCGGTACCCGCTCCCCTGGCTGCAGAGTAGGTTAGTTTGCCGAGTAGCCCGAGCTTGTCGAAAACCTTGCGTGAGAAGCGATATGCCTTGCGATATAGCTTCTCGGTGCGAATTTCATTTAGGTATCGAGCGAGTCCACCGATGGTGGGCGCATACGAGCGACCGTTGTCATTTACAACAATCACCAGTTTGCGGTCATTGTCGTCGGTGATGTTATTTAGCGCTTCCCAGGCCATGCCACCCGTCAGCGCTCCATCACCAATGACCGCTACTACGTAGCGATCTTCTTGCTTGGTCAACTTGAATGCCTTGGCAATACCGTCAGCCCAAGACAATGACGACGATGCGTGTGAACTCTCAACCACATCGTGCACCGACTCGGAGCGCTGCGGGTAACCGGCCAAGCCGCCCTTCTGGCGCAACTTGCTGAAGTCTTGACGGCCAGTCAAAAGCTTGTGCACGTAGCTTTGGTGACCAGTGTCAAAAACAATTGGGTCATTTGGTGAGTCGAAGACTCGGTGGATTGCAACAGTCGTCTCTACGACACCCAGATTCGGCCCTAGGTGGCCGCCGGTGGCAGCAACACTCGTGATTAGATGCGCACGGATGTCGCGGCAGAGCTCGCTCAGTTCGGCGGCGGTTAGTGCATCTAGGTCTCTAGGACCTGCAATCTTCTCAAGCAAACTCACGATGATCTAAACCAATCCCTCGAGAGTGATTATTCCGCTAGGCAACTAGGCTTCGCAAAACGTACTGAAGAATTCCACCGTTACGGAAATAGTCGGCCTCACCCGGCGTATCGATGCGAACTACTGCGTCGAACTCGACCACGGGTTTTCCAGCTGCTGAGTGGGCGGTCGGTTTCGCAATGACACGAACAGTCTTAGGCGTTGTGCCCTTGTTTAGTTCGGTTACACCGATGAAATCGAACTCTTCGGTTCCGTCTAGGCCGAGGCTCGCCGCTGTCTGCCCCACAGGGAACTGAAGCGGAAGAACGCCCATACCAATTAGGTTGCTGCGGTGAATGCGCTCAAACGACTCGGTGATTACGGCTTTGACGCCAAGCAAACTGGTTCCCTTAGCAGCCCAGTCACGCGAAGAACCCGAGCCGTACTCCTTACCAGCAAGAATGACCAACGGAACGCCACGCTCTTGGTACGTGACCGAGGCGTCATAGATGAAGGCTTGCGGTGCATCCGAGCGGTTAAAGTCTCGGGTGTAACCGCCTTCAACGCCGTCGAGAAGTAGGTTCTTTAGGCGGATGTTCGCAAACGTTCCGCGAATCATGACCTCGTGGTTTCCGCGACGAGAACCGTATGAGTTGAAGTCGCTTCGAGACACCCCATGATCGGTGAGGTATTTACCTGCCGGCGAGTCAACTTTGATCGACCCTGCTGGGCTGATGTGGTCTGTGGTGACTGAGTCGCCCAATAGAGCTAGAACTCTTGCACCACTGATGTCGGTCACAGCGCTAGGTTCGCGCTTCATGCCTTCGAAATATGGAGGGCGACGAACGTAGGTGGATTTCTCGTCCCAGTCGAAGGTGGCACCGGTTGGAGTTGGAAGTGACTTCCATCTCGAGTCACCGTCAAAAACACCCGCGTACTGGCTCTTGAACATGTCTGAGTTGATCGACTCGTCAATGGTCTTTTGAACTTCTTCTGGTGTCGGCCAAACGTCAGCCAAGAACACGTCTTCACCATGGGCGTCTTGGCCCAGTGGTTGTGTTTCGAAGTCGAAATCCATGGTTCCAGCAAGTGCATAAGCGATTACCAACGGCGGTGACGCGAGGTAGTTCATCTTCACATCTGGGTTGATGCGACCCTCAAAGTTTCGGTTGCCAGAGAGAACCGCGGTCACAGCCAAATCATTGCGGTTGATGGCTTCGCTGATTGCATCGTCCAGTGGACCCGAATTACCGATACAGGTGGTGCAACCGTAACCAACGAGATTGAAACCAAGCGCGTTTAGAGACTCGGTGAGTCCAGCCTTCTCGTAATACTCGGTGACTACCTTCGAGCCAGGAGCAAGTGAAGTCTTTACCCATGGCTTTGCCTTGAGGCCCTTGTCCACGGCTTTCTTCGCTAGCAGACCTGCCGCCAACATCACAGAAGGGTTGCTCGTGTTTGTGCATGAGGTGATCGACGCAATCGAAACGATTCCGTTGTCAATGTCGAAAGCAGCTCCTTTGACGTCGGTCTGGTTTGAAACTTTGTCGGTGTATGTCGGCAGAATCTCGTTGAACTTCTGCTTTGCCTCTGATAGTTCGATGCGATCCTGAGGTCTCTTTGGGCCCGCGATTGAAGGCACAACCGTTGATAGGTCGAGCTCTAGGTACTCGCTGAAAATTGGCTCTTTCGAAGGGTCGTGCCACAGACCCTGAGCCTTGGTGTAAGCCTCGACTAAGTCGATCTGCTCCTGTGATCTGCCGGTGATTCTTAGGTAGTCAAGAGTCACGTCATCGATCGGGAAAATGGCAACAGTCGAGCCGAATTCTGGGCTCATGTTGCCGATTGTCGCGCGGTTCGCTAGTGGAACAGAGCCAACGCCAGCACCATAGAACTCGACGAACTTGCCTACAACACCGTGCTTACGGAGCATCTCGGTGATTGTTAGCACCACGTCTGTAGCGGTAGCGCCGGTTGGAATCTTGCCGGTGAGCTTGAAACCTACGACCTTTGGGATGAGCATTGAAACTGGCTGGCCAAGCATTGCTGCTTCGGCCTCAATTCCACCAACTCCCCAACCTAGAATTCCTAGGCCGTTGACCATCGTTGTGTGCGAGTCGGTTCCGACACAAGAATCTGGGTAAGCCTGAAGAACACCATCTACCTCGCGAGTCATGACGGTTCTCGCTAAGTACTCAATGTTTACCTGATGCACGATTCCAGTGCCCGGCGGAACTACTTTGAAGTCGTCGAAAGCCGTTTGTCCCCAACGCAGGAATTGGTAACGCTCACCGTTGCGCTCGTATTCGAGTTCAACGTTCTTCTCGAATGCATCTGCTCGCCCTGCAACATCGATAACCACTGAGTGGTCGATAACCATTTCAGCCGGAGCTAGTGGGTTGATCTTCTTAGGGTCTCCCCCTAGCGCGGCGACAGCCTCACGCATAGTGGCCAGGTCAACGATGCACGGAACGCCCGTGAAGTCTTGCATGATCACACGTGCTGGGGTGAACTGAATCTCGGTGTCGGGCTCAGCGTTTGGGTTCCAACTGGCAAGGGCCTCAATGTGGGCGGCCGTGATGTTTGCGCCATCTTCGGTGCGTAGCAGGTTCTCAAGAAGAATCTTGAGGCTGAACGGAAGCTTTGAGCCGCCGACACTGGACAGCTTGAAATATCGATAAGTCTTTCCGCCAACAACCAAATCATCGGCTGAAGAGAAACTGTTCACCTTAGACAAGAAAGGCTCCTTCGCATTTAGAACCTTTCAAAAATACCACTAAGGAGCGGTCTGAATGGTGCGCTTCAGCATTAACCAGCTCAGGAAAATCCAAAGACCAAAAGCAGGAAGACCAATCGCAGATTTGACGATGCCGAGCCAAGCTGCTTCGTTTGCAAAATAAAGCGGGAGTTGCGCTGCCAGTCGAACGAGAAAAAGCGTGGCCCAAAAGAACGTGACACGTGAGGTGAGCTTGAGCAGGGCTTTATTCTCGCGCCACCCGGCTGGGACAGCCTCGAAGGTAGCAAGTAGATACCCGATCGCAGGACGCCGCAAGAGAGCAGAAGTTAGTAAGCCGACCGCCCACACCGCATTGGTTATCAGCCCGGGCAAAAAGAAGTTCTTTGCACTCTCAGCTCCGTTGCCCCCGCTTGTGGCCAAGAATGCGGCGAACGCGATACCGAACACTGACGCAATCGCGTTCATAACCGGCTTTTTTCGAATAATCTGAACAACGCCCAAGATGAGAGCCAGGCTGAGCGCAACAACTGCCGAAAGCATGGCGTCAGACCAGATTCCAAATGTCACCGAAAAAGCCACAGGTGGAATCGCGGACTCAATGAGCCCGAACAACCCCCCGATGCTGCGAAGCATAGAAGCGGGTGTGACCACGTATTCTCCGTCAGCGTCTTTACTTAGCCCAAGCCAACGTTCTCCAGCGGATGCGCTCACTGTGGTCTCGCTGGCGGGGCGATGTTGCCAGGAGGCATCGTCAGGGGCACCAATTCGCGCGGTGGCAGGGCCTCAGGGCCTCGGTCGACAACGATTGAACGGAAAATACGTTCAATCTCGGCCTGCTCAGAAAGGTTGCTGAGCGCCTCTCCTGTAATCGACCCTCTTAGTAACCATCGAGGCCCGTCTACACCTATGAAACGTATTTGTTGGCGCACAACTCCTACATCTTCGTTTGGCACGTCCATCGTGACAAGTAGTTCTCGACCGAAGCTTCCGACTACCGAATCAACCTGTGCGTTCTGAGACTCTAAAGATGAGGTAAGCACCTCTAGAACCTCTTGCCAAACCGGGCTGCTCTTTGGCGCTGAGAATAGTGAGATTTGCAGCATCGAAGTCTGAGTTTGCAATGTCAGTGCAACGAGGCGACGCGTGTCTTCTTCTAGTTCAACCTTGATAGACAAGTTGCGATTGACGTTTGGCAGCTTTACAGCACCGAAGTCAATCACGTTTTCTAGGTTGGCAACCTCGGCAAGGTCAAATGGACCTAACTCAGCGCGTTTCACAATCTCGTTGTACATCTAGTTCTTCCCACTCGATCCATAGCCACGGTCTCCGCGATCCGACTGCGGAAGGCTTTCGACACGAATGAAGTCGGCCTTGGAAACCTGTTGAATTAGTAGCTGTGCGATGCGGTCTCCGACGCTAATTTTGAAATCTTCCTTAGAAGAGTTGAAGAGTGTGACCATAATCTCACCGCGGTATCCAGCATCTATGGTTCCCGGGCTATTCAGAACGGTTATGCCGTGATTGAGCGCAAGACCAGAGCGCGGATGCACGAGCCCAACATATCCGGCTGGCAGGGCGATCGAGCATCCGGTCTTGACTAGCACTCTCTCGCCCGCCGACACTAGCGCCTCGTGAGAGGCCCTTAGATCTGCACCAGCGTCGCCAGGCTTCGCGTAGATAGGAATCATTGAGTCGTCACAGACGATAAGTACTGGAACGGTTTCAGTCATGTGTAGAGCGTAATCTAAAGTCATGACAGCTGATAAAAAAGCCAGGGACGTTGCATTCTCGATGAGGGTAATTCCATCGGCGGCATCCTTGATTCCCATAGTTTTAGTAGCCCCAAGCATCGCACTGGTGGTTCTGCCTTTCATGAGCGACCTCGCCGCATTTGTAACTGGTCTATTGGCCACTCTGGTCATCTTGGGCTTAGTTCTAATGAACGCTCCAGTAGTGACGGTAGCTGCGGGACTAGAGCCAACGCTAAAGGTCGGCCGAGCAGAGATAGCGCTACGTTTTATCGACACCATAGAGATTGTTTCGGGTGACCAAGTGAGGTTCGAAAAAGGTCCCGGCCTCAATGCCAAGGCTTACTTCGTTAATCAAGCTGGTGCGAAGGTTTTCGTCAAGGTTGCTATCAAAGACGAAAGTGACCCGACGCCCTATTGGTTGTTCGCCTGCAGCAAGCCGGATGCTTTAGTAGTCGCACTCCGTGCAAACAGGTAGGCTCTTCTTTTTTCTTGCCAAAAGGCTGTGGTGCTTCACAATAAAGCACTCGCTACAGGTGAATTCGTCGTCTTGAGGGGGCAGAACGACCACCTCGAGGTCTTCAGAAATAACTTCGTGACCGAGGATTCCCTCGCCGTGCTCCGAGTCATCGATGTCGGGTGACGCAGCGATTTTTTCAGGGATACGCTCCTTGATTGCCTCTAGCGATTCAGCGTCGTCGTCCGACTTTCGTGGGGCGTCGTAATCGGTGGCCATCGAAAAACCTTTCTTGAGCGTTTGTTAAGGCGCGCATAGTTTCACCGATTTATTGGTGAAAAGCAACAACAACACGCCTAGTAGGCAAAAAACCAACAAATACCCGAAAAACTTCCCAAACGGCACACCGCTTTTGTTACATGCCATACCCAGAAGATGCTGACAAACTAAAGCCAAGGTTTGGAGGTTGTTTTGAGCGACTTGCGATTAATCGGCTCAGAAGATGGATTCGTACTTTTCGAATCATTGGATGGAACCAAGCACCGCGCTATAGCGGATGATGCACTAAAGAGCGCTTTGCGAAAGGCAGTTGCACAAGATACAAGTAGCTACGTGTCGCCAAGAGACATTCAAGAACGCATTCGTAACGGCGAAACGGTTTCACAAATTTGTGAAGACACAGCATCGCCCGAGGACTACGTGGCCAAATTCGCCAAGCCCGTCATCGACGAACTAGAGCACATGATTGAATCTGCCAGAGCCGTGAGACTCGTAGTGCCGGGTGATCGATTTAACGACGAAGGTCAGATCGAGTTTGGTGAGCTAATTTCGTCGAGATTAGACCAAGCCAATGCGGTTGACGTGGCCTGGACCGTGAGGCGATCTGGAGCAACAACCTGGGACGTCTCAGTCTCATACAGAATCGGAGAGAACTCGGGGTTGGCCAATTGGGCATTTGATCCTCGAAAGGTTCTGCTTACTCCCGAGAACGAAGCAGCGTCGGGGCTATCGACAGTCGAGGGCGCATCTGGTCCGATTACCAAGGTAAGAGTGATCGCAGACACACCGGCTGCTTTTCGCCGCATAGAGGCCACCGAACCAACAATCGCAAAGGCCAGCAAGGTTGAGCAAGTCGAATCTGAACCCGTCGCATCAATCGAATCTCTAGACGACCTTCGCAAAAAGCGCGAGGCTGCAAAAGCCGTGGCAGAAGCAACCGATGAAAAGTCAGGGCAAGAACCCGACATTGTCGAACAGTCGGACGAATTAGTCATTGAGAACGACCAACCGCTAGAAAGTGCATCCGAGCCTGACTTCGAGGACCCTTCAGTCGTCTCAGTTGATGAAGTTTCTTCAGCTGAGCAAGAGATCGAAAATACACAAGTCCCCCAGCCGATAGTTGACGACGAGTTAGCTCAAGATACTCAACCGATGGTTGACGAAAAGGTAGAAGAAGAACCCGCGACCTCATCTGTAGACCAAAGTGCCGAACCAAACGCTGAGCAGCCGACCAAAAAGCCGCGTGCCGCTATGCCCTCTTGGGATCAAATAGTGTTTGGAACTAAATCGGAAGACTAGCTCAACCGAATCAGGGGCACTTGAGTTTCTGCATCCGTGATTGAACCGTGGTGACCCTTCATTAGCAACGAGCGAGGTTTGCAGGTTCTGCGGTCATAGAGTGTGACGTCTGACTTTGCCAGCAAAACCACATCTGGTTGCTTATCGCTGCGTAAACCAGACGCAACCCAACCCGCTGCTTCGAGGTCTTTCCAGCTTGCGCACCAGGTCAAACCGTCTAATTCAGCAGCAAGTTTCTGCCGGAGGTCGTCAACTTCAGGTTCTTCGAGTGAGTTATCGCCGCGAAGATAAATGAGAGAAGAGCGAGTGTCTCCCCCAGCGATGAAATCTACGGATGAGAGGGAATCGAGCGTCTCAAGGTAGATCTGCCCGGCCGTGTCGACATTCACCATTCCGTGGTCGGCAGTGAGAACGGCGATCGAGCGCTTTAGGCTAAACAAGGCGCGGGCCGCAGCATCGATCTCTTCGAGTACCGATAGCCATTGTGGGCTTCCTGCCCCGTTGCGGTGCCCAACCTGGTCAAGCTCTGGTACGTAGAGGTAGACCACGCCACCATCGCGCTCAGCAAGCTCTGCAGCTGCCTTTACACGGTCGTGAATGTTATCAACACCGTGAAAATTTGCAGCAGGCAAGGTTAATGATGTGAATCCGGTGTTCCGATAGATAGTCGGGCTAACGACAGTGATTACATAGGTTTCACTCAGGGTTGGGTATGTCTTGTACATAACCGGATCATTGCCATCAACCTCCCATCCGGATAGTAGGTTGTGCAGCTCTGATCTTGTTGAATTTGGCACGTTGTAGCCAATAAGTTCATGATTTGCTGATCTCAGACCAGTGGTCAAACCAGTGAGACTCACGACCGTAGTGCTAGGAAATTCGCATCGAATCGTCGTCTTTTGAGCTCGCCAGAAACGGCCGATATTCGGAGCGTGGCCAATGTGAGCATCGAGGTTATGGCTGCCGAGACCGTCGACCACCAAGACCACGTAGCCACGAGATTTCTGAAATTTCAGGCTGTTTGCTGGCTTTGTGTCCGATGAAGAGGTGGCAGCGATAGCCGAACTCAACACAAGGCTCAGTATCCCGACATCCTTGGGCGCGGCAGGTATTCTCGTAACAGTCATCCCTGACAGTTTCGCACAGTAGTTTTTGAAAGACCCATGAGCTCAGAAATCAATCCAGAAGAACGCATCGTCGATATTGATTTAACGGCTGAGATGCAGGACTCATTTCTGGAGTACTCGTACTCGGTAATTTACGCTCGTGCCCTTCCGGATGCACGTGATGGCCTCAAGCCCGTTCACCGACGAATCATCTACCAAATGGGTGAAATGGGGCTACGCCCAGACAAGGGCCACGTGAAGTCTGCGCGCGTCTCTGGTGAGGTTATGGGTAAGTTGCACCCACATGGCGATGGCGCAATCTATGACGCTATGGTGCGTATGGCCCAACCATTCACCCTGCGCGTGCCGCTTATTGATGGCCACGGAAATTTTGGCTCGCTCGATGACGGCCCGGCTGCCGCTCGTTACACCGAGACTCGTCTAGCACCAGCCGCACTTCTTATGAATGACGGCCTCGATGAAGATGTCGTTGACTTCAAGCCAAACTACGACGCTCAACTTTCAGAACCCGAGGTCTTGCCGGCTGCTTTTCCGAACCTGCTGGTAAACGGCTCATCAGGTATCGCTGTAGGTATGGCAACGAACATGCCGCCACACAACATGCGCGAAGTAATCGCGGCGGCCCGACACTTGCTGACCAACCCGAATGCCACTACCGAAGACTTGATGCGTTTCGTACCTGGCCCAGACCTACCGACCGGCGGCATCATTGTTGGCTTGGATGGAATCAAAGATGCGTATGAAAGCGGTCGTGGTTCATTCAAGACCAGGGCGAAGGTTAGTGTCGAGAGTGTCAGCCCCCGCAAACTTGGACTAGTAGTGACCGAACTGCCCTACTTAGTTGGTCCAGAGAAAGTCATCGAGAAAATCAAAGATGGCGTCAATAACAAGAAACTGCTTGGCATTTCTGACGTAATCGACCTAACCGACCGAACCAACGGGCTAAAACTTGTCATTGAGCTAAAAACCGGCTTCGATCCTCAGGTTGTACTCGATCTTCTGTATCGCTACACCCCGATGGAAGATTCCTTTGGCATTAATAACGTGACTCTGGTTGACGGCCGGCCTAACACTTTGGGTCTTCGTGACCTACTTGGCGTATACCTTGCGCACCGCGTTCAGGTGACCCGCCGTAGAACCACGAACAGGCTAGGCAAGAAGAAGGCAAGGCTTCACCTTGTTGAAGGTCTGTTGATCGCAATCGTCGCTATCGACGAAGTGATTCAGGTGATTAGAAGTTCAGAAGAAGTCGATGAAGCCCGTTCGAGGCTCATGCAAATATTTGAACTAAGCGAGATACAGGCCGAGTACATTCTCGAACTCCGCCTTCGCAGGCTCACCAAGTTCTCGCGAATCGAGCTCGAGACCGAAAAGGCTCAACTCGAAGAAGAGACACGCGCGCTCGAGCGGATTCTCGCGAACGACACAGTGCTCAGAGACTTGGTCAGTAGCGAGCTAGCCGAGGTTGCAGATAAATACGGCGATGACAGACGCACGCTACTAATGGATGAATCTGAGGTTGTCAGAAGCGTTCCCGCTTCGAAGTCGACTGCAGTTTCGGCAGAATTAGCTGACAGTGCCGCGACCGTGTTGCTCACCGTAACAGGCCTCCTGGCTCGTGTCGCAGAGATGCCAACTCCAGGCGCTAAGCGCACGAAACACGATGTTTTTAGTCATCGAATCGACACCACTACCAGAACTGACATCGGTGCTGTCACTAGTACTGGCCGAATGGTTCGTGTACATGTCGGTGACATTCCGGATGCTGGCGTTGCGTTTGACGCCAGTGCCATGGTGCGCGCATCCGAATTCTTCGGACTTTCTGCGTCAGAAAGCTTGGTCGGGCTGATTGAGTTGAACGACACCAATGAGCTCGCTCTGGCAACCTCGCAGGGAACTGTAAAGCGAGTTCTTGCCGATTACCCGGCTAAAGAACAGTTCGAAGTCATTGCTCTGAAAGATGGCGATCAGGTAGTTTCTGCGGTCTTGGCTAACGATGCGACAGAGTTTGTCATTGTCACAAGCGACACCCAGGTTTTGCGTTTTGCAGCCGACTCTGTGCGAGCTCAGGGTCGCGCAGCATCAGGTGTTGCCGGTATCAATCTTGGCGATGGTGCGAAGGTGATCGCGTTCGCCGCCATAAAGAATCCAGACGATGCATTCGTAGTCACGGCAGCAAACTCATCTGCAGCGCTAGCAGGAACAGACGCCGGAAGCATCAAGCTATCTGCGCTTGGCGAGTTTCCGGCGAAGGGGCGTGCGACAGGTGGAGTGAGAGGCCAAAAGCTTCTTCGCAATGAAGACCAGCTGTATTTCGCAGCAGTTGCCGGCGAGGCACCATCGGCAAGCGCAACAGACGGAAAGCCGCTCGACCTTCCCGAGGCGGCTAAACGAGATGCCAGTGGGTCGTCAGCCCAGGCCTCAATAGCAGGTGTTGGCTTCTTACTCACATAGCCTCAAAGCTATTAGCGAGTTGAGCAAGGCCAGTCGCTAGCGATGTGAGCGTCGGTTAGGCGTCGACTTTTGCTGTATCAAAATCGTCAGCGCTGTCGATAATGAATTCTCGACGAGGCGCAACATCGTTGCCCATCAAGAGTTCGAACACGCGCTCAGCAGCCTCGGCGTCTTCTACTCGCACACGCCTCAGCGCGCGTCGAGAGCGGTCCATGGTCGTTTCTGCCAATTGGTCGGCATCCATCTCACCAAGACCCTTGTAGCGCTGAATGGGTTCTTGGTAACGCTTGCCCTGTGCTTTAAGTTTGGCTAACAACGATTCGAGTTCTTGCTGGGAATAGGTATAGATCGTGTCATTGGGCTTGGTGCCTGCATTCACCACAACTACTCGGTGCAGCGGCGGCACCGCGGCATAGACTCGCCCGGCGTCGACCAAAGGTCTCATGTACCTGAAGAAAAGCGTCAACAGCAAGGTTCGAATGTGTGCCCCATCGACATCTGCGTCGCTCATCAAAATCACTTTGCCGTATCGAGCTACATCGAGATCGAACGAGCGGCCAGAACCAGCGCCGATAACCTGGATGATCGAAGCACACTCCGTGTTGCTGAGCATGTCGCTTACCGAGGCCTTCTGAACGTTCAGAATCTTTCCTCTGATCGGCAATAGGGCTTGATACTCGCTATCGCGAGCAAGTTTCGCGGTGCCAAGCGCCGAGTCACCCTCAACGATGAAAAGTTCGCTAACCGCAGTCTCTTGCGTTCGGCAATCAACCAACTTTGTCGGCAATGATGAAGATTCGAGGGCGTTTTTGCGCCTCTGGGTCTCTTTGTGCGTGCGCGCTGAAATGCGTGACTTCATCTCGGCAACTACCTTTTCAAGCAGCATCGCCGCTTGAGCCTTGTCGTCGCGTTTCGAGCTTTCGAGGCGCTCGGTTAGAGCCTTGGCAATCGTGTTAGAAACGATGTTGCGAACCGCGGGTGTGCCGAGAACCTCTTTGGTCTGACCCTCGAACTGCGGCTCGGCAAGACGAACTGTGACAACGGCGGTTAGGCCGGCAAAGACATCGTCTTTCTCTACTTTGTCGTTGCCAGCCTTGAGTTTGCGTGAATTTGCATCGATTTGAGCGCGAAGAACCTTTAGCAGAGCCTGCTCGAAGCCGCTTACGTGTGTTCCACCCTTAGGTGTCGAGATGATGTTCACGAATGACTTGACAGTGGTGTCATAGCCCGTACCCCAACGAAGTGCGACCTCTACCTCACAGTTTCGCTCTACTTCACGTGACTCCATGTTCCCTTGCTCATTGAGCACTGGCACGGTCTCGGTAAAGGTCGTAGCGCCACTCAAGCGCCAAGTGTTTGTGATCGCATTATCGTTTGCTAGGTAGTCGACAAACTCAACGATTCCACCATCAAATTTGAAATCACTGACCACCGGCTCGCTTGTTCGCTGATCATTTACCTGCAGGCGTAAACCAGGAACCAAGAACGCAGTCTGCCGAGCTCGAGACATGAGCTCTTCGGTGGCGAACGAAGCATCCTTGATGAATATTTGAGGGTCAACCCAGTAGCGAACTCTTGTTCCAGTAACACCCTTGGCAACTTTGCCTACGACGTCTAACGAACTAGCGTCTTCAAAAGGCGTGAATGGGCTGCTTGCCGAGATGCCGTTCGAGTCGTCAAAACGACCTGGTTCACCTCTTCTAAAAGACATGCGGTGAGTTTTTCCATCGCGGTCAACTTCGACATCTAGACGTGCCGACAAAGCGTTCACAACAGAAGCGCCAACACCGTGAAGACCACCGGATGCGGCGTAGGAACCCGACCCAAACTTTCCGCCCGCGTGAAGTTTGGTAAACACAACCTCAACGCCGCTCAGCCCAGTCTTTGGCTCGATGTCAACTGGAATGCCTCGCGCTTGGTCTCTAACTTCGACAGAGCCGTCGGCGTGTAACTGAATGTCGATCGAGCTGCCGTGACCAGCAAGCGCTTCGTCGACAGAGTTGTCGATAATCTCCCATAGGCAGTGCATGAGACCGCGACTATCGGTTGAACCGATGTACATTCCGGGGCGCTTACGAACCGCCTCTAGCCCCTCAAGTACAGAGAGGTGTCTGGCGGAGTAATCGGTGTTGGGCACCAGAAAATGTTACGAGTTGAACCCCAAGATTTGGCGCTCAAACACGGTGCACCCGAGAAACTATTCGCAGTTAGCGAAACTGACCACGTAATGGGCAGTTTTGACGGTTGCGTGTGGTTCTATTTAGATCAGGAGGAAGAATGTCCGAGATTCAAGAAGTAACCGAAACCGAGCAAGAGGTTGTTGCATCTAACAACCAAACTGCGCCGCTTACCGCTGGCGACCGTTGCGACTCATGTGGTGCTCAGGCTTATGTGCGTGCAACCCTAGTTTTCGGTGAACTGCTGTTCTGCCTTCACCACGCGACTCTAAACAAAGAGGCTTTGGAGCCCAAGACTCTACATTGGCACGACGAAAGCGAGAAGCTGCTAGCTCGCTAGTAAGTTCTAACAGTGCGTTTAATGGTTTGTTTCTAAACGCCAAATTTCGTCAACGTAGCCTTCTGCCAATGATCTTGATTCGCTCGCATTCACTTGCCCACCCATCGCCAGCAGTACCGAGCTAACCCATTTTGGGTTTTTCGCCAAAAACGGGCCATGAAGCAGCGTAAAAATAACGTTCCCCTTGATGACGATCGGATCTAGCGTCAGGTCGCTGTTCAAATAACCCAACCCCTGACTCGGCCAACCTTGATCGGCAACTTCTGCAAGAACAAACTCACTACGACGTTCTTGCTTAGTCGTGACATCCACCCCTGCCCACACCAGAGAACTCCCGACCACGATGCCTGGAGTCTTGGCTTCAACCATTAGGCCGATCAAAGTACGAAGCTGTTCATCGAAGGTTGCCAACGACTTCATGCCGGCAACCGAGCCATGACCAATCGTGACGAAAATGCCTTGTTGTGCAGTTTTCACCAGTCGAATTAGCTCTTCTAGCTCGACTTCGTTGGAGACGGGCAATACCTGGGCTTGCTCCCCCATCCATTGAAAATTCTTTTGCAAAACAAGCGAGTTTGCCGCATCTCCGTTTAGGTTCAGCACGTCCGGAAAGAGCGTATAAATGGTTTTCATCGCTCAACTTCCTCTGGGCTCCAGAAACCAAGTGAGCGCCTCATTCGACGCATAGCGTCGGCGCTGAACACCACGGTTTTGTGACCGCTCTCAGGCCTAGGCATCGCGAAGAAGATGCTTGTGGCATGTTCGAGGTCATCGCTGACCAATGCAGTTGGCACATCGTTGTAATGCAGAACCAGCGCGGCTTCGTGCGCATTGAATCCGGTGCAAACGTCGACGTGCTTGAGGTTTGAGTAATCGACCGTCCAAAGCCAAGACGGGTCGTGAACGTCGCGCCCGATAGCGAAAAGCAACTGTTCAGGTTCACCAACCAAGTTATCGAGATTCAACTGCATTGAACCAGGGTTCTGAACCAAAATGAACTCGACGTCTTCTCCGTTCACCTGCACGATTTCTCCACGGGCAAACACGGGCGGAACCTCGCCAAGAGCCTTTGTGGCTAAGCCAAGGTCAAACCTTTCACCTAGAAAAGTTCTAGCGCTCTCGAAAGCAGCTACAGCATCCAAGGCAAAGTGAACACCTCTCGAGGGCAAGTCAAAAGCTGTTTCTCCCCATGCTCCGGTTAGTTCGGTTCGCAGCCCGTCAAGGTGGCGCACTTCGCTTGAGGTCTGCGGCCTTGGCAAATCTGGTAAGTAGGTGGGCGCATTTTGTAGCCCTTTGCCTTGAGCGCTCAACACCTGTGCGGAAATCCCGAAGAATATTGGCCTAACTGACCGCAGGTCTTTTGCTATGAGCAGTGTGTTTTGGTCATCGGCATTTAGCAATACATTTCGCGTAGCGCGCTTTGCGACCAACGACAGGTCGTCGCGAACTAACGCAGGGTCAACAAAGCGATCTAGTTGATCTTCCATCACGTTCAAGACGGTGACCTGAACTGGTGCAATCTTTCGGGTGAGTTCTTCTGCGTGCGCTTCATCCATCTCAAGAATCGCCACTTGACCGGCGATCTTTCCTGACCAGCTGGCGCGTTCGATGATTGTTGAATAAAAGCCCTGCAAAATGTTTGCAGTCGAGGGGTTTGTGAACACTGCCACGCCGTGTTCTCGCACGATGTTGACCAACATCTTCGTGGTGGTTGATTTACCTGCAGAGCCCGTGACAATTACTAAGCCTTCTGCAAATGAACCAAGAACTCGATAGAGAATTCCAGGAGCGAACTTGCTCAGAATGAGACCCGGAAGGGCAGAACCGCCGCCTTTGCGAACGAGGCGAATAAGAACGCGCGCGATTCGTCCAACCAGCAGAGCGGGCCAGTATCGAATCACAGTACGGCTAGTTCTCTAGAAAGTCACGCAGCATCTGCGAGCGTGAAGGGTGACGCAGCTTCGACATTGTCTTGGCTTCAATCTGCCTGATTCGCTCGCGTGTAACGCCGAACTCCTCACCAATTTGGTCAAGGGTCTTCTGAACACCATCGCCCAAACCGAAGCGGCTTCTAATAACGCCAGCCTCTCTTGGGTGAAGAGAATCGAGGATGCGCTCGAGCTCACGCTGAAGCATCGAGTAGCCAACCGCGTCTGCAGGAACCACTGCTTCGGTGTCTTCAATCAGGTCACCGAATTCCGAATCGCCGTCTTCGCCTAGAGGTGTCGAGAGTGAAATCGGCTCTCGACCATACTTCTGCACCTCCACAACCTTTTCAGGCGTCATGTCGAGCTCGCGTGCCAACTCTTCTGGCGTTGGTTCACGACCTAGGTCTTGCAGCAGCTGGCGCTGAACGCGAGCTAGCTTGTTGATTACCTCAACCATGTGTACAGGAATTCGAATGGTTCGAGCTTGGTCGGCCATGGCTCGGGTGATGGCTTGGCGAATCCACCAGGTTGCGTAGGTAGAGAACTTGTAACCCTTGGTGTAGTCGAACTTTTCTACTGCTCGAATTAGACCGAGGTTTCCTTCTTGAATGAGATCAAGGAACTGCATTCCTCGGCCGGTGTAGCGCTTTGCCAGCGACACAACCAATCGAAGGTTTGCTTCTAGAAGGTGCGACTTTGCTCTTTGGCCGTCTTTCATAACCCAGCGCAGATCGCGGGTCATCTCTTTTGAGAGCCTCTTCTCTGTAGCAAGCTTTTCTTCGGCGAACAAACCAGCCTCGATGCGCTTTGCAAGCTCAACCTCAAGCTCTGCGTTAAGCAGGGCAACCTTACCGATCTGCTTTAGGTAGTCCTTGACCGGGTCAGCGGTAGCACCCGAAATGGTGGTGGTTTGAACTGGAATGTCGTCGTCATCGGCATGCGAGATAACGAAGCCTCCGCCAGCCTCAAGAGCTTTCTCTTTCTCTTTTGCTTCGGTGTCTTCGTGTGTCTCTTCTTCGTGGGCCTCTTCTTCGGCCAGTTCTACGATGTCAACAGCGGCTGCAGCCTCTGCAACAATGTCGCCTACTTCTAGATCGTCTTCGTCTTCAAAATCCTCGTCATCGGCAGCACCCTTCGGCAACTTAGCAGCCTTTGCGGGCTTCGCCTTGGTAGCGGGAGTCTTGGCTGCTGGTGCTTTTGCTGCTGGCTTGGCGGACTTTGCCGGCTTCACTTCAGCATCAGCCGAAGTCTTTGCAGCCTTGACTGGCACTACCTTGCTCGCAGGTTTTGAGACTGGCTTTGACTCGGTCTTGTTCGTTGCCTTAGCATGCGCTTTCACAGCAGCTTTGCTAGCGTTTGCGGCTTTGGTTTTCGCGGTTTTTTCAGTGGCAGGTTTTGCCACGGCTGTCTTGGAGGTTGCTTTAGTCTTACCGGCCGAGGCTTCACTCGCTTTGGGTGCCCTGTTGTCAGCCTTTGTCTTGGCTACTTCAGCCTTGGCTTGAGGCTTGGTGACTTCGGCCTTTTTGCTTGTTGCTTTGCTTGCTGGCGTCTTAGAAATGACAGGTGCTTTTGGCTCTGACTTGGGTTTTGGAGTCTTGACTGCAGGAGTGATGATGTTGCTTTCTGGCTTGGTGTTAACTTCGGCTTGTTGCTTAGATTTGCTAGTTTCTGGGTGAAGCATGCGCGAAAACAGTCCGCGCTTCTTACCAACAGATTCATCTCTGTCTTTGGCCACTTTGAACCCTTCATTGGTCTGATCGATTACTGATCGACGATGATCTAGGCAACACAAGGACCCATGTCAAGTTCTGCAATTGCAGTACCGAATGGGTCCTTTTCTAAGTATGCCACCAACTAACGACGTTTAGTGCCATATCTAGAGTGTCTATAACGAGAAAGGTTGTTCAAGTATTCCAATAAATTGGCTCGTTGAACCCTCAAGCATTAGTGGTTTCAGAACGAAGTTTGCGGTGCGCTGCGCTAAATCGCCAAAGCCCGAAACCTATGATTACAAACTGCACACATAGGGCAAGTTTGAAGTGCCCAGCATCATAAAGGTCAACGCTTGGATTGGCTTCTCTTTGCACGTCAAGCGCCAGACCGATCGCGCCAATCATAACCAACGCTGCCAAGAAACCCCCGATGTTGATGAAACCGTTGGCAGCCCCAAGCTCTTTGTTTGAAACATAAGTTCGCGAGTAGTCGAACGCAACCATCGAAACCGGTCCACCAACGCCCAAAATAACAACCAGCACAACAACGAATAGGTCTGGCAAAGGGTTTGGTAAAAGTAACGCTATCGCCCAAACGCTGAGTATTGAGAGACCGCTTGCGAACACAAGAACATGTCTACGACTCTGATACCGAGCCGTGAAGTAGCCAACCACTGGACCCATCGCTGCGTTAGTGAAAACGAATAGCGTGAGCATCCCAGATGCAAATGCAGGGCTCTTGCCATTGGCTTCAACCAGGAATGGAACGCCCCAGAGAAGGGCAAAAACATTTCCAGAAGATTGAGTTAGAAAGTGTGTCCAAAACGCGGCCTTTACTGGGCTGCGTTTGAAGTTGACCCGCAGGGCTGCGAAAACCTGATTGAAGTTTGAGTCTGACCTAACTCTTCCGGTTGGAGTGTCGAGTGCGGCGACGAACACGAAAACACCTGCCACGAAACCTGAAACTGCCAAGGCAGAGAAAGCTGATGTCCACCCGAAGATCGCCAACCCGGCCGCAAAAGGGACGGCCGAAACAATTTGACCCAATTGCCCAATCGTGGCCAACCATTGCTGAGCTAAAGCCGCAGCCTTGCCAGTCATCCAGTTATTGACCATGCGGATCATCGAGATAAAGGTGAAGGCGTCTCCCATGCCCACCAGCATTCTTCCGGCAATAGCCCATTCCAAACCCGGCGCGAAAGCGACAATGAGTTGCCCCGTGGCCATGACTATCGCTCCGCATCCGAGCATTAGACGAGGGCCAAACCTGTCGAGAGCGATGCCCACTGGAATCTGCATTGCGGCATAGACCACGAGTTGAAGTACCGCCAGTGAGGCCAGTTGAGCAGCCGTGGTGTTGAAACGGTCGGTAGCTTCAAGGGAAGCAACCACCATGCTGCTTCGCTGAGTTACTGCGATTAGGTAGGCAAGATTGGCAGCTAATAAAGCGACTATGCCTCTACGTGACAGAAGTTTCAGTTTTCTTCGCCATCGGTCTTATTGCGACGTCGCGTTGCTAGATATTCTTCTATGTCAGCGGCAAGGTCATCTGCGCTTGGAATCACTGGCGTAACCGGGTTCACGGTAGCCCGCATCGGAGCGTTTCGTTCGCTCTGGTACCCCTGCTCTAAGTTTTCTACCATTCGGGCGAGATCGGCATTATCAGAAACTTGCTTATCTAACTTCGATTCAAAGCGGATGTTCTGCTCGCGTAAATCGTCTGTCGGAAACACTAATCCGGTTGCAGCGGAGATCAACTCGAATGCGGTTACAGCTACTTTTGGATACTCGGAGTCTGATATGTAGTGCGGCACTAGCAACACGAAACCTGTGCACGGCAATTCAGATTTGGTGAGGTTGTATTCAAGCAAGTGCAGAACGTTTCCGGGGACCTGAGTCTCTGGGCGCCATTCGCTAAATCGCTCGGCCAAATCTTTGCGGTTCCCACTTACCGTGACACCCAAGGGCCGGGTGTGAGGAACCGGGAAAGGGATCGAGTGCACCCAAACAAACTCTGAAATCTCTAGCTCTTTGACCACATGAAGAATGGCTTCGGCGAAGGCATCCCACTTAAAATCTGGCTCATAACCGTGTAAGAAAAGGAATTGCTGACCTGCTTCGTCTTCGCACAGGTAGAGTCCGAGAACCGCAGGCTCGTATGAGGCTATGTGGTCTTTCTCGAAGTACATCGAGGGGCGCCGTGAGCGATAGTCGAGAAGTTGATCATTGTCGAACTGAATCACGAGCTCTGAGTCGAGAAGAGCAAAAATGCTGTCAGAAACTTGAGAGATGCTGCCACCGGCGTCTGTGAAGCCGTTCAAACCTGCAAGCAACTTCAGCCCCCTGGGTATGCGAACCTCAAGGTCGACGTATTTGTAGAGGGCTTGCGTGTTCACCTAATCATTCTAAATCGAACGGATACGATTGCAGCATGAGCAAGCTAAACATCGAAGTTTCGAACAAATCGACCCAACTGACCACGGGCGTTGCATACGTCTTTGGAATCACCAGCAACAAAGAAAAACTGCAGATTAGCGACAGTTTGGTTGAGACATCCGGCCTAGCAAAAGTCGACTTGAAGTCTCTAGGCGCAAAGAGCAACTACGAACACATTTCGCGCATTCAGGGCCCAGATGGTGCTGTTTATGTAGCGATTGGTTTAGGCGATGAAGACCTCAGCGAAGAAAACTTTCGGCAGCTTGCAGGGGCAGCCGTGCGAAACCTTGGCGACATTGAGGCGGTCGTTATCGGCTTGCCAACTAAAACCGCTTCTGATGCTCTAGCGGTTATCGAAGGCGCTCTGCTTTCACACTACGAATTCACCGAATACAAGTCGGTCAAAAAGTCGCGCAAACTTTCGACGGTGACCGTTTTGTCACGGGAGCTGCCACTATCTGCAGACGTTGAAGAGGCGAAAACCGTTTCAGAGTCAATCGACCTAGTTCGCGACATGGTCAACACTCCCCCTAACGATCTCTACCCTCAAAGCTTTGCCGCGTTGATGCAAAAGGCTGCGCGCGGCAAGGGTGTGACGGTAGAAGTTTGGGACGAAAAGCGCTTGGCTGCTGAAAAGTGCATCGGCATACTCTCGGTAGGTAAGGGATCTGTTCGACCTCCACGTTTAGTGAAAATTGAATACAAGCCACGCGGTGCTAAGAAGCACATTGCTCTTGTCGGAAAAGGCATCACGTTTGACACCGGCGGACTAACGCTCAAGCCTGGTATCGGCATGCTGGGCATGAAGTACGACATGACTGGAGCAGCCACAGTAGGGCACGCTGCTCTTGCAATCGCAGCTTTGAAGCTGAACGTTCGGGTTACCGCATACATGTGCGTTGCAGAGAACATGCCTTCAGGCTCCGCCACTCGACCAAACGACATCATCAGGTACAGAAATGGCAAGACTGTTGAGGTTACTAACACCGACGCAGAAGGCCGCCTGGTGCTTGCTGACGGACTGATTCTTGCTAGCGAGCAGAAACCAGACCTCATTATTGACGTGGCAACACTTACCGGTGCAGCGCGCGTTGCGCTTGGTGTTCGCACCACAGGCCTAATGGGAGTCGGCACCGGCGTGGAGACCCTGCAGAAGGCGGCCGAAGCATCTGGTGAGGCAATTTGGGCCATGCCATTGCCGAAGGAACTCCGATCACTGTTGAACTCCGAAACCGCAGACATGATCAACAGCAAATTGGGCGACCCTAGCGGAGGAATGCTGGTTGGAGCTCACTTCTTGAAAGAGTTTGTTGGTCATCACGACCGCGATAAGAAGAATCAAATCGATTGGGCGCACCTCGACATTGCAGGGCCGGCTAGCAATGACGGCGCCCCATTTGGCTACACAGGCAAAGGCGCCACCGGTGTCATGTTGCGCACACTCGTGCAGGTAGCCAAGAGCCTCTAGTAGGCTTGTGTAGTCCCTCACAACCAATAGATGGAGTAAGTCGTGGCTGACCACAACTTTGACGTAGTAATTCTCGGTGGCGGAAGCGGCGGATACGCAGCGGCGCTTCGATCGGCTCAGCTCGGAAAGAGCGTTGCTCTTATCGAAAAGGACAAACTAGGTGGTACCTGCCTACACCGTGGTTGCATTCCGACGAAAGCTCTTCTTCACTCGGCTGAGGTAGCCGACGTCACACGCGAAGCCGCTAACTATGGCGTTAACGCTCAGTTCCAATCAATTGACATGAACGTGGTTAACAAGTACCGCGACGGCATCATCGACCGACTATTCAAGGGCTTGAGTGGTCTAGTGGCTTCAAAGCCGATCACAGTGGTTTCTGGTGAAGGACGACTCACCGGCCCTAAGACCGTCACTGTAAACGGTGACAACTACACGGGTGCAAACGTAATCTTGGCCACCGGGTCTTACTCACGTTCGCTTCCTGGGCTTGAAATTGGCGGGCGCGTGATCACTTCTGACCAGGCTCTGGGCCTTGATTTCGTTCCAAACAAAGTTCTAGTTCTCGGCGGTGGAGTCATCGGCGTTGAATTCGCTTCAATCTGGAAATCGTTCGGCGCTGAAGTCACCATCATCGAAGGTTTGCCACACCTTGTTCCAAACGAAGACGAGAGTCTCTCAAAGGGTCTAGAGCGCGCATTTAGAAAGCGTGGAATCGACTTCAAACTTGGCGTGCGCTTTGCTGGCGTAGAGCAGCACGAAAACGGCGTCGTAGTTTCTCTCGAAGACGGCTCGAAGCTCGAGGGCGAACTTCTACTTGTTGCTGTCGGGCGTGGCCCAAACACCGCAGGTCTAGGCTACGAAGACCAAGGCGTTGCGATGGATCGCGGATACGTTCTAACCAACGAGCGCCTCCAGACGAACATCCCGGGTGTTTATGCAGCCGGTGACATCGTGCCTGGTTTGCAGCTCGCACACCGCGGCTTTCAGCAGGGTATTTTCATTGCCGAAGAGATTGCTGGCCTCAACCCAGTCGCCATCGACGAAACCGGAATTCCAAAGGTCACCTATTGCGAGCCAGAAGTTGCAAGCGTTGGTCTGACCGAGGCTAAGGCCCGCGAAACCTATGGGGCTGACAATGTATCGGTTTACGAGTACAACCTTGGCGGAAACGGCAAGAGCCAGATTCTTGGTACCGCAGGCTTCATCAAGTTGGTTCGCCGCAACAACGGCCCGGTCATCGGAGTTCACATGATCGGCTCTCGCGTCGGTGAGCAAATTGGCGAAGGCCAGCTAATCGTAAATTGGGAGGCTTATCCAGAGGATGTTGCCACCCTAGTTCACGCCCACCCAACCATGAACGAAGCAATCGGCGAGGCACACCTTGCTCTTGCAGGCAAACCGCTACACGCGCACGCCTAGTATTAAGTCGAACCCACAAGGAGCAAAATGAGCGAGAACGTAGTTCTTCCGGCACTCGGTGAGAGCGTCACCGAAGGCACCGTAACCCGTTGGTTGAAGAAGGTTGGCGACACCGTCGCAGTCGACGAGCCATTAGTTGAGGTCTCGACCGACAAGGTAGACACTGAGATTCCTTCGCCGTTCTCTGGCGTAATCGAGCAAATCTTGGTTCAAGAAGACGAGACCGTTGAAGTTGGCGGCGTTCTGGCTGTTATCGGCTCAGGAGACGGCGCAGCCGCACATGCAGCACCCGCCGCACAAGCACCAGTTGCCGAGGCTCCTGCACCAGTTGTTGAATCACCAGTTGTTGAGACTCCTGTGGCTGCACCCGTCGTTGAGGCACCGGCCACCGCAGCCCCTGTTTACGTACCCCCAACAGCTCCTGTTGCCCCAGTCGCAGCGCCTGTTGCTCAGAGCACCTCAACCGATCCAGGTTACGTCACTCCCCTAGTTCGCAAGCTTGCTAGCGAAACTGGCGTTGACCTCACTGGCCTAAACGGCACGGGTGTTGGCGGACGAATTCGCAAAGACGACGTGATTGCCGCAGCAAGCGCGCCAACGACGTCTGTAGCAACTTCAGCTCCAGCTGCAACGCCTGCACCTGCTGCAGCAGTTCACGTCGAAGCTTCTGCACTTCGAGGCACCACTGAGTCGATGTCCCGACTACGTAAGGTATTGGCAGAGCGGGCAGTTGCTTCAATGCAGCAAAGCGCACAGCTGACAACCGTCGTTGAGGTAGACGTCACGAAGATCGCAGCAATGCGCGCAAAGGTTCAACCTGCGTTCGTCGCCGCAACCGGCACGAAACTAAACTTCATGCCTTTCTTCACCTTGGCTGCCGCTGAGGCCTTGAAAGCTCACCCTAAGTTGAACGCCAGCATCGAAGGCGAGAACATCGTCTATCACGCCTCTGAAAACATTTCGTTTGCAGTAGACACCGAGCGTGGCCTGCTTACACCGGTCATCCGCGACGCAAGCACCTTGAACATCGCGCAAATTGCTGTTCAGATTGCAGATTTGGCATCGAGAACCCGTGAGAACAAGCTGAAACCAGACGAGCTCGGCGGAGGCACCTTCACCCTGACAAACACGGGGTCGCGCGGAGCTCTATTCGACACTCCAGTGGTCTTCTTGCCACAGGTTGCCATTCTGGGAACCGGCGTGGTTAGCAAGCGAGCAGTAGTGGTAAGCACACCTGAAGGTGACAGCATCGCCGTTCGCAGCATGGTGTATCTTGCTCTGTCTTATGACCACCGCTTGGTCGATGGCGCAGACGCAAGCCGCTACTTGGTTGACGTAAAGACACGACTAGAAGAGGCTAACTTCGAACCAAACTTGGGAATCTAAGTAAGTTCAAGATTTGGGCCTGGTCAATTCGATCAGGCCCTTTTCTTTTTCTCGGACTTGACCTCACCCTCGTCGGTTGAGGTTTGCGTGATTATGTAGGTGTCGCCATTACAAGAAACCAGCCCGGACTCTACGCGCACTCCCCCGAAACTTGTGCGGGTTCTCGAATCTAAATCTGTTTCAGAAAATTTGAATTCACAATCGGGTTCATCAAAGTTCTGCTGAGTCGGCGCAACTGCTTGATTCTTGAGAGACGAGCTGTTTAGTTGAACCGCCAAGACCGCCAAGAGCGACATGGCAGAAATTGAAGCGAGAAACGAAACTATGATTCTTCGAGTGCTTCGAGAGACCTTTGTCGAACCCTTCGATGAGGCGTGTTTTGCAAATGAACGATTACCAAGCCTCTCGCCCCACAAGTTCGAAACGAACGAATCGAAGCTCACTTTGTTCTGAGCAACGCGTCTTCTGCGTGCCGAAGGGTTTGAAGATGCTGACTCACGTGACACAAGGCAATCTTGTGCGACCATCCATCGCCTAAGTCGACGTTGCTGAAAAGTGTGGAGAGTTTCACGACTTACAATTACGTAGTGCCAGAGTTCACCATCGCAGGTCTAGACCCCAACTTCGTTGACTACAACGAAGCGTGGAAACTGCAGCGCAGCATCCATGCAGAAGTCGCCTCAAGGCAACGCCCAGACACAGTTATTTTGTTAGAGCACTCAAGTGTTTTCACCGCAGGCAAGCGCACCGAAGACTCCGAACGGCCAACAAATGGAACACCCGTTGTTGACGTTGATCGAGGTGGCAAGATCACCTGGCACGGCCCTGGTCAACTCGTCGGTTATCCGATCATGATGCTTCCCGACCCAATCGACGTAGTTGGCTATGTTCGGTGGCTAGAGCAAGTGTTGATTGACTCGATCGCCGAATTTGGGCTCGAAACCGAACGGGTGGCAGGGCGTTCAGGCGTCTGGTTCAACACCTCAACCGGCTTTGAGAAAGTGGCCGCGATCGGAATTCGGGTCGCCGAACACACAACAATGCATGGATTCGCACTCAACTGCAACAACTCACTCGACCCATACGACACCATCGTTGCTTGCGGAATACGCGATGCAAAAACCACCACACTTACAAAACTCCTCGGCCAAACGGTAACCCCCGCGATGGCCGCAGAGGTCATCCAAAAGAAATTGACCACGATAGGCAAGGTAGCGGCATGACCGAGAACCAAAAACCTGAACGTAAGATGCTTCGTATCGAAGCCCGTAACGCAGCAGTTCCGATTGAGCGCAAGCCCGAGTGGATCAAGACCAGGGCAAAGATGGGTCCTGAGTACCAAGCCATGCACGCGCTGGTCAAAACAGAGAATCTGCACACAGTGTGCCAAGAGGCCGGTTGCCCAAACATCTACGAATGCTGGGAAGACCGCGAAGCGACATTCCTGATCGGCGGCGCCCAATGTACACGTCGTTGCGATTTCTGTCAGATCGATACTGGCAAGCCCAGCCCGCTAGACATCGACGAGCCGCGACGCGTTGGCGACTCGGTTACGCGGATGCAGCTGCGATACGCGACCGTAACGGGCGTAGCGCGCGACGATCTTGAAGACGAAGGCTCGTGGTTGTATGCCGAGACCATTAGACAAATTCACCTTCAGTCTCCTGGAACAGGCGTTGAGATTTTGGTTCCAGACTTCTCGGGTAACCCTGAACATTTGAAGCGAGTCTTCGACGCCGCGCCAGAGGTATTCGCTCACAATGTCGAAACCGTTCCACGCATTTTCAAGCAGATTCGACCAGCATTCACTTATGAACGGTCAATGAACGTAATTGAGCAGGCACGCGACTACGGGCTTGTGACTAAGTCGAACCTCATTCTTGGCATGGGAGAAACCCGCGAAGAAATCAGTGATGCGCTAAGACACCTACACGAGGCTGGGACCGACATCATTACGATCACCCAATACCTTCGACCAACTCTGCGCCACCATCCGGTTGATCGCTGGGTAAAGCCTCAGGAGTTCGTTGAGTTGAAAGAAGAGGCCGAGGCTCTCGGCTTCCTTGGCGTACTCAGTGGGCCTCTGGTTCGTTCGTCTTACCGTGCAGGGCGCCTGTGGGCGGCATCGATGGTCAAGAAGGGTCGACCTATTCCGGCCGACTTGCAGCACCTTGCCGATGCGGCTGTCAAAGACGGCTTTAGTCAGGCTGTCGGCTAGGCTTTCAGACATGGCAAAAGAGAACAAAACACCTAAAGAACCTGGTCGCTGGGGTCAAATCTTCAGACTTTTCCGCGAGACCGTCAAGGTAGACAAAACAGCACTTCTATTGGTCATCCTGGCCATCGTTTTGAGCCTCGGTGTTGGTGTTCTACTGATACTCACCTCGCTGGACAACCTGATTCTTTCTATCGTCTACGGTGTACTTTCGGTGACGGCAGCCATGATGACTGCGCTGCTCATTCTTTCTCGACGCGCAGAACGTGTCGCCTACTCTCGCATCGAGGGACAACCTGGTGCTGTGGGTGCTGTTGTCACTTCAGCAGTTCGACGCGGATGGCGCACCAGTGAGGTTCCCGTTGCTGTAAACCCGCGCACTCGTGATGCCATTTATCGATGCGTTGGAGCTGCCGGCGTGGTACTGATTTGCGAAGGCTCTCGTACCGGTACGAAGACAATTCTTGATGAAGAAGTACGCAAGCTAAAGCGAGCAACGCCAGGTGTGAGCATCCACGTGTTTTATGTCACAGGTGACGAAACCGGAACCCCTCTTGCAAAGCTCGGTCGCGAGATAACAGGCCTAAAGCGCACGCTAAACCGCAACGAAGTCAGCCTTGTGAACGCTCGCCTCCAGGCCATGGGCACAAAGCTTCCAATTCCTAAGGGAATCGATCCGAAACGCATTCGCCCCGTTCGTCGCTAATTAAAAGTTTTACATTCACGAAACATTTCGTGACGGGCTCAACGAACCCTCAAAGGTAGACTTTAGGCAGACGGCTTCGATGGTGCGCCGTTTTCTCCCACTCACCTTTTTGAAGGGATTTCCCTATGTTCAAGACCGCCTCAGAGGTTGTCAAGTTCATCAAAGAGAACGACGTAAAGTTCCTTGATGTTCGCTTCACCGACCTACCTGGTGTGCAGCAGCACTTCAACCTTCCAGCCGCAATGATCGACGAAGAATTCTTCCGCGATGGTCAGCTATTTGATGGCTCGTCGATCCGCGGTTTCGCATCGATTCACGAATCAGACATGCAGTTGATTCCAGACGTAACCACGGCTTACCTCGACGCTTTCCGTGCCGAGAAGACTCTGGTCATGCTCTTCGACATTTACAATCCACGCAACGGTGAGGTTTACGGTCGCGACCCACGCCAGACCGCTAAGAAGGCAGAAGCCTACCTAGCCAGCACCGGCATTGCAGACACCGCTTTCTTTGCTCCTGAGGCTGAGTTCTTCATTTTCGATGACGTTCGCTACCACTACGGCCAGAACAGCTCGGGGCACTTCATTGACTCAGACGAAGCAGCCTGGAACTCAGGTCGCGACGAACGCGTCAACGGCCTAGGCGGAAACCTCGCCAACAAGACCCCTTACAAGGGCGGTTACTTTCCGGTCACCCCAGTTGACCAGCACGCAGACATGCGCGACAACATCGTTCTAGAGCTTGAGGCTGTAGGGCTTCAGGTTGAGCGTAGCCACCACGAAGTTGGCACCGCCGGTCAGGGTGAGATCAACTACCGTTTTGACACCTTGGTAAAGGCAGCAGACGACGTTCTGAAGTTCAAGTACGTGGTCAAGAACGTTGCACACCAGTGGAACAAGTCGGCAACCTTCATGCCGAAGCCACTTTTCGGTGACAACGGTTCTGGCATGCACGTGCACCAGTCACTTTGGAAAGACGGCAAGCCATTGTTCTATGACGAAGCTGGCTACGGTGGTCTAAGCGACCTAGCTCGCTGGTACATCGGTGGAATTCTCAAGCACGCACCATCACTTCTTGCGTGGACCAACCCATCGGTGAACTCATACCACCGACTAGTTCCAGGCTTCGAAGCACCAGTGAACTTGGTCTACTCGGCTGGTAACCGTTCGGCTGCAATCCGCATCCCGATGACCGGAACCAACCCAAAGGCTAAGCGCATCGAGTTCCGCGCTCCTGACGCATCGAGCAACCCTTACTTCGCATTCGCTGCGATGCTGATGGCTGGTCTCGATGGCATCAAGAACCGCATCGAACCACACGAGCCAGTTGACAAAGACCTCTACGAGCTACCCGCCGAAGAAGCCAAGTTGATTCCTCAGGTTCCAGGCAACCTCGAAGACGTTTTGAAGGCCCTCGAAGCCGACCACGACTACCTGCTTGCAGGCGACGTGTTCACCAAGGACCTCATCGAAACCTGGATCGACTACAAGCGCGAGAAAGAAATCAAGCCTTTGGCTCTTCGTCCTCACCCTTACGAGTTCGAGCTGTACTACGGCGTCTAAACGCAGTTTCAAACGAGAAGTCCCCGTGCACAGCGCGCGGGGACTTTTCGTTCGTTTGGGGTTTTACTTGGTTAGTCTGCGAAGAACAAACGCTCAAAGACTGATCGAGCCCGGCGAGTAAAGGCGAGGTAGTCCTGCTCCAACGCAGAAGCGGATCCCTTGGGATACTCGAGGATACGTGCCAAGCCTTCGAGCTGACGGCGGTCGTTCGGTAGGACATCAGTGCGCTTATTGGCCCACAAAACTGATGCCGAACGAACGCGCGATGCAAGCAACCAGGCCTCTTCGAGCACCCGTGCGTCATGAACTTCGATTAGCCCCACCGAAACACAGGCATTTAGAGCGTCGAGTGTCTTGGGGGTTTGAATCTGTGGATGCTTCGACCCGAACCTCAACTGCATCAACTGCACTATCCACTCAACGTCGCTGATCGAACCTCGACCGAGTTTGAGGTGGCGTTTCGGGTCTGCGCCTTGAGGTAGTCGTTCGGTTTCAACTCGTGCTTTGATGCGGCGAATCTCGGTAACGGCCGAGGCTCCTAATGATTCTGGGTATCGGTAGCGGTCGATCAGTTCGACAAAGTCGCTCACCAATTTGGCATCACCGGCAATTGGCGCAGCTCGCAGCAATGCCTGAGACTCCCAGGTGCTTGACCAACGCTTGTAATACTGCTCGTAGGCTTCAAACGAACGCACGATTGGCCCATTCTTTCCCTCTGGGCGAAGGTCTAGGTCAAGTTCGAATTCGAGAACCGGGTCGGCACTTAGTCGGCGAAGTTCGGAGACGATGCGCTCGGCTACCTTGTGAGCTTCTTGATTGTCTTCTTGAATCGATCGGTAGACAAACATGACATCGGCATCACTGCCAAAACCTAACTCGCCACCGCCAAAACGACCCATAGCGATGATTGCGAATTCGAGAATTTCGTCGACTTTCGATTTGCCCAGGTCGAGGTGCGTCTCGTTCGTGATGAGCCCCAGATAACCCTCAATGTAAACCCTGGCTATGTCGGTCAGTGCAGCCTCAATTTGTTGAAGCGTGAGCTCACCCAGAACTGCACCCATCGCTATTCGCAACGTTTCGCGTCGGCGAAGCTGCTTCAGTGCGGCCGAGGCCTTTTCGATGTCTTCGTGGCGAGATGTGATCGCAAGTATTTCGGCCTCTAGGTGCTCAAAAGTTTTTGGCGCTAACTCTTCAACTCTTTCAAGCCACGCAGCGCCCTCTGGTAACCGTTCGAACAGCTCAGTAGCAAGGCGTGAGAGAGACAACACGTTGGTCAGGCGCTCTGCTGCACCCGACGAGTCGCGAAGCATTCTCAAGTACCAAGGCGACTCCCCCAGGTCTTCTGACAGGCGCCTGAAAGCCAATAGAGCTGCGTCTGGCTCCCCGCCGTTGCCGAACCACTGCAATAAGACAGGTAAAAGTTGTTTCTGAATCGCAGCGCGCCGAGTTAGGCCTCCGGTTAGAGCGCGAATTTGGGCAAGAGCGTTTTTAGGATCAAGAAAGCCAATGGCCCGCAATCGATCTTCTGCCTGCTCGGAAGATATCTCAAGATCTCCGCTGTCAAGTTTCGCGACGGCCGAAAGCAGGGGTCTATAGAAAACCTTCTGATGTAGCGAACGCACCTCGAGTTTTATCGACTCCCAGCGCTCGATGAGCTCGTTCGCGGTGCGCAGACCCATGGCGCGAGCGAGAACTCTTCTCGTATCGTCAGATGATGGCATCAGGTGCGTGCGTCGCATCTGCGACAACTGGATGCGGTGCTCAAGCAGGCGCAAGAATCTGTAATGCGCCGAGAACACTCCAGCATCTGTGCGACTTAGGTATCCGGCATCCATGAGGGCGGCGATTGCACCGAGAGTGTCGCGTTTTCTGATTGTCACATCATTTCGACCGTGAACCAACTGCAAAAGTTGCACCGTGAATTCCACATCACGCAAACCACCTGGGCCAAGTTTGATCTGAGCATCGAGTTCGGTGGCTGGAATGTGGGCCGTGACTCTCTCTCGCATTCGCTGAGCAGCCTCAACGAAGCCATCACGTTGCGCACTGGCCCACACCATGGGTTCGAGTGCGTCAACATAACGGTTTCCGAGCGAAAGATCGCCTGCCACGGGGCGCGCCTTCAACAGGGCCTGAAACTCCCAGTTCTCTGCCCACCGTTGGTAGTAAGCAACATGGGAATCAAGGGTGCGAACCAGCGCTCCCGACTTGCCTTCGGGACGAAGATTTGGGTCTACCTGCCAGAGTGCTGGCTCGGATGCGTTGCCATCCATGGCGCGCATCATTCTGGTCGCAAGCCTGGTGGCAATTTCGAGTGCCCTAGAAGACTCGGTGCGCTCATTGGTCGACTCGGCGACGTAAATGACGTCGACGTCGCTTATGTAGTTGAGCTCACGAGCGCCACACTTACCCATCGCAATCACAGCAATCGAAGTATCGGCTAGTTCTTGCTCGGTGAAGGCCCCGTGCTCTTGGCCTTCGGCAAGTTCGCGACGCGCCACGGCAAGACCTGCTTCGAGTGCCGCGCCAGCTAAATCACTCAGGTGGGCTGCGACCTGGCCGAATACCTCTTCTGGGTGTTGATGACTCACGTCAAAAGCGGCCAACCGAAGCAACTCACGGCGGTACACGAGGCGAATAACTGGCCAAGCCTGATCGGTGGCGATGGGTGCTGAGCAGGCCTTTAGCGCCGCTTGAAACCTCTTTGATAGTTCTTCCGGGTTCGGCAACTTTGCTTCTGATTTATCGAACATCGTGAGCATTGAAGGCTGACGGCGAACAAGATCAACCATCGCTGACGAAGCACCAAAGGTGAGACAAACTCGCCTTGCTGAATCAGGGTGCTTTAGCAGCGCTTTGACACCGGCCTTGTCGAGCTCACCAAATTCAATCAGCGCGTTTATAGCCTGATCTGGGTTGGCAGCTTGGGCCAGTGGCGCCAGAGCCGCTCTGCCTGAATCGCCGACTAGAGAAACCAGTTTGTCTAGTTTTGCAACCGTGCCATCAAGGTCTGAAAAACCCAGACGCGCGAGCTCAGTTAGACCTAGCCCAGATGCGGTTGCCACAAAAGATTCCTAGAGCGTTTCGAGGTTTTTCTTCAGCTCGAACGGAGTCACCTGAGAACGGTATTCGCTCCATTCGCGACGCTTGTTGGCAAGCACGTAAGAGAAAACTTCTTCGCCCAAAACTTCTGCTGCCAATTCGCTCTCTTCTAACTTGCGAATGGCGTGGTCGAGGCTCTGCGGAAGAGGCTGAATGCCCATGGCTCGACGTTCTGAATCGGTTAGGTTCCAGACGTTGTCTTCGGTCTCTGATGGCAGCTCGTAGCCTTCTTCGATACCCTTGAGCCC
>JBDLUM010000022.1:0-34050 GCA_039805305.1 Actinomycetota bacterium
TCACCTACCTGTTGGCGGCTGCAGCACCGGGGGCAGACACCATGTTGATTGTGAGCAGAACCGTTGTTGGCGGCTGGCGTTCGGCGCTGCGCTACGCGATCGGAATCGCTCTTGCCAAGACCACGATGATCACGCTCGCCTTCTATGGCACCAGCGCTCTACTCACCGCTAACCCAGCCGCCTACTCGGTGCTCAAGGTTTTGGGTGCCGCGTTCTTGCTGTTCATGGCGTTCAAACTTTGGCGCACCAAGGCAGTTGCGGGGGTAGCAACCGAGGGTCAACCCCAGACCGAAACTTTTGGTGCGAAAGTGACCACGGCATCGATTCTCGGCGGCTATCTGGTGGGCATCAGCAACCCGCAGCCACTGTTGTTCTATAGCTCGATCGTTCCGATGGTGGTCGCGGCCGGGCTCAACACCACCATCGACCTATTCATTCTTTGGGCCATAGTGATCATCGGATTCATCGCGATTGCTGGTGCATACATCGGCCTAGCATCCACGATTCGCCCCTGGCTAGCCAAGCAAACCAACCGCCGCCGTCTAAACCAGGTGATGGCAGTGGTCTTCGTAATTATTTCCGCTCTGCTTTTGCTGCGTTAAAAATCGCAACAAAACTAAACCTTCTGCAACAAAAGCCGCAGCCGCGATTTCGCAATTTACCTTTGGGGCATGACTATTACAGACCAGTACCTAGCCAACAACCGTGAATACGCCAAGACCTTCAATGGCCCACTACCGCTGCCACCAGCGAAGAACATCGCAGTCGTCGCCTGCATGGATGCCCGCATCAACGTCTACGGCGTGCTCGGCCTGCAAGAGGGTGAGTCGCACGTTATTCGCAACGCCGGTGGTGTTGTGACCGACGACGAGATTCGTTCGCTCGCCATCAGCCAGCGCCTGCTCGGCACCAAAGAGATCATTCTCATTCACCACACCGACTGTGGCATGCTCACCTTCACCGACGATGACTTCAAGAAGAGCATCCAAGAAGAAGTTGGCATCAAGCCAGAGTGGGCCGCCGAGGCATTCAGCGACCTAGACGAGGATGTACGCCAGTCGATCGCGCGCATCAAGAGCAACCCGTTCATCGTTCACAAAGATGCCATTCGCGGATTCGTGTTCGACGTAGCAACCGGCCTTCTTCACGAGGTTAAGTAACTAAGGCCGGCTGTCGAGAAGCCACTGGGCGGTCTCTTCGAAAAGTTCACGCACGAGCTGCTCATCGGCGAGCTCGAGATCGACCAGCACGGCCGGGTAGTTGGCAAAGTGCGGACTGTCGAAGCAGACGCCTGGCGCAGCGTTCATCCAAGCCTTCTTGTGACCAACGTCTGGAACATGCACGGCCAGAACTCGACCGGTTGGGGCGGCCTCGCCCAGGGCAGCCATGTCACGCTTGCTCAGTGGGCGTTCCCAGGCAACGGCCTTGCCCTTTACGCACCACTCGCGACGATCACCGGGCACAATCTTGCACGAGCTGAACGAGCTCGCCAAACTGTCAATAAACTCCCAATTCACCGCCACGGTTGCCTCCTTGGTTCAAGGCTAACCTAGGCTAGAAATATGAGAAAAGTCATTGCCCTCAGCATCGCCGCGACCGCGCTTTTTGGCCTGAGCGCCTGCTCTGCCGCTGCAAACGTTGACCACTCCGGTCACTCAGATCACACGACCCCTGCCGCGACCGCCGACTTCTCATCGGCCGACCTAATGTTTGCCCAAATGATGATTCCGCATCACCAGCAGGCCGTCGACATTTCGTTCATGGCTCTGGCCAACACCCAAAACGCGGATGTTCGCACCCTTGCCGAATCGATCATCACCCACCAGTCAACCGAGGTGGTCACCATGAAGTCTTGGCTTGATGCCGCGGGCGTGAGCCTGGACGACAGCCACAGCATGCACATGCAGGGAATGCTCACCGAGGCTCAACTTGCCGAACTTGAGGCAGCCAAAGATGCCGAGTTCGACGCCCTGTGGCTTGACGGCATGATCATGCACCACGAGGGTGCCATAGTAATGGCCAAAGATGTCACCGACTCGGCCAACGCCGAAATTTCGCACTTCGCCGAACACGTCATCGAAGACCAGACTGCCGAAATCGCCAAGATGAAAGACCTGCTCGGTTGAAACTAATCAGCGAGCAGCGACTGTCCCAGATTCTGGGTGCTCTGCCATCGAACCCGCGAATCGTTGCTTCGGGAAACTTCGCCACTCCCCACACCCTGCTTCGTGCGGCTGATGCCAACCTGGCGACCTTCACCCTGCACATGCTGAACGCCCAGCCGGGCATCCCAGACAGAGAAGGCATTAGCTATGAGTCGGCGTTCGTGGGCGCTGGCATGCGTCGCCACCCGCGCCTGACCTATGTGCCGAGCCGGCTGAGCCTGGTGCCGGTGCTGTTTCGCGATCACCACGTGCCAGACGTCGTAATGCTGAACACCTCGAGCGTGCGCGGCGGCAAGGTGAGCCTCGGCACTGAGGTCAACGTGTTGCCGGCTGCCATCGAGGCTGCTCGCGTGGGCGGCGGGCTCGTGATTGCACAGGCCAACGCGGCCATGCCATACACCTTTGGTGACGCCGAGATTTCGCTCGACGACATCGACTATTTGGTCGAGGTCAACGAACCGCTCGCGCAAAAGCCACAGCACGAACCCACGGATGCTGCGCAGCAGATCGGCGACCGCATCACCGCCATGGTTGCCGACGGTTCAACGCTTCAGCTCGGAATCGGAGCGATTCCCGACGCCGTAGTGCGCAACCTAAACACCAAGAAGGGCCTGCGGGTCTGGACAGAGATGTTCAGCGACGGCGTGCTCGAACTTGAGCGCAACGGGGCCCTCGATCGCGACATGCGCCTCACGGCATCATTCTTGTTTGGCAGCCAAGATCTTTATGACTGGGTCAACTTGAACGAGAACGTTCTAATGATGCGAACCGAAACTACCAATGACCCCGCGAACATCTCGAAACAGAACCAGATGACCAGCATCAACTCGGCGCTGCAGATCGACCTCTATGACCAGGCCAACGCCAGTCACGTTCGCGGCGACATTTACTCTGGCTTTGGCGGTTCGACAGACTTCATCGTTGGCGCACTGCACGCCAAGGGCGGCAAGTCGTTCATGGCACTTCAGTCTTGGCACGCGAAGGCCAACGTCTCAACAATCGTGCCGCGCATCACCGAATACGTCACGTCGTTTCAGCATTCGCACGTGGTCACCGAGCAGGGCGTTGCCGATTGCTTTGGTCACAGCGAGAACGAACAGGCCCGCAATCTGATCGATCAGGCTGCGCACCCGGATGCACGCGAAGAGCTTTGGGCCGCAGCGCGCGAGATGAAACTCGTCGATTAGTTAGCCCTGCGCGCGCGGGCCGAGGGGCTCGCGTTTAGGCGACATCCGCCTCTTGGTTTTCAGGCGCAACCGGCAGCTTTCGCATGCGGGCCAACGGGTGCAGAATCACAAATAGCGCCGCGAGCAGCATTCCAACTCCGCCGATGACGATGGTGGTGAATGCGCCGAACGCCGTGCCCAGCACGCCGGCCAGCAGCGCACCGATTGGCATGACGCCCCACACGAAGAAGCGAATCGACGCGTTCATGCGGCCGAGTAGCGGCTTGGGGCAGATGCGCTGACGGGCCGATACCTGGGTGATGTTGTAGGTGAGCACAAAGAACGAGATGGCAAACTCGATGGCCGCCAGAATGAACGGCGCCCAGAAGTGGTCGACCAATCCGGTTAGCGGAACCATCATGAAAGCGGCTGCGCTACCGAATGCCGAGACGGCGATTAGCTGACCCTCGCCCAACCAGGCGGCGAGTTTGGCAGACATCGATGCACCGAGCAGACCACCAACGCCGGCAATGGTCATGATTAGGCCGAACACCGGCAGCGAGATTTCGAGCTCACGAAGCACATAGATGCCCATAAGTGTTGTGCCGATGGTGTTGAACAGGTTGGTGCTCGAGGTGCAGAACGAAACTGCGCGAATGATTGGCTCGTTCCAAACGAACTTCACGCCCTCGGCGATTTCTTTGTGCAGCGGGCGACGGTCTTCGAGCGGCTTCGGCTTCTCGTCATCCTTGATGAATGACAGGGTGAGTGCCGAAACTCCGAACGAAACGGCGTCGAAGATGAGCACCACCGGCGCGGTCATAAAGGCTATTAGCGAGCCGGCAATCGGCGGGCCAGAGATGTGTGAAATTTGCGAGGATGTCTCGAGCGCCGAATTTGCCGGTGCGATGTGTTCGCTCTTGAACAGAATCGGAATCACCGACTGGTAGGCCACATCGAAGAACACGGTTGCCACACCAACGACTGCACCGATGACAATCAGGTGCCAGATTTGTAGGCTGCCGGCAAAGTAGAGAATCGGAATCAAGGCCATCATGACCATGCGAACTAGGTCGGCGATGATCATCACGCGGCGCTTCACCCAGCGGTCAACCCAGGCTCCGGCTAGCAGACCCACGACCAAAAAGGCTGCGGTGTTGGCTGCGTTCAGAATGCCCATTTCGCCTTCACTAGCGCTGAGCATTACGACGGCAACAACGGTTACGGCAAAACCGCCGAGCTGTGAGCCCATGACCGAGAGGGTTTGTGCGGTGAACAGCCAAGCAAAGCGCGGGTTTCTAAACAGTTGCTTGGTGTTAGATGCCTCTTTGGTTGAGTCTTCGCTGACGTTGGCCAATGGGTTCCTTTAGTTAGGCGGTTGCGAGCTTGCTACTTAGCAGTTTCAACGCGATAGAAGAAATGACTGTGGTTACGAGAACATACGCAAGCGTAATAGCAGCTAGGTTTTCACCGAACCAAGCAACCGAGGCGATTCCGGCGATAACCAGCGAGAATTCGCCGCGCGGGGTCAAGAAAGCGGCGGCTCGCAACCAGGCCAGCTGGTCGTTCATACCTCGAGTGGTCGCCCATCCGGTAGCCAACTTGCCAGCGGCGCCAAGCACTGCAAGCAAAACACCGAGAGGCAAAGCAGCCCAGACTGCAGCAGGGTCGATTGATAGACCGAAGAACACGAAGAAGATTGCTGCAAACAAATCGCGCAAAGGCGATAGTCGAATGCGGGCAGCAGCGGCAACTTCACCGGTGAGCAGCAGGCCCACCAAGAATGCGGCTACCGCACTCGAGAAGCCCACGCTCTCGGCAACTCCGGCAGCAAGAAGAGCCGAGCCAAATACGGTGAGCAGCAACCCACCCTGCGAACTCACCGACATAACTTTGGCGAGAGCGTTTTGTTGGCGCGTAGCAATCAGAAGCACGACGCCTGTGATGGTCAGGGCGATAGAAATCGAAACCACACCGGCAATGACTCCAAGGTTCAACACCATCGCGGTGAGCATCGGTAGGTAAGGGGCAAGCATGATGTCTTCGAACACCAATACCGATGTCACGCGCTTAGCCAACTCAGACTGACGCCATCCGGTGTCTTTGATCAACTGCGCTGCGATACCCGAAGACGAAACGAACGTGATGCCACCTAGAACGAGCGCACCGAGGATGCCCCATCCGAGTAAAAGACCAATGATGGCACCTGGCACGAAGTTAGCCAAAATGTCGATTGGGCCAACCGATCGGCGTTCGAGAAAAGCGCCGATGAGTTCGCGACCCGAATACTCGAGACCGAGCATGAGAAGCAGGGCTATGGCGCCAAGCTGGGCGCCGGTGTTGAGAAAATCTTCGCTCAGTTCTAGGGGAAAGAATCCGCCCTTGCCCAAGAACAGTCCGATAAGTAGATAGAACGGCACCACCGAAAACTTGAGGCGGTGGGCGACAAATGCGGTGATGCCCAAACCAAGCAGCATGGCACCGAGTTCAATGAGGGTAAGAATCGAGGTTGGTGAGCTGGCGACGGCGGTCAGCACGTTCATCGTGCGTTGCCCTTGAGTGCCTTCGCACCTTCGGCGATGGCTTTTTCATAAATCTTGATCATGCGGGCGGTGAGCTTGCTCTGCAGCACCGACCATTCGCCGGTGTCATCGGCACGCTTCGCGTTTCCGGTACGGATGTCTGCTGCCGCTCGTTTTAGCGTGCGAGCCATCTCATCGATCGAAGGTTTCTTGGTGAGCCAAACGTTTTCGGCAGGCAGTTCGCCGGCGATTAGCGGGTCGACCACGAAAACCGGAGTGCCGACCGCGATTGCTTCGTAGACGGTCATCCCCTGAGTTTCAAAACCGATGGATGACTGGGCGACGAGGTCGGCGGTTGCGAAGGTGGCCACGAGCTGCTTGTGGGGCAGGCGGCCTCGAACGTGAACGGTTTCGCTCAAGCCCAGCTGCTTCACGTGAAGGCGCACGAACGCCTCAAGTTGCCCAGAGCCATAAACGTCGAGGGTCACGTTTTTGAGATCGGCCTTGGCGTATGCCTCGAGAAATTCGACGATGCGCTTTTCGCTACTGAAACGACCAGCCCAGATGAACTTTAGGGTGCGAGTCGATGCCTCTTGCCATTCGTGGGTTACGCCTTCGACCACGTCGTCGTCAACGCCGTTCGGAAAGACGAAAGCTTCTTTGGTCACACCCTGCTTAATCAGCTCACGGTTGTAGTGACCAGAAGGTGAGGCGATGTAGTTCGAGTGCTGGGCAATCTGCTTTTGAAACGCCCACAGTGACGTGGGGTTCTCTGGCATTGGTTGGTCTAAAAAGGTGCTTGCCCAACGGTTCAGGATTCGGCCAACGGTGCGACCGCCAGTCTTGCCGGTGTTGTGATCGAAAGCCACCTGCAGGTTGGTGTGCATGGTTTGCACCACGGGCAACTGGTGGTCGATGGCCCATTTTGCGCCGAGGATGGCGTTCCAGACATCCGCTTGAATGTGAACAACGTCGACCGGCACTGCCAGTTCGGCCAGCTCTTTCTCTGCCTTTCTAAAGGCAAGGTGCAGCGAAGGTTGAATCGAATAGGCGCCGGTTGGGGGTAGCGGCAGTGACGGAACCTCGATGAGGTCGGTCAGGTTGCGCTTGCGACGGTAGCGACGAGCGGCAACCACGGTCACCTTGTGACCGGCACGCTCGAGGTATTTCTTCTGCAAGATAAGGCTCGTTTGAACGCCACCGAGAGAGTCAGGGTGGTGGTCAGAAAAGAAGAGGATATGCATCGGTTAAAGGTTACCTAAGAGGCGCCGTTAGTAGCTCTTTGCCTTGTGCTCTTCGATCACCGAGGCGTAGTACTTCAACATGTTCGCTGTGGCACCGGTTTGCAGCAGGTGGTCTTCGTTCTTCAAGCGCTCGCCGCGGTTGTCGCCTGCCTTGATGTCGGCCACGGCTTGGCTGATCGACTCGGCCAACGCCTCGACCGACTCGTCACGCACCGTCCAGTGCGCGCCCTTGGCGAATTCGCCCGCGATGTTGTGGTCGCAGAGAATGCTCGGCGTGCCCACTGCGGCGGCTTCATAAACGGTCATCCCCTGGGTTTCAAAACCCACGGATGTCTGTGCCAGCACGTCTGCCTCTGCAAAACGTCGAAGCATGGCCGTGTATGGCACGCTGCCGCGCAGGTGAACCTTGTGTTCTAGACCGAGCTCTTTGATGAGCTTGGCTGCCTTCTTGAACTGGTAGCCCTTGCCATAAATGTCGGCGGTTGCATCGGGGTTGGCCAATGCGAAGGCTTGAATGAATTCGAGTGGTCGCTTTTCGGCTTGGATGCGCCCAGACCAGATGATGCGCACGGGCGCCTTTGCATCTCGCTTGGTCGGTTTGGCCGCGGCCTGCTCAAGAATGTTGTGAATGGTGTCGTCGTCGATGCCGTTGTGCATCACCTTCACCTTGTCGCTCACCTCATGCGCCATGAGGTCTTTGGCAAAGTGGTGGCTCGGGGCAAATAGAATCTCGGCTTCGTTCGCCAGTAGCTTGAGATATACCCAAGGGTCACCGGTGGTTCCGTTGCGCGGGCGGTTGACGTGCTTGAGCAGCTCGCGAGATAGCAGCCAGAACAGGTAGCGAGTGAGGCGCTTGCCTAGAAGATTCGAAACAACCTGGCTCATGTTGAAGTGCATGGTGTGCACAATCGGCAGGCGCTGACGCTGTGCGAATCCGAGCCCGATGATTCCGCTCCAAAGGTCACCTTGAATGTGAACTACGTCGAATTTGTGGTGTAGTTCGTTGAAACCGCGGTCTAGACGCTTGCGTGATCGGCGAACGTTGCCGACAAAACCATATTCAAAGTTGAAGGCGATTGGCCAAGTTGGCAGAATCCAAAAACCGTCGGTCGCGCGACCCTTCGACGAGCTTGGGCACACGATTGTGACGCGATGCCCTGCGCGCTCGAGGTATTTCTTTTGCAGCATGATCGAGGTCTGAATGCCACCAAGTGACCTCGGATGCTGGTCGGTAAAGATTGCGATATGCACGGTTTTTCCCAACGTCTATCGGTGGTTAAGCCTACCCAACCTAAGCCGTGCGAGAATGGTCGAATGAGTATTCACACATCAGTTGCAACCATGCACACCAACCACGGCGACATCAAGATCAACCTCTTTGGTGACCACGCCCCAGTAACCGTAGCCAACTTTGAGGGCCTAGCCGAAGGCACCAAAGAGTGGACAGACCCACGCACCGGTGAAAAGCGCAATGACCCGCTTTACAACGGCGTGATCTTTCACCGCATCATCGAGAACTTCATGATTCAGGGTGGCGACCCACTAGGCGTGGGCTACGGCGGCCCTGGCTATAACTTCAAAGACGAGCCACACGCTGACCTAACTTTTGACGAGCCTTACAAGCTAGCCATGGCCAACGCCGGGCCTGGCACCAACGGTTCGCAGTTCTTCATCACCGTTGCGCCAACCACCTGGCTCTGGGGCAAGCACACCGTTTTCGGTGAAGTTGCCGACGAGCAGAGCAAGAAGGTTGTCGACAAGATTGGTCAGGTTGCCACCGGCGCCCAAGACCGACCAATCGATGACGTGGTCATCGAGTCAATCACCATCGAGCGCGTCTAGTTCAACAATCGTGGTCTGCTACCGGCATCCCGATCGCGAAGCCTATGTTCGCTGCCAACGCTGCGAACGGCTGATTTGCCCTGATTGCCAGGTTGAGTCAGCGGTCGGCTTTTTGTGCGTCGACGATGCCGGCAAGCAGCCAGCGCGAAGCCGCGGTCGCATCGCCGCTACGTTTGACGGTCGCCCGGTAGTCACTCAGTGGCTACTGGGCATCACCGTGGCAATCTATGGCCTGCAGATTCTCAGCGGTGGGGTGCTGACCGATCTTTTGGCGTTTCAGCCGGCGGCGAGCATCCTTGAGCCTTGGCGTTTTATCACTGCCGGCTTTGTTCATTCAGACTCTCTGCTCAGCAACCCAACCTCGGTTTTGCATCTGGTCTTGAACATGTACACCCTCTATCTGTTTGGGCAAGCGCTCGAACCGATGTTAGGCCGCTGGCGTTTTCTGGCGCTCTACCTAATCTCGATTTTCGGCGGTTCGATCGCTGTGATGTGGTTGGCAACCCCGGTGACCGTTGTGGTCGGAGCTTCTGGCGGAGCCTTTGGTCTGATGGCCGCCTATCTGGTGGTCTTGCGCAGCATCGGTGCTAACTCAAACTCAATGGTTGGTGTCATTGCCATCAACCTGGTGTTCAGCTTTATCAGCCCGTCGATTTCGTGGGAGGCCCACGTCGGCGGTCTAGCGCTCGGAGCGCTGGTTGCATTTTTGTATTCCAAAACCCGAGTCCTTCAGATGCAGAAGCTGCAACTACTCGGGTTGGCAGGCATTGTGCTTGCGCTGGTCGTGGGCGGAGGCATCCGTGCCTTCGTGATTTTGGGCGAATACGGCCTGATCTAAACCTCAAAACCAAAAACAAAACCCCCGATCGCGATGACCGGGGTTTTTGTAATTACAAGAATCGAATGGATTACTTCCAGCGGGTCGACATTCCGAAGCCGACCATCAGAAGGCCGAAGCCAACCACGATGTTCCAGGCGTCGATATCAACTTCAGGGAACATCTTGCCGAGTGGCAACTGGCTTCCTGAAATGTAGTAGACGACGATCCAGGCAAGACCTAGCAGCATGAAGCCAAACATGACCGGCTTGAACCAAACCGGGTTTGGCAGCTCACCCTTGGCGGCTTTGCTCTTAGCTAGTGCCTCGACCTTCGGCTTCGAAGGCTTCTTTGGCTTGGCAGGCTTTGCCGTCTTTGGCGCGACCTCTGGCGTTGTGTTGTTCTCAGAATCAGACATGGGGTAATTCTAAGCGCAGGTTAGGCTTAATGTGTCATGGTCAAAATTCTGGTTCTCGATAACTACGACTCGTTCGTTTACACACTTAACGGCTATCTGCAGCAACTTGGCGCAGAAACCGAAGTGCTGCGCAACGATATCGTGAGCGAGGCAGAACTTCCGGCCCTTTTGGCCAACTACGACGCGGTGCTTCTGTCGCCAGGGCCTGGCACGCCGGCCGACGCGGGTCTGAGCATCCCAGTGGTTAAATACGCCCTAACCCACGACCTGCCGGTGTTCGGAGTTTGCCTCGGGCACCAAGCCATCGCCGAGGCCATGGGCGCAACCGTGCGCCAAGCCGACGAGCTCATGCACGGCAAAACTTCACAGGTGGCTCACGACGGTTCACTAATTTTCACGGATGTTGCGCAACCGTTCACCGCAACCCGCTACCACTCTCTCGCCGTGGTTGATTCAACCGTTCCGGCCGATTTGGTGGTGACAGCCCGCACCGAGAAGGGCAAAAACTCTGCCGGTGGAGTAATCATGGGGTTGCAGCACGCAACCAAACCTATTTACGGCGTTCAGTATCACCCAGAGAGCGTGCTCACCGAGGGCGGCTACCTAATGTTGGGCAACTGGCTCGAGTCGCTTGGTTTGGTCGGTGCATCCGAGCGCGGCAAGGCGCTTAGCCCAATGGTGAAGCTCTAACCCATCGCCGCTAATTGCAGCGAAACTTGTGATTCGCTTACGGCGCGCAGGTTACATAGAGGATGATCGCAGAACCCTGCGGCGCGTCTCCCGGAGCAATCGACTGTTCAAGCACGATGGTTCCCTTTGGCGCGGTGGCACATTCTTCGTTGGTCGCGATCGAAACGCTTAGACCGACTTCAGGTGCGGTCAGTTTGTTCTGAGCCTCGCTGATCGAGTAGTTGACCACGTTCGAAACCTCAACCAGACCGTTAGAAATGGTGATGATGATCACGGTTCCGGCGGCTACCTTGGTGCCAGCGGCGGGCATGCTCTCGATGACCTTGCCGGCTTCGATGCCAGCCGATCTGGCTTGAACAATCTCACCCAGCACAAGATTCGATTGGCTCAACAGGTCGGCGGCCATTTGTTCGTTCATGCCTCGAAGATCTGGCACATCCACTTGGGCGCGACCGGTCGAAACCCAAACCGTGATGGTGGTGTTTTGACCAACGCTGGTGCCGGCGATTGGGTCAAGGCGAATCACTTGGTTGACCGGAACCGTCTCGCTCGCTTCGTATTGGCGCTCGACTAGAAGGTTTTGGTCGGTAAGGGTGGCGTAGGCCTGCTCATAGGTTTGACCGACCACGTCGGCAACCTTGATTCCACCCTGGTCTGGGTTGATGTTTGGTAGCGAAATGGTGAGCAACCAAATCATCATGCCGACCAAGAACACGAGAGCGCCAGAGCCGAAGCCCCAGAGAATGGCCGGGTTGGCAAGTGCAGGTCGCTTGACCTTGACGTCACCCGAGTCGGTTGAAACCACGTCGGCCTCGCCTGTGTCGAAGCTGACTCCCAAAGCCTTGAACGGGTTGGTGTCGGTGCCCACCGTTTCGGTCTTGGCAATCGGTGAGTTGAACGAGCTCGAAACCGAGGCAGCGGGCGCGACCACTGGGGCGACCGGGGCTGCCACTGGCGCAGGGGTCGGTGCGGCATCCGCGTTTGTTTCGATCAGAGTGGTGGCCTGAGGCAGCTCGGTTTCGGCGGTGTTGATTGCCGAGGTTTCGGTGCCTTCGGTTGCCTCGGCAAGAAGCGCTTCGAATGGGTCTAGTTCGGCTGGTGCTTCAGGCGCGGATGCTTCGACAGCAACCTCTTCGCCAAACCCAAGATCTTCGAGCCCAAGTGCGGTCTCTGGCTCAAGCACTTCTGGCTGCTCGGGTGCTCCGGCTAGTTCATCGGCAAATGCAACCGGCGATGGAGTCAGATCCGCGGCCAGTAGGTGCTCGCGGAACTCCTCTGCGCTTTGGTAGCGCTCGTCGCGGCTCTTGGCCAGAGCACGAAGAACAACTTCGTCTAGACCCTTCGAGATTGCGCCGTTGTGCTGCGATGGCGGGGTAACCGCTTCGCTAACGTGCTGGTAGGCCACCGAAACGGCGGTTTCACCTTTGAACGGTGGGCGACCGGCGAGCATTTCGTAGAGCAGCACGCCAGTTGAATAGAGGTCGGTGCGAGCATCCACGCTCTCGCCTCGAGCTTGCTCAGGGCTGAAGTATTGCGCGGTGCCGACAATGCCGGTGGTGTGGGCCTGGGTGGTCGACGAGTCGCTGATGGCGCGGGCGATGCCGAAGTCCATGACCTTTACGAGACCGGTGTCGGTGATCATGATGTTGGCCGACTTGATGTCGCGGTGAATGATGCCGGCGCGGTGCGAGAACTCGAGAGCGGTTAGAACACCTTCGGCATAACCGATTGCTTCTGGCACTCCGATGGCGCGCTCGTGTAGCAAGTCGCGAAGAAGGGTGCCGCGAACGTATTCCATGACGATGTATGGGGTGCGGCGCTCGTTGCCGTTCGAGTCGATCGACAGCTCTTCGCCGGCGTCGTAAACACGAACGATGGTTGGGTGCGCCATGCGGGCAGAGGCCTGGGCCTCTTGTCTGAAGCGGGCCTCAAACGATGGGTCGTTGGCTAGGTCTGACTTGAGCAGCTTGATAGCCACCTTGCGGCCAAGGCGCGTGTCGGTGCCTTCGTAGACATCGGCCATTCCGCCGCGCCCGATAAGGCTGCCGACTTCATAGCGTTCGGCCAAAATTCTCTGGTTCTCGGTCAAGTTCTTCGCTCCCGCACTATCAATTTCAAGTCTATTCTTGGGTGGTTTCTTCTGGAGCCGGTTCGACATTGGCGAACGGCACGTAAAAAGTAAGTGTCACAGTTGTGCCGGTTGGCATTTGGCCGAGTGGGCTGGCGTCATAGACGGTGAGCAGGCGTGCGTCATCGTTGGCAACCTCAAGGCCCTCGGTGCGAATCACAACAAGTCCGAGCGATTCGAGATAACTGGCAGCATCATCGATGTTCACGCCAAAGATGTCGCTCGACAGCACCACAACCTGGTTCGGGTCGGTCGGTGTAGGCGTTGGAGTCGGCGTAACCGTTTCGGTCGGGGTCGCCGAAGGTGCCGTTGTCGAAGGTGATGGCGTAGGGGTAGGCCCAGTGTTCGAACTGAGTATCGCAATCAAAACAATCAGCGCGGTCAGCACTAGCGCACCAATCGTCGCGAGCCACGGCCAAATGATCGGCTTCGGCGTCTCGGCGGTGTCGGTCATCTCGATCACGGTGGTCGCGTCGGTCACCTGTGGCGTGGTCGTAGTGATCAGGCGGGTTGCCGTGCTGCGCTTTGGTCGGTTCACCATCAGCTCTTCGGCCGCTTCGGCAAGAGCAAGAGCAGAGGATGGTCGGCCCGCCGGCTTCTTTGCCAAACACGACATCACCAGCTCGCGCACTGCCTCGTCGACATGTTCTGGCAATGCTGGAGGTGCATCGTTGATCTGCGCCATGGCGATGGCCATCTGGGTTTCACCCGTAAACGGGCGTGAGCCGCGAAGCGCTTCGTAGGCAACGATGCCGAGCGAGTAAATGTCGGTAGCCGGGGTGGCCGGCTTGCCGGTGGCCTGTTCTGGCGAGAGGTACTGCACGGTTCCCATCACCTGACCGGTGGCGGTTAGCGAAACCTGGTCGGCCACGCGAGCGATGCCGAAGTCGGTGATCTTCACTCGGCCATCCGGCGTAATCAAAAGGTTGCCCGGCTTTACGTCGCGGTGAACCATGCCCGCTTCGTGTGCCTCATGAAGTGCGCGTGCGGTTTGGGCGATGATGTCTAGCACCTTCTCGGCAGGCAGGGTCTTGTCGCGCTCGAGAATCTTGGCGAGCGAGTCGCCGGGCACAAGCTCCATCACGAGGTAGGCGCTGCCGCCATCCTCGCCGTAATCAAAAACGTTTGCGATGCCCTCGTGCTCAACGCGAGCCGCGTGGCGGGCCTCGGTTCTAAAGCGCTCGAGAAAGCCTGGGTCGCCCATGTATTCGGGCTTGAGAATCTTGATGGCCACGTCGCGCAAAATGATCTCGTCGTGAGCGTGCCAAACCTCACCCATGCCGCCGATGGCGATGCGCGACCTGAGGCGGTATCGAGAACCGTAGAGCATGTCTACTTCTGGCTTCACTTGTTCAACACCGCCTGCATAACTTTGCGGGCGACAGGGGCTGCGAGCGAGTTGCCTCGACCGTTTTGGCCCATGCCTCCACCGTCTTCGATAACCACGGCGACTGCCACGCGCGGCTTGTCGGCAGGAGCGAATCCGGTGAACCACAGGGTGTATGGCTCGTCTTTGCCGTTCTGGGCGGTGCCGGTTTTACCAGCCACCTTGACACCCGAAATCTGAGCGTTGCCGCTAACGCCGTTGGCCACCGCGTTCACCATCATCTGGTTGAGTAGGCCCGCGGTCTTTTCAGACACCGGGCGAGAGTATTCACTAGGGCTCGGTGCATAGAGCGACGCTAGGTTCGACGAGAGCACGTTCTCGATCAGATTCGGCTTCATCAGACGACCCTGGTTGGCGATTGCTGCAGACACCATGACCATTTGCATCGGGGTCACTCGAACATCGAACTGGCCGAAGGCGGTGAGTGCGGTCTGCGCGTCATCGAGACCGCGGGGGTAAACGCTCGGCGTCACCTTGAGTGGCACGCTGATGCTCTTACCAAAGCCGAACAGTTCGGCCTGTCGGCGAATCTGGTCTTGCCCGAGCTGAATACCTACCTGGGCGAACGGTACGTTGCACGAGAAGCGCAGGGCGTCGGCTAGCGAAACGGTTGAGCGGCCACCGCAGGTGCCTTCGCCCGAGTTGTAAACATAGGTCTCGGTGCCTGGCAGTTTGAACTTGCTCGGGTTGTCGATCTTTGACTCAGGGGTGAAGTTGCCACTTTCGAGGGCAGCCGCCGAAACTACAAGTTTGAACACCGAACCCGGTGCATACAGGTCGCCGCCGATGGCTCGGTTGATCAGTGGGTCACTCTTGCGCTCGAGCAAATTCTTGTAATTCTCGTTGGCCTCGACTGGGTCGTGGGTCGACAGCTGGTTAGCGTCGAACCCGGGCTTCGAAACCATCGCCAAGATGTTGCCGGTGACCGGGTCGATCGCCACGACCGCACCCTTCATGTCGCCGAGCGCATCCCAGGCAGCCTTTTGCACCTTCGGGTCGATGGTGAGTTCGATCGAACCGCCGGTGACCGGGTTACCCGAGAACAGCGCATTGATTTGCTCGAAGAATTGCGACGAGTTCTTGCCAGTCAAAAAGTCGTTCGACGCGGCTTCGAGCCCGGTGGCTCCGTTGAAGAACGAGAAGTAGCCGGTGATGGCCGAGTAGCGGCTGCTGGTGTACTCGCGCAGGTAGCGGTACTCGTCGTCGGTCTTCACCGACTTGGCGATCGGCTCGCCGTCAATCAGAATGTCTCCGCGCTGAGTTTCATAAGAGTCATAAACGCTTCGAACGTTGCGACCATCGGCCGCGAGCGAATCGGCAGATATAACTTGGATGCCCGTGCTCGAGGCAAACAGGCTCAAGAACATCACGCCGATGACCAGCGAAACCCGTCTAAGTTCTTTTTGCATTACGCCTCACCCCGATTGCGCGAAGCGGTGTCGCTGAGGCGAAGCAGTAGGCCGATGATCATCCAGTTGGCGAGCAGCGACGAACCACCGGCGGCCAGCAGCGGGGTGGTCAGACCGGTTAGCGGCACAACACGGGTGACGCCACCGATAACGATGAAGGTTTGCAGCGCGATTACAAACGAGAGTCCGACAGCAAGCAGTTTTGAAAAGTCATCCGAGTGGGTAAAGCCGATGCGAACGCCGCGGTAAACCAGCAGCAGGTAGGCGGCCAGAATGACGAACATTCCGGCAAGGCCAAGCTCTTCGCCGAGCGCAGCGATGATGAAGTCGCTCTCGGCTAGCGGCACCAGTTGTGGCACTCCGCCACCCAGGCCGGTGCCAAGCAACCCACCGTGGGCCATGCCGAACAGACCCTGAACCAATTGGTAAGAACCACCGATGGCGTCGTAGCGCTCACTGCTGAATGGGTCGAGCCAAGCGCCGAAGCGACCGGCCACGTAGTCCATCACCTGTGAGGCAACCAGTGCACCGGTGCCGAACATGCCGAGGCCAACCACCACATAGAGCGCACGGCCGGTGGCCACATAGATCATCACGAGAAAGAGGCCGAAATAGAGCAGCGATGTTCCGAGGTCGCGTTGCAACACCAGCACCGCGAGGCTCGCAACCCAAATGACAAGAATCGGCCCGAGTTCACGCGCTCGCGGAATGTGCACGCCAAGCACTTTTCGCCCGACCATCGCGAGTGAGTCTTTGCGATTCACCAGGTAGCCGGCGAAGAAGATAATCAGGGCGATCTTGGCGAGCTCACCGGGCTGAAAGGTGAACGGCCCGATGCCGATCCACAGCTGAGCTCCGTTGATGTTTTGGCCCAAGAACGGAACCATCGGCAGCAACAGCAGACCGATACCGGCGACCATCGCCACGAAAACGTAGCGGCGCAAGAACAGGTGACTGGTGACATACCAAATCACCGCGGCGCAAGCGGCGATGGCCACTACCGTCCAGATAACCTGCTTCACCGCGAAGAGGTCGGTGGCACCAGACGCGGCCTTGGCAATGTCGAGTCGATAGATCTCGGCCAACCCCAAACCGTTCAAGAAGACGCCGAGCGGCAAAATCAGCGAGTCGGCTTCAGAAGCCTTGCGACGCAAGATGCCGTGCACCACGAGCGCAGCCAGGGTGAGTGGCAGCCAGTAGAACCAAAAGTCTGGTCGCAACACCTCGAGAGTGCTGAGTTGAATCTGCGCCAGCTCATAGGCGTTGATGCCGAAAACGAAAAACAGCAGAAGCGCTTCAATGTTGCGGCTTCGAGGAACCACCCGCATTACCTTCGGCACGTTGCCGGTGAGAATCGCGCTAACCATTGGTCTGACCATCCGTGCCGCATTCGGCAATGTTGTTGGCGAGATCAGCGCCGATTAGCTCAGGGGTGTTCTCGGCGAGCTTGCCCAAAATTCGGTAAGCATCGCAGAGGTCGGTGGCATAAATCGTGCGGTCGACGAGCCCGCGGCTGTATTCGGTGAGATCTTCAACACGGATGCCCGTGCTCTGCTTGACGCTCGAAAACGCCAGCGGCCCTAGGCTTTCGCGAATGCCCTGAAAAATGACGACTTCGCCGGCCGACTCGCCAACGTAGTACTTGGTTTGCGTGTAGGAGTAGCCGCCCCACAGCGAACCGACGGCAGCTGCCGAGATGGCGATGATGGTGAGCACCTGACGAACCTTGCGGTTGAAGATGCGCTTGCGAGTATCGGCCAAAACCTTTTCGAGAAACTCGTCAGACTCTGGCACGAAGTCGGTGGTTTCTTCGCTACCTCTAAATAGGTCACCGATTTTGCGAGGGTTGAGCAACGCCAAACCGCGTCGACCCTTGCGGTCGGCAATGACAACGTCGTTCGCGGCCGAGCCAACGTAGGTTGGTTGCGCCTCGTAGTCGGTTGGCGTTTCAGAGGTAAGCACATCTACGGTCACGATGGTCACGTTGTCTGGGGCACCGGCTTCGAGCGCTTCACCGAGCAGGTCTTCGGCGATGGTCGAGCCCGGGGCAAGCGAACGCATGTTGCGCTCAATCAGCTCATCGCTCACATACCCGCACAGCCCGTCGCTGCACAGCAAGAATCGGTCACCCGGCAAAACGTCGATCACCCAACTGTCGACCTGTGGCGCTTCTGGTGTGTCACCGAGCACGCGCATCAGCACATTACGACGCGGATGCACGAGCGCCTCGGCCGGTGTAATTCGGCCGGTATCGACGAGCTTTTGAACAAAGGTGTGGTCGGTGGTGACTTGCTCAAAGGCCTCGCCACGCACGCGGTAGATTCGCGAGTCGCCGATGTGCGCAACCACGGCCTTTTCTCCGGTGAACATCAGCCCCGAGAAGGTGGTTCCCATGCCTGCCATTTCGGGATGCGCCTTCACCGTTGACGACAACACCGCGTTCGCCTCAAGCAGAGTTGAGAGCAGCACGCTGCCAGCATCCTCTGGGGTTGCATAGTTGTTGTCGATTGGCGCTACTCGCTGCGAGACCATCGCCGAAGCAATGTCACCGCCGGCGTGGCCGCCCATGCCGTCTGCCACAAAGTGCAACTGGTAGCCGGTGTATCCGCCATCTTGGTTGCTCGAACGCACCCGACCGATGTCAGAAACCGCATAGGTGACCAGCTTGATTGGCACGACTATGCTCGCAACTCAAATACGGTCTTGCCGATTTTCACAGGGGTGCCGAGCTTGACCACGGCGGGGGTGCCAACGCGAGCGCCGGCTAAGTAGGTGCCGTTGGTCGAGTTGAGGTCTTGAATCAGCCAGTCGTCGTTCATTAGAACGAGCTTGGCGTGCTGGGTCGAAGCGTATTCGTCGTTCACCACGAGGTCGCTGTTCGGGGCGCGGCCGATGTGTAGTTCGCGACCGTTCAGCGCAAACTCACGACCCGCGTTCTCACCCTCGGTAACCACTAGGCGAGTAGCCACGGCGCTCGCAGCACCGGCGCTTGCGGCAACCACGGTAACCGGGGCCGACGGGGCGGCCGGAATCACCGGGCTCGAAAGCACGGTCGGGGTGTTGCGCTCGGTTGCTCGGCGAACTACCTTCTGGCCAAAGATGTCGGCGCGAATCACCGAGATGATGCTGAAGATGAAAATCCAGAGCACAGCCACGAAGCCGATGCGAACCAAGAAGAGTGCTAACTCACTCATTGCTCACCGACTTTGCGATCACGCGAAAAACGAACGAGCTGCTGCCCGCTTCGATGACGGTGTCGGTTGCAATGCCAACCTCGGTGATGGGGCGGCCGTTGACCTTGGTGCCGTTGGTCGATTGCAGGTCGCGAACGCCGGCCTTCGCACCATCCCAGAGAATCTCAAAGTGCTTGCGGCTCAGCCCGTTGTCTGCGACTTGGATGTCGGCGCTGGCGTCGCGGCCAACCACGGTACGAGTCGCCGAGATAACGTAGCGCTGACCGGCCACCTCGAGGGTCGGGGTCCATTCGACATCAACCTTGGCGGTCGCCGACGTGATGCGCACCTGACCCATGTTCAGCGAACCGTCTTCGACGATGTTGATCATCAGGGCGGCGCCAAACTGAAACTTCTGGCGGGTCGCGTGGCGGGTGGCCTGGTCGTTCAACTCGATGAGCAGCGCTTCACCCAGCTCCTGCATCCGTTTGAAATCAGCGCTCGATAGATAAACGGTAAAAGTGTTTGGGGCCAGAATGCGGTCGCGCGCCACGATGCTCGCCTTGGCATCCATCTCGCCCTTGATCGCCGAGCTAATCTCGATAGGCTGCAGCTCGCTCTTAAAGGTTTTGCTGAACGCACCGGTAACGATGCGCTCCAAACCTTTTTCGAAGCCGTCTAGAAAGCCCAAGATTGTCCTCACTCGCAGGGCTTTTAGTTTAACCGCCACCCCTTGAAACGGCAGGGATGCTCGGGGTGCATGCCAGCGCGCGAAGCTGCGTTGCAAACCCAGCCTTATTCACATAAACCTTGGCCACTTCTTAGACGTTCACAACCGCCTCTTAGGCCTTTCACAGAGAAGACGCCCGTTTCTGAGCGTGCCCTGAGCAGTTCGGGCGAGCACCCTGAATTTCAAGGGGATGCACCGTCGCCGAAAACTAGGTTCGTTGTTGTCCCCCTACGAAAGGATCCACCAAATGGACAAGAACCAGATCAAGCGCGGTGCTGTAGTGGCCGCATCGGCAGCAACCCTCATTGGGCTCGTCTTTGCGACCCCATCGTTTGCGGCCACCTCGAGCACTTCTACCAGCACCTCTTCGACCAGCACTGTGAAGGCAGAAGCCGCTCACAAGGGCAAGGGCAAAGAGATCAAGGGTAAAGGCCACGGAAACAAGGGCAAGGGTCAAGAGACCAAGGGCTCAAAGGGTGACAAGGTTGCACCTGTTGATCAGAACGTAGACGTCTATGTTCCGGCTGATGGCAAGACCTACAAGGTTGTTGTCACCGAGGTTCTGCCTTCGGTAGCACCATCGATCGTTGCCGGATCAGTTGCTAAGCCAGCTAAGCCCGCACACACCATCGTCGTTGCAGTTACCGGCGTTGGTCCACAGACCGTTTCGGTTCCTGGTCTTCGCCCAGGCAACTACACCGTTGAACTAGTTGCTGTTTCGAGCAGCAAGTCGCTAACCGTTGCAGCTCCGGTCGTTACACCAGACCCAGCAGCATCAGCTGCACCTACCAACTAGGCGCTCAGTTTCCTCCTTCCTGGAAAACGAAAAGACCCCCGAGTAATCGGGGGTCTTTTTGCGTAAGTGGTGAAGTCTTTAGCCCACGGTCTCTTTGCGACGACCACGGGTGTGGGTTTCGTTGCACTGCACGTTGGCAGGGTCTTCGAAGCAGTGGTCGCAGAGCAGCACGAGGTCTTTGCAGCCCAAGTTGGTGCAGTTTCTGAAACTACTCGTCGGGCCGTTACATGCTTCACATTCACCGATGGTCACCGCATCTGGCGTGAAGTTGATGTTTAGGCGGTCGTCGAATACATAGAGCGAACCTTCCCAGAGCGACTTGTCGCCCTGTGATTCGCCGTAGCGCACGATGCCACCTTCTATTTGGTAAACCTCTTTGAAGCCGCGCTTGATCATGATTGTGCTCAGAATCTCGCAGCGAATTCCGCCGGTGCAATAGGTGACGATCGGCTTGTCTTTAATGTCGTCGTACTTGCCGCTCTCGATGTCGCGAATGAAGTCGTGTGAGGTTTGCACGTCTGGAATGATGGCGTTCTTGAACTTGCCGATCTTCGCCTCGAAAGCGTTGCGACCGTCGAAGAACACAACTTCGTCACCGCGCTCGGCAACCAGTGCGTCAACTTGAGCGGGCTTGAGGTGCTTGCCTCCGCCGACTACGCCGCGGGCATCCACTTCGATTTCATCTGGAGCATTGAACGCTACTAGCTCAGAACGCACGCGCACGCGAAGGCGTGGAAAGTCATTGCCGGTTCCGTCTGACCACTTGAAATCGATCTTCTTGAAGCCGGCGTATTCCTTGGTCTGGCGCACGTACTTCTTTAGTGCCGACATGTCGCCACCGAGGGTGCCATTGATGCCGTGCTTAGAAATGAGGATGCGCCCCTTGAGGCCAAGCGACTCGCAGAGTGTCTTCTGCCAGAGCTTTAGCGCCTCGGGGTCGGCGACCGGCGCGAAGCCGTAGTACAAGATGATTTTTTGTAGTTCCACTCTGACGATATTAGCCACCTATAAAACGGGCGTGAAAAAACTTTTGTCGAAATAGTTGCATTATTACTACATAGTATTTATGCTATGTGACATGGGACGTAAACCAAAAGATCAAGAAGAGCGGGTAATCAACCGCATCGAAGAGCTTCGCCTGGCCAGCGGCATCAGCCGCCAAGAGCTAGCCGACGCGGTGGGTGTGCACTACCAAACGGTGGGTTACATCGAACGCGGCGAATACTCACCGAGCCTGGTGCTCGCCCTGCAAATCGCCAAGGTGCTCGGCACCCCGGTAGAAAACATCTTTTCTTTAGAGGAGGAAAAAAACTAATGGTCTCAGCAAAAGACACCCAAAAAATCGAAGAGCGCATTGCTCGCCTGCAGAACGACACCTCGTTCGATTGGGCTAGAAAACCAGCGGTGCAAAAAAGCATCGCCGTTGCTACAGCGCTAGCCGCTCTGGCAACCCCGGTTGGCTTTCTAAATGGCTCAATCACAGGCGTTGCCGTCGCAGCCGTGATGTTTGTCGGCTACTTCATATTGAGAGCAGCAACCCGAGAAGTCGCCGAACTTCCAAACCGCTATCTCGATGAGCGTGAGCTGGCCTTGCGAAACGCAACCTATGTGAAGGCGTACCAAACGGCCGCGACCCTTGTTGCAGGTCTAGCAGTCTTCATGTTTATCTATGCCATCTCAATCGATGTCGCCGATGAGAAGTTCGCGATCGAACTCGGTTTCGACCAGATTCAGGCAGTGGTTTGGCTGTTTCTTGGCCCGATCACGGTGATTCCAACGGTGACCCTAGCCCTCAAGGGAGGACGCAAATAATGGCAAAAAGCAAACTAGAAACACGCATCGACGAAGGTGCCAAGAAGATCGAAGAGTCAGCCGAGCAGGCTGCCGAGCGATTCGAGCGAGGTTTCATCAACTGGGTTAAGAACGACAGGTTCTTCGACGGCTTTAGAAACACCTATGCCCGAGTGTTACTAATCTCGTTGGCGACGATCTGGCTAGTGGGCGGGCTGATCTATTGCTACATCTACAGTTCTGGATTCTTCATCTACGCCATTGGCGTTGCACTTAGCGTCTTGGCGCAGAAAATCTCGGTTCGGTTCGTCTTCACCACGGGTGACCTCAAGCTAGCCGATGAATACCAAGAAGCCCGCCGCAACCGTGCCTATCGCCGCGCATACAGTTGGGTCACCAATATCGTGACCGGGCTTGTCATGACGATTCTCTTTTTTGGTTATGTAGCCGTTTATTTGACCGATGGCTACATTCCGTTGATTCCGTCGGCCTTCGAATGGAACCTTGGCCCATACGAAGTGGCGACCATCCTCGTCTTCTTTATGGGCTTGTTCTCGCTGATTCCTCACTTTGCGTGGGGCTTCAAGGGCGAACCGTTCCGCAGCAAAAACGAACCCAACGAATAACTTCAATAGGATAAACGCATGACAATGAAGCCAGGCCTAGACGTCGAGAACTTCGACCTAAACACCCGCCCACAAGACGACCTTTTCCGTCACACCAACGGACACTGGCTCGACACCTACGAGATTCCCGCAGACCAGGCCGTTCACGGCTCGTTCTACATGCTGCGCGATGCTTCTGAAGAAGCCGTGAAGCAAATTCTCGAGGATGCTCAGGCAAACCCAAAGGCGGGCGTCAGCCAGCAAATCGGCGACATGTATGGCTCGTTCCTAGACGAAGCCCGCGTGAACGAGCTTGGCTCGGCACCAATCGAAGCCGACCTAAAGCGCATCAGCGACGCCGACCTCAACGAACTTTGCCACCTGCTCGGTGAGTTCTCGCGCGACGGCATCAGCGGCATCTTAGGCATGTATGTCAACAACGACCCGGGAAACCCAGAGCGTTACCTGGTCAACATGTACCAGGGTGGCCTCGGTCTACCTGACGAGTCTTACTACCGCGAAGAGAAGTACGCCGACTTCCGCGACGCATACGTGCCTTTCGTGGCTCAGATGCTTCAGCACGCCGGCTGGTCGGCCGACAAGGCAGACACCGACGCTCGCGCGATCATGGCGTTCGAAACCGAGCTTGCCAAACACCACTGGGATGTCGTGCAGACCCGCGACGCCGAGAAAACCTACAACCTCTATAAGTACGAGGCTTTGAAGGCTCTCACCCCGACCTTCAACTGGGACCTCTGGCAGAAGGGCTCACAGATCTCGGCCGAGACCCTGTTCGAGTCGGTCGTCATGACTCCTTCGTTCTTCGAAGGCATCGCATCGGTGTTCAACGAAGCAAACCTATCCAACCTAAAGCTCTGGACGGCATGGCAGGTCATCAACTCGATGGCTCCATACCTAAGCAGCGAGTTTGTTCAGACCCGTTTCGACTTCTATGGCACCAAGCTCACCGGTCAACCAGAGATGCGCGCCCGCTGGAAGCGCGGCGTTCAGCTGGTCGAAGGTTCGCTCGGCGAAGCCGTTGGTGAAATCTACGTTGAGAAGCACTTCCCTCCTGCAGCCAAGACCAGCATGGATGACCTGGTCAAGTGGCTCATCGAGGCTTACCGCGTAAGCATCGAAAACCTAGAGTGGATGACCGCCGAAACCAAGGCCAAGGCTTTGGTCAAGCTTTCGAAGTTCAACCCGAAGATCGGTTACCCGAACAAGTGGAAGGACTACTCGAGCCTGACCATCAAGCGCGACGACCTAGTAGGCAACGTTCGTCGTTCGAACGCTTGGCAGACCGACAAAGAGGCAGCCAAGATTGGTGCGCCTCTAGACCGCGACGAGTGGTTCATGACCCCTCAGACCGTGAACGCCTATTACAACCCGGGCTTCAACGAGATCGTGTTCCCAGCGGCCATCTTGCAGCCTCCGTTCTTTAGCCTCGAGACCGACGCAGCCGTTAACTTCGGCGCTATCGGTGGCGTTATCGGTCACGAAATCGGTCACGGTTTCGACGACCAGGGTTCGAAGTATGACGGCGACGGTGCACTGATTTCATGGTGGACCGACGAAGACCGCGCTGCTTTCGAGAAGCTAACCAAGGCTCTTATTGACCAGTACAACGAACTCACTCCAGCCGGTTTGGGCGACGAATACAAGGTCAACGGCGAGCTCACCATCGGTGAGAACATCGGTGACCTCGGTGGAATCATGATCGCTTGGAAGGCATACGTGCTCAGCCTCGAAGGTGCAGAAGCACCGGTTATCGATGGCCGCAACGCCGCCGAGCGCTTCTTGCTTTCATGGGGTCAGATCTGGCGTGGCAAGAGCCGCGAGGCAATCGCGATTCAGCGTCTAGCCACCGACCCTCACTCGCCGAGCGAGTTCCGCTGCAACCAAATCGCCAAGAACTTCGATGTGTTCCACGACACCTACGAAACCAAGCCTGGCGATGCGATGTGGCTAGAACCTGAGCAGCGCGTAAGCATCTGGTAAATGAAACTTTGGCTTCGCCTCGTGTGGGCGCTACTTTCGTGGCGTTCGCGCGGGCCGCTAGAACTGCACCAGGTTGGCAAGCGAAACTTTAGAGTTTGGCCGAGCGACCTCGATATTTTCAACCACATGAACAACGGCGTTTACCTAACGCTTCTCGACCTCGGTCGCTTCGACACCCTCAAGCGTTCGGGATCTTGGGCTAAAGCCAAGCGCGCCAAGCTGCATCCGGTTGTTGTTGGCGAGACCATCACGTTTAGAAAGTCACTTACCCCCTGGCAAGTGTTCTCGATCGAAACAGCCCTGCTCGGATGGAACGACGTGGCGTTTTTCATTCAGCAACGTTTTGTGGTGGCCGGCGAGATTCACGCCGAGTCTGTGGTGAAGATTCGGTTCTTGAAATCTCCGCGAGGCATTCCCACTTCTGAAGAGGTAATCGAGGCACTCGGTGGCTGGAACGCCCCGACACCTGAGCTACCAAAGTGGGTTACCGACTGGGATGCCGCGGTGGCGCTGCCAAAGGGACGCGAGGCAGCACCTAGCCTGTGGCCAGGTCGCGAATAACAAAACTTGTGGCTCGGTGAGCCAACCGAATTACAAGAATTACTCGCCCTCAACCTTGGCGAAGTAGTTCACGAGCCCGTCGGTGCCGGCCAGCCCGCCGTCGCGAAGCACGAACAGCGCCTCGAGGTTGGGCACGCGATTTAGTCTGGCCACAGCATCCACGCCTTCTGCGAATGCGGCGGTCGCCCAAACGTCTGCCTTGATCAAATCATCGGCGATCACGGTGACCTGAATCAGCTCGTTTTCGGCGAACTCATAACTGCGTGGGTTCCAAATGTGCAGGCCGCGTTCGGCGGTGCCAGAAGTGGCCACGGCGCGCATCGGTGAATTGAACAGATCAAATACGGTGAGGATGCCCGCCTCGGGGCTTGCGATCGTGACCGGTTTCGAGATGCCGACCTTCCAGCTGCGTTCACCTGTAACTCCATCGGCCAGCCACACATCGCCACCGGCGTTGATGGCAAAGTCGGTGACTCCGGCAGCCAGCAGCACGCGACCGGCTTCGGCGGCGGCCCAGGTTTTAACCAAACCGCTCGGGTCGAAGATGCGGTCGGGAGTGAATGCGTTGAACCAGCCGTCGGTTTCGGCAGACCATGCCTCGCACGCGTTCCAGATCTCGTCGACAATCGGGTTTAGGTCGGCAACCTTGGTCTCACCACGCGCAAGTTGGCTTAGCGGTGACTCTGGTTTGTAAAGGCTGAACACCGCGTCGGTAGCGTGCAGAAATGCACAGGCCTGAGTCAGAGCATCCGCGTGGTCTTGCTCGTTGAGTGGAGTGCGACCAGCAAAGCGAAATACCGTGCCCATGCAGGGTTCGTGGTGGTCAAAGGTGCGCTGCTCGATTTGGTTCACCTAAGAGAGTTTAGAGATAGCCGACTCGAGTGCGGTCTTGAAAGCGTCGGTCGTGTAGGTGGCACCGCTCTGGTTAGCAAAGTCGGTGCCCTGGGCTTCGAGTGCCGACTTTTGCAGAAGCGCAAAAGCCTGCTCTCGGCCATAGTTGGCATCAGCCTGAATCAGATTGATTTCGGCTAGCTTCCCGTCGATGCGAACCACCTCAAGCTGAACCGTGCCAAACGCATAAGGCACGGCATCGCCGGTCACCGTTTGATCTGGCTTTTGTAAGTCGGGAGTGATGCTCGAAATCAACGATGAGTCGTTCAACCAAACGTCGACACCAAGCGCGCCGGCAATAGACAGAGTTGCGATGGTCGCGGTCGACACTACCCACTTTTTACGGGTTGGAATTCGTTCGGTCGTGTATGGCATGGATTAGAACTGCGCCAACGCTGCGTCGAGCGACTGCTTGAAGGCATCTGTGGTGTAGGTGGCACCGCTGATGTTTGCGAAACTCGAGCCCTGAGCGTCGATGGAGTACTGAACCAAGAAGTCGAAGGCCTGACTGCGACCACCGGTAGCGCCAGCCTGCAGCAGGTTCACCGAAGAAATCTTTCCGTCGGTCTTGGTGACTGAAACTTGGATGGTGCCGAAGCGGTATCGAATAGAGCTACCGGTTTTGGTGATTTCGGTTGCAGTTGTGGTGCCGGTGCCTCCACCGGTGTTGCCAGAGTTGGTTGAGCCTGAGCCTGGGTCTGTTGTTCCTGAGCCTGTCGAACCTGAGCCTGTGGATGAGCCAGACCCACTCGACGAACCAGAACCGCTGCTTGGTTTTGCAGGCACAATCGGCTTGGCCGAAGGTTTTGCCGGTGAGCCTGGTTGAGCTGGAGTGACTGGTGTCGACGGAGCCAAGTTCGGTTGAGTCGGGTTGTTTGGCGTCGCGCTAGGTTGACCTGCGTTTTGGCTCGGCTTTTGAGCCTGGGTCAGAGCCTCGGCGTTGGCGAATGCCGCCGGCGCATCGAGTCCGAACTTGTAAGACGCCGCGATCAAGCCAATCGAAGCGATGCTGACTATTGCTTTGGTTGTCTGTCTCACCAGGCAAACTCCTCTGCGTGTATTTGGTTGGCAGGGGTGCCAACTCGGCGCAGGGTCTTTTCGACCGCTTTGGTCCAGGCTGCTGGGCCGCAGATGAAGACATCGGAACCGGCTACATCGGGTACTAGTTCGAGTAAACGTTGGTGGTCGGGGCGAACATCACCAGCGGGCATCCACGCTGCGCCTTCGCCACGTGAACCGGTCAAAACGTGCAAGCCAAACCCGCGAATGTCGCAAACGGTTCGAAGTTCTTCGAGCAAGGCTGCGTCGTCTTCGTTACGAGTTCTATAAATCACTTGGATGTCGCCGGCCTTGGCCGCCATCGATTCGGCAAGTGCGCGAATCGGTGGAACACCGATGCCAGCCGCAATCAGCGTGACCTTGGGCTTGCTGCGGCGGTCTTCGGTGAAGACTCCGTATGGGCCTTCGAGAATCACACGGGTGCCTTTGCGCAGGAATGGCATTAGCGAGGTGTCGTCACCGCGGTTGCCGATGCTGAAGCGAACATAGCGCGAATTGGGTGCAGCTGAGATTGAGAAAGGGTGAGGCCTAAACCACTGGCTCGCGGTCATGATGCGAAGCAGATAGAACTGACCGGCCTTGCCTCCAATTGCCTCGAGACGCTTGCCACCGATGTAGATACTGACCGTGTCTGAAGATTCGCGCACCACCTTGTCAACGCGCAGGTTGTGACGAAGCGACTTGACCACGGGGCTAAGCAGGCGGTACCAAACCAGGTTTAGCGCCACGAAGAAATAGAGGGCTACCCAGAATGTTTGCTGAATAGGCTTGCCGGCAATGTCACTGCCGGTCGAGAACTGGTGTGGAATCGCGAGCATCACAGCGCCATAAGAAAGTAGGTGCACGATGTACCAAGCTTCGTAGCTCAGCTTTTTGCGTGCCATGTTGATGCTGGTGACGACCACGGTGATCATCAGGGCAAGAGCAATAGTCGCCGTCCACATGTCGGCAACATCGAAAAACAAAAATAAGAAAGTGTCCCAGAGGTTTTGGCCGTCGAGAATCGCGTATTGAACGAGGGATGCTGCAAAGTGGGCAAGCACCAGATAAAGAATCGGCTTGCCGAGCTTTTTGTGCGCTTGGGTGGTTCGATCGTGACCGTAGAGCCGTTCGATCCATGGAACACGGGCCACGAGCAAGATGTGTATAAGTAGTAGGTCGGTTGCCACCAGAGCCGTGAGTCTTGAGATGGCCGAGAGTGCGGTCGGAACATCCACGATTTGAGACACGGCACCGTCGAGCAAGAACATGACGGTGATAAACAAAGCGGTTGAGTAACCGAGAAACTCGACCAGGTCTTGGCTACGTTTGATGCTCTGCATCTTGGCGGCACCTAGTCGAACGCGGCTGTTGGGGCGGGCCAGAAGCAACTTTTCGGGGGCAGGTGAGAGTGCGAGCGGCGCGGTGCCGGCCTTGGTCTCTTGCCGGTCTAGTTGCATTGTCTGGTTCACGGGTCTAACTCTGGTGCCCCTAGTTGGGAGTTTGCTGAAAGCGGGCTGGGTGCTTTAGGTGAAGTCATCTAACCTAGCTGCAAGATTATCGCGTTAGTTGTCGCGCCCACGGAGTAGTGTTTGAGCCATGACAGAGCTACCAATCGTTCGCACATTCACCGACTCTCACGGCGTCGAAATCACATTCTATGAGTGGCCAGTTGCCAACCCAAGAGGCGTGGTTCAGGTGGCTCACGGCCTAGGCGAGCACGCGCGCCGTTATGACGACTTCGCCGCGCGACTTAATCGCGCAGGCTTCTCGGTTTACGCCGATGACCACCGCGGTCACGGAACAACCGGCCAAGCTCAGGTTGCTTCGCGTCAGACCAAGGTGCTGGGCAATCTAGGCCCCGGTGGCATGGATGCCGCCTACGAACAGGTTCACGAATTCACCAAGCTGATCGCCGCCGAGAACGCCTCTCTGCCAATCGTGTTGGCCGGCCACTCCTACGGCTCATTCATTTCTCAGGTGCTCATCAAGAAGTATTCAAACGAATATGCAGCCTGCGTGCTCTCAGGGTCGGCACTGGTTTGGCCGGGCAGCATGGGCATGGGTGCCTTCAATAAGAAGTGGGCGAAAGATGCCGATGCCACCGGATTCGAATGGCTCAGCCGCGACCCTGCCGTTGGTGCCAAGTTCGTCGCCGACCCAAAGTGTTTTTATGCCGATGCAGCCAAGGTTTTCGGTGTGCCGAATGCACTCAAGTTGTTCCAGAAGCCGAGTTCGAGCATCCGCTCTGATTTGCCTATTTTGGTGCTGGCCGGTTCTGACGACCCGATCGGTGCTGGCCCGTCGAACGAGAAACTGGTCAACGCCTATCTGCGCGCCGGCCTCGACGATGTCACCATGTTCATCTACGAGGGTGCTCGCCACGAGGTTTATAACGAGACCAATAAAGACGAGGTTTTCGCTGACCTACTGGCTTGGTTAGATGCCAAGCTCTAAACCCGGATGCCTCGCGGCACTCTTCGCGTTTTTGTTTAGCCCCGCGACCTACACGCCGCCGGCCGCTGGGGTTGCAACCGAACTTGACCCCAACCAGGAGTCAAACCAGCGCAACGGCATCGACGGTTATCAGCCGGGCGCTTACGAATCGCCGTTCGATAGCGGTGGCGGTGGCGGCGAAGGAGACGTTCGCTAGAAGCGCCGGCTAGTCGAAACGGCTAGACGTTTTTTACTAGTGGCCAGTTTTTGGCAGACGGCAGGCGGCAACCGCTTCGTCGATGTCGACACCGAGAAGGTCGTGCTGCTCTTCGTGACGCTTGAGCCACATCACGGTGTAGCTGCAAACTGGCACCAACTTGATGCCGCCGGTGGCGCGAACATCGTCAACCAGACCCTGCATCAAAATACTGGCGAGCTGCTTGCCCTGGTGAGCCGGGTCTACCTCGGTGTGCACGAGGTGCATCTGACCGGGCATCCGCGAATAATCTGCGTGACCAACCTTTTCGCCATCGAGCCAGATCTCGTAACGGTTTTGGTCGGTGTTGTGAATTACTTCGGTGCTCATGCTGTTAATCTCTTCTCTGTGCTGACGAACAAACTCTATGAGGGCGATAACCTCGCTGTTCTGAAGTCTATGCCCGAAGAATCGGTGCAACTCATCTATGTCGACCCTCCTTTTAACACCGGTCGCAAGCAAGAGCGCGGTGGCTCGATCACCAAGCGCAGCGAAACCGGCGACCGAGTTGGGTTCAAAGGTCAGCGCTACGAAACCATTCGCTCGACGGTGCTCAGCTATGACGACGAGTTTGCCGACTACTGGGGTTTTCTAGAGCCGAGACTAGAGCAGGCTTGGCGCGTGCTTCGTGAAACCGGCACCCTCTATCTGCACCTCGACTACCGTGAGGCTCACTACGCCAAGGTTTTGCTCGACGCCCTGTTCGGTCGCGAGTGCTTCTTGAACGAAATCATCTGGGCCTATGACTACGGCGGCAAGCCAAAGAACCGTTGGCCGGCCAAGCACGACACCATTTTGGTTTATGTGAAGAACCCGAAGAACTATTACTTCGACTCAGATGCCGTTGACCGCGAGCCTTACATGGCACCTGGCCTGGTGACTCCCGAGAAGGTGGCCAGAGACAAACTTCCCACGGATGTCTGGTGGCACACCATCGTTTCGCCCACCGGCAAAGAAAAGACCGGCTACCCGACCCAAAAGCCTGAAGGCATTTTACGTCGAGTGATTCAGGCCTCAAGTGCGCCGGGAGATTTGGTTCTCGATTTCTTTGCCGGTTCGGGCACCACGGGAGCGGTTGCTGCCGCGCTCGGTCGCAAGTTTGTGATGGTCGACCAAAACCCCGAGTCGATCGCCGTTATTAAGTCGAGGCTCTCAGGTGCCGGGGTCGAGTTCGATTTTTTGCCGGCAAGCTAGAGGCGAACACCACGGCGTAGGTTAGGGCAATCACAATCGCGCTCATGGCCATCGCCATGCCGTAGTTGTCGCCGCCGGGGCGGCTAACCAGTTGGTAGAGCACTGTTGGCAGAGTGGCTTGGTCGCCATAGGCCAACAGGCTTGCCGCACCAAACTCACCGATCGAAACAATGGCCGCGTAACCAAACGCTGCGCTAACCGCCTCGCGCGCCATCGGTAGTTCAACTTTGAAGAACGCGGTCAAATCACCCGCGCCGTCGGTCGCCGCTTGCTCGCCCATTTCGTCGCTCGAGGCCTGCAAGGCCGGCAGCACGATGCGCACCACCAGAGGCAAAGCCATCAATCCCTGCACGAGTGGAACCACCAACCAACTTGAGCGCAGCGCAAACCAACCGCTACCGAAAGTGATCAGGTAGCCAAGACCCAACACGATGGTTGAAACACCGAGCGGTAGCAAGAACACGATGTCGAGCATCCGGTTGGCCAAACGAAGGCCGCGCGTCTTGGCTGGTCGCGACAAAAGGTAGGCAACGAGTGTGCCGATCACGCCGGCCAGCAGGGTGGCCACCACGACGTTGCGCAGCGAATTGAGCGCCGCCTGACCGATTGTGATGTCGAGCAGATCACGCGCTCCGTTGGTGCCGAGGGCGGCGAAGTAGTCGAGCGTGAGCATGCCTGCCTCGTCGGTGAAGGCGCGGTGCACAATGAGCGTCAGGGGTGCCAGCGTGAGCAGAATCGAAACCCACGTGATCACGACCACCGGCAGGTCGCGGCGGTCAATCGCCTTCTTGCCATCGTCAATGTCTTGCACGTCGAAGCCGATCTTCGAGCGCGAACCCGTTGTGCTGATGGCAAACACGGCAACGCTGAGCAGGGTTTGAAACAGAGCTAGCGTGCCGGCTTCTTGCAGGTCTAGAAACTGATTGGCGGCAATGGCAATCTCGGTTTCGATCGAGTTGACCAACCCGCCACCCAAAACCAAAATCAAGCCGTAGCTCGCCGTGCAATAAAGAAAGACGGTGAACGCGGCCGACACCAGTGCAGGTCGAAGTTGCGGCAGGCTAATCGACCAGAAGATTCGAAACCGCCCAGCCCCGGCCAGTGCCGCCGCCTCTTCGATGTCTGGCGATTGCGAAACCCAGGTCGAGCCAACCACGCGCGTGATTACGCTGAAGTTCACGAAAATGTGGGCGGCGATGATCCACGTGACCGGGTTATCGAAGAACGAGTCGGCTGCGGTGCCGCCGTGCCAAACATCCTGCGTTCTAAAAACCGTAAAACCGATGGCGGTCACGATGGTGGGTAGTGCGAAAGGCACCGTTAGCAGGGCACGAAGCACGCGAGCGCCGGGGCTGCGACGCCGGTAGAGCACATAGGCGGCCGGCAAACCCATCACCAAACAAATCAGAGTCGACAGCGCGGCTTGCCAAGTAGTGAACCAAATCGCATCGAGCACCCGTGGCTCGGCGAGAGTCGCATGCCAGTCGCCGACCAACCCTTGAGCCAGCACCCGAACCATCGGCAGATAGAACAGCACGCCGATTACGGCCACCGCTATCGCCCAAAGGCCCAGTCGCTTGCTCAGTTTCATGTGGCTTGGGTCGACGCTACTTCTGCACTATTTCGAGCCACTGCTTTTGCCAGTTTTTGCGATTGGCATCGAAGTCGAGACCGCTCACATCTACAAAAGACTCGGATGCTGGCGCGAACTTTGCCCACACTTGCGGCAACTCGACCGATTCGTCGATTGGGTAAACGTAGTTTGCGCCCGGCATGGCGGTCTGAAACTCTTTGGTCAACATGAACTTGAGCATCGCTCGTGCGCCTTCAGGATTCTTGGCATTCTTGAGCACACCCGCGTACTCGATCTGTCTGAAGCAGTCGCTGTTAATCGACGCAGTGGTGCTCTCGCCATCGGCAGCGTCGATCGTGAAGGCTGGGCTCGAAGAATAAGACAGCACGATCGGGTACTTACCTGCACCGCCACCACCGGTGAATTCGATGTAGTAGGCGTCTTCCCATCCGGCAGTCACCTTGAGACCGTTGTCGCGAAGGTTGGCCCACCAGGTTTGCCAGTTGTCTTCGCCCAGCTTTGCGACGGTTGCGAACAAGAAAGCCAAACCGGTCGACGAGGTCGCCGGGTTCTGCACCACGGTCAGACCTTCATACTTTTTGTCGGTCAATTCGCGCCAATTGTTCGGCGGCGTTAGCCCCGCCTTGGCGAACCACTTCTTGTCGTAGTTGAAGCAAACGTCGGCATAGTCGATGGCAACCAGGTCGCCGTCGATGATTCCGTTCGCCTCGGCCACTCCAGCAAAGGTGTTGTCGATACCGAATACCAGGTCGGCCACCGGAGAGTCTTTGGTCAGCACCAACTTGTTAGTAAGTTCGCCGGTGTCGCCAAGCTTGGCACCGCCCTCGAGGTAAAAGCCGGTGTCGGTTTTGAATTTGTTGATCAACTCATCGGGAATGATGAACGAATCGTGGCTGGCGATGGCTACCGCCTTGGTGCTCGTTGTGGTGCAACCACCCAACGTGACCGCGGCCAGCGCGAGGGTCGCTGCGGCGGCTAGGCCGCGAAGCATCCGTGTGTTGTTAATCTGCACTTTCGTGCCCTTTCTCTAGCGAAAAACGGGCACGGGTTGAGGTCCTCCCTGCGCTGGCATTACCCAGATCAGGTTTGACGGTCGAAGACTACGAAGTCTTCCTCTCAGTAAGGTGAAACCAAACTCCCGTGTATTTCTAGGCTAACCCAATAACTCGGATGCTCCTAGCGAGCAACCCGCAAAC
>JBDLUM010000023.1:0-25305 GCA_039805305.1 Actinomycetota bacterium
TCCCGCATCCGCGAAATCTTTGAAGAAGTCGACGCTGCAATTTCTGCTGGCGTGACCTACTTGATCCTTAGCGACCGAGACAGCAACCGCGACCTTGCGCCAATCCCTTCGCTTCTTCTTACCTCTGCCGTGCACCATCACTTGATTAGAACCGGTAACAGGACTCGCCTAGGCCTTGTCATTGAAGCCGGAGATGTACGCGAGGTTCACCACGTGGCCGCGCTCATCGGGTACGGGGCAGCGGCGATCAACCCTTACCTGGCTATGGAATCCGTCGAGCAGATGGTGCTTACCGGCGAGCTGGCGGGTCTCACGGTGAAAAAAGCGCATGCCAACCTCATCAAGGGACTCGGCAAAGGTGTTCTGAAGATCATGTCGAAGATGGGAATCTCGACGGTTTCCTCTTACTCCGGCGCTCAAGTGTTTGAGGCTATTGGTCTGAGCCAAGAATTTGTCGACACATACTTCACCGGAACGGTTAGCCAGCTCGGAGGTATCGGCATTGAGGTCATCCACGCCGAGATCGCCGCTCGACACAAGACAGCGTATCCGCTCGATCGAGCTACAAACCCACACACAGCGCTTGAAACAGGAGGGGAGTACCAGTGGCGACGCGACGGTGCCCCGCACCTGTTCAGCCCTGAAACGATTTTCAAGCTTCAACATGCCACTAAGAGCAAGAGCATGGACATCTTTAGGCAGTACACGGCCTCGGTAGATGACCAAGCGGAACGGTTGATGACGCTGCGCGGACTCTTTACGCTGCGTGAAGGTGTAAGGCCCGCTGTGCCCATTGATGAAGTTGAACCAATTTCGTCAATTGTGAAACGATTTTCAACGGGAGCCATGTCTTATGGTTCAATCTCGCCAGAGGCACACGAGACATTAGCAATTGCAATGAACCGACTTGGCGCTAAATCAAACACAGGTGAAGGTGGCGAAGACGTTGAACGCCTTCTAGACCCAACCAGGCGCTCCAGCATCAAGCAGGTTGCGTCGGGTCGATTTGGTGTAACCAGCATGTACCTCAGCCACGCAGACGACATTCAGATCAAAATGGCGCAGGGAGCAAAACCAGGTGAAGGCGGGCAACTGCCACCAAACAAGGTTTACCCTTGGATCGCCAGAACTCGGCATGCCACTGCCGGTGTGGGCCTTATTTCGCCTCCACCTCACCACGACATTTACTCAATCGAAGACCTGAAGCAACTTATCTTTGACCTAAAGCGCGCAAACCGAGAGGCCCGAGTTCACGTAAAGCTCGTGAGTCAGGTTGGAATTGGAACGGTAGCGGCTGGTGTTGCCAAGGCCAAGGCCGACGTCATCCTCGTTTCTGGCTTTGATGGTGGCACCGGCGCTTCACCGCTCAACTCGCTAAAGCACGCAGGTACCCCTTGGGAGCTTGGCTTAGCGGAAGCACAACAAACGCTCATGGTCAATGGGCTACGAGGCAGAGTTTCGGTTCAGGTAGACGGACAGATGAAGACGGGGCGCGACGTCATAATCGCGGCTCTGCTAGGGGCTGAGGAATACGGTTTCGCCACCGCACCACTTGTAGTCTCTGGCTGTATTCTGATGCGAGTTTGTCATCTTGACACCTGTCCGGTTGGTGTGGCTACGCAGAACCCTAAGCTTCGAGAGCGTTTCACGGGGCAAGCCGATCACGTAGTGAATTTCTTCGAATTTTTGGCTCAAGAAGTGCGCGAATATCTTGCAGCACTGGGGTTCCGCAATCTCGACGAGGCAATTGGTCACAGCGAGTTGATCGACGTAAACCGAGCGATCACCCACTGGAAAGCTGACGGGTTAGACCTAACTCCCATCCTTGCAGCACCAAGCGTTCCGGCCGATTCGCCGCGACGTAGAGTGAGTACGCAAGACCACGAACTCGAAAAGCACTTCGATTTCAAACTTCTTGAGTTGGCGTCCAGCGCGTTAGAAGATGCGCAGCGAGTATCCATAGAGCTACCAATTTCAAACGTTGATCAGGCTGTTGGAACCCTGCTTGGAAACGAAGTAACGAAGCGTTACGCAGAACAAGGCCTCGCTGATGGCACGATCGACATTCGACTCCGAGGTGCTGCCGGTCAGTCATTTGGCGCATTCGTCCCTCGAGGTATCTCACTGACACTAGAGGGCGATGCAAACGACTACGTAGGCAAGGGGCTCTCGGGCGGCCAGATCAGCATTAGACCAGACCGTTCCAGTAGTTATGCGGCTGAGCAAAACATCATTGCGGGAAATGTGATCGGTTATGGAGCGACCAGCGGCAAGATCTTCATTCGAGGAATTGTCGGCGAGCGTTTCTTGGTGAGAAACTCTGGCGTTACCGCAGTCGTTGAAGGTGTAGGTGACCACGCTCTCGAATATATGACAGGTGGTGTGGCCTTAATTCTGGGGAAAACAGGGCGCAATCTTGGTGCGGGAATGTCAGGTGGGCGAGCCCTGGTCTACAAACTCCGAGCTGACCGAATCAACCCAGAGGCCCTCGCCAATGGAGAACTGAAGTTACTTGAGCTAGATGCGTTGTCTAAGGAGCTGTTGTTCACCGTCTTGACGGAATACCAGACCTCGACTGGGTCTCTTTTGGCCGAGCGGATGCTCGCGGATTTTGAGGCTGTTTCTCGAGACTTCACTTTGGTTATGCCGCGTGACTACGCGAACGTGCTAGAAGTTCGCGAGAAGGCAATGTCAGCGGGCTTGAATCCCGACGGTGATGAAACTTGGAAGAAGATCTTGGAGGTTACAAATGGCTGACCCACGTGGATTTCTAAAAGTAACCGACCGTGAAACCGCCGCCCGTCGCCCAGTTCCAGTGAGAATACTCGACTGGAAAGAGGTTTACGAGCGACGTGATAAAGGCGTTATTACAGCCCAGGCGTCGCGCTGCATGGACTGTGGCGTGCCTTTTTGCCACCAAGGATGCCCGCTAGGTAACTTGATTCCAGAGTGGAACGATCTGACTTGGCGAGAAGACAACAAATCGGCAATAGAGCGACTGCACAAGACCAACAACTTTCCAGAATTCACCGGTCGACTCTGCCCAGCACCATGCGAGAGCGCTTGTGTGCTCGGTATCAACCAACCCGCGGTCACAATCAAAGAGATTGAAGTTTCGATCATTGATGATGCCTTCGACAATGGATTTGTACAGCCTCATCAACCAGAGCGCTTAACGGGAAAAACTGTTGCCGTGGTTGGCTCGGGCCCGGCTGGTCTGGCCGCTGCCCAACAACTCACGCGAGCCGGTCACACCGTTGCGGTATACGAACGTGACGATCGAATTGGTGGACTACTCAGATATGGCATTCCAGATTTCAAGATGGAAAAGATTCATCTAGAACGCCGTATCAAGCAGATGGAAGCCGAAGGTACTCGATTTAGAGCCGGAGTCGAGATCGGTAAAGACATTTCTTGGCAAGAACTGAAGACCCGCTTCGACTCAGTATTGGTTGCGACCGGTGCTACGAAGCCTCGCGATCTAAAGGTGGATGGCCGCGAACTCGTCGGTGTTCACTTCGCCATGGAGTACTTGACCCAGGCAAACAAGGCTGTGGCCGGTGACTCGGTTGTTAATCAAATATCCGCCAAGGGCAAGCACGTTGTTATCTTGGGCGGTGGAGACACAGGGGCAGACTGCCTAGGAACCGCGACTAGACAGGGAGCCGCTTCGGTCACCACGTTGGCTATCGGAACGCAACCGACATCTGAACGACGTGCTGACCAACCTTGGCCGACTTTCCCAACTCTCTTTGAAGTCGCAAGCGCTCACGAAGAATTCGGCGAACGTAAGTACCTTGCCTCAACAGTTGCGTTTGAAGGTAAAGACGGTCAGGTGACCGGTATCAAGGTGGCCGAAACTGAGTTCGTCGACGGCAAACGCCGTCCGAAGCAGGGGACTGAGCAAGTAATACAGGCTGACTTAGTACTGTTGGCCCTTGGATTCACTGGCGTCGAGAGCGACACGCTTGAGCAACAGGTACAAGCAAACCTAGATTCTCGTGGCAACATAAATCGCGACGACCGTTGGGAAACCAACATTCCTGGGATGTTTGTAGCCGGTGACGCCGGTCGAGGCCAAAGCCTCATTGTCTGGGCAATCGCTGAAGGAAGAGCGGCTGCTGCGGCAATTGACGCACACCTAGAAGGAAGTACGGAGCTGCCAGCTCCGGTTAAACCAACCGATCAACCAATCTCGGTCTACAGCTGAGGCTAGTTGGCCGGGGTCTAAAAAGACCATAAACAAGAATGAGGAAATGATGAGACGCGCAAAGATTGTCGCGACACTTGGGCCAGCTACTTCGAGCTACGAGCAGATTCGCGCCGTCATCGAAGCTGGCGTCGACGTAGCACGAATGAACCTGAGCCATGGTTCATATGACGTGCACGAGGAGGTGTTCAACAACGTACGTAAAGCGGCTGCAGACACCGGCAAGGCCGTTGGAATCTTGGTCGACCTCCAGGGCCCAAAGATCCGTCTTGGTCGCTTCGCAAATGGACCCGTCATGCTCGAAAAGGGCGCAACCTTCAAAATTACGACTGAAGAAATTCAAGGTGACGTCAACATTTGTGGCACCACATTCAAGGGTCTGCCTGGCGATGTAAGTGTTGGCGATCAGCTGCTCATTGACGACGGCAAGGTTGGTCTTCGCGCCACCGAAGTCACCGCCACAACTGTCACTACGGTCGTCGAAGTACCTGGACCGGTTAGCAACAACAAGGGAATCAACCTACCTGGCGTAGCCGTAAACGTTCCTGCCCTTTCTGAGAAAGACGAAGAAGATCTTCGATGGGCCATAAAGCTTGGCGCAGACATCATCGCCCTTTCTTTCGTTCGTAACGCTTCAGACATCGTTCGCGTTCACGAAATCATGAAAGAGGAGGGTAAGTACCTGCCAGTGATCGCGAAGGTAGAGAAACCTCAAGCCGTAGAGGCGCTTGAAGAGATTATCGACGCATTCGATGGCGTGATGGTAGCGCGTGGAGACCTTGGCGTTGAGCTGCCTCTAGAGCAAGTGCCACTCGTTCAAAAACGCGCCGTTGAACTGTCGCGTCGATGGGCGAAGCCAGTAATCGTCGCCACCCAGATGCTCGAATCGATGATTGAAAACGCACGCCCGACGCGCGCGGAAGCATCTGACGTGGCTAACGCAATTCTCGATGGTGCAGACGCTGTCATGTTGTCAGGCGAAACCTCGGTTGGAAAGTTCCCAGTCGAAACCGTTGCAACCATGGCTCGAATCGTTGAATCGACCGAAGAGAACGGAATGGATCGCATTCCTCCTCTAGGCACCCGCCCTCACACGCACTCAGGCGCTGTTTCACTTGCAGCCGTTGAGATCGCTGAGCTCCTTGGCTCAAAGTACGTTTGTGTCTTTACCGAGAGTGGAGACTCATTCAGACGAGTTTCGAGACTTCGGTCATCAGTTCCAACCCTGGCATTTACGCCAAGCGTTGAAACAAGAAACCGTCTCGCTATGTCTTGGGGGTCTGAGACTTACTTGGTTGAGAAGGTTACCCATACAGACGCAATGATGCACCAGGTCGACGAAATCGTACTTCGCGAAGGTCTGTGCCAGATTGGTGACGAAGTTGTCGTCGTCGCTGGTACACCACCCGGCATCCCAGGATCAACGAACTCGCTGCGAGTTCACAAAGTTGGTGACGCACTGAATGTGGCGGTTCCTGGATACAACAGAGGTTAGCAACTCAAAGAAAAAGCGGCGATCAGATTTGATCGCCGCTTTTTTTGTGCCGGAAGTGGGATTCGAACCCACACGCCCTTTCGGACAAAGCATTTTGAGTGCTCCGCGTCTGCCGTTCCGCCATTCCGGCCGAAACAACGTTTCTTAGTCTATCTAAAGTTTCAGCCCAGTTTTGTGCCGTGCATCCTATAAAGTAACAGCCATGTCAGAACAAACGCGTCGCACAGCTTTGGTTGCCGAGGATGAATCAATCATTCGCTTGGACATCGTTGAAACCCTGCGCGAATACGGTTTCGATGTGATTGCCGAAGCCGGAGACGGTGAGGCCGCTGTAGCACTCGCAACTGAGCACAGACCTGACGTTATCGTCATGGATATCAAAATGCCGAAGATGGATGGCATTGAAGCGGCAGAGAAGATTTCAGCACTGAAGATTCCGGTAGTTCTGCTAACCGCTTTCAGCCAGCGAGAGCTAGTTGAACGGGCGTCTGAGGCTGGCGCTATGGCGTATGTTGTGAAGCCATTCTCGCCAAACGATCTGTTACCAGCGATCGAAATCGCACTTAGTCGTCATGCGCAACTAGGCGCCCTAGAGGTTGAAATCGCCGACCTAGCCGAGCGCTTAGAAACTCGAAAATTGGTTGATCGCGCAAAAGGGCTTCTGATTGCTAAGAATCTTGTGAAAGACGAGCCAGACGCCTTTAGATGGATTCAAAAGAGTTCGATGGACAGACGTCTGACCATGGCCCAGGTGGCAAAAACGGTTATCGAGCAACTCCAAGACAAACCTAAAGCCGAAGAAGACTAGATCTGTATTTAGCCCTCAGAACGTCGATCTCTTAGCAGGTTAGTAATTCGAACAGTGGATAGTCTGGTTCCTGAAGCATCCACTACGGCGATTTCATGCAGAGTCAGGGTTTTTCCCAAGCTGATTGCCGTGCAAGTGGCGGTAACTTCGCCAGCCGTTGCAGATTTGGTGTGAGACGCGTTAATTTCAATACCAACAGCAAACTTTCCAAGAGGCTGGCCCCAGACATTGGCAGCAAACGAACCAAGTGTTTCAGCCAAAACTACGTATGCTCCGCCATGTAATAGTCCGAGCGGTTGGCGATTTCCCTCAACCGGCATAGTTGCTACAGCGCGCTCAGCACTAAGTTCGAGCAACATGATGCCCATCCGCTCAGCAAGTTCGCCTAATCCACGTTCTTTCATTAGTTCAGCGGCGGCTGGTGACAACTTGGCATTCATGTCAGGCATCTTGCTCCGTAGTTGGCGTGTGAATGACGGTTAGGCTTGCGTTATGAACGCTGTTGCCAAGCCTACCCTGCTGCTCATTGATGGGCATTCCCTTGCATTCAGGGCGTTCTACGCACTGAGCCCGGATTCCTTCAAAACCTCGGCTGGCCAACACACCAACGCTGTGCACGGTTTCATCTCAATGATGCTCAACATTCTTCAGGCCGAGCAACCGACACACATGGCCGTGGCATTCGACTTGTCCCGATCTTCATTCAGAACCGATGAATACCCGGCCTACAAAGGCACGAGAGGTGAGACTCCACCGGAATTCAACGGGCAAACTGAGCTGTTGACCGAAGCGTTGGCCGCCATGAATATCGTGACCGTAACGAAGGTCAACTATGAGGCAGACGACGTCATTGCAACTCTGTCGAAAATGGGCGACGACGCCGGATACGAAGTGTTCATAGTCTCGGGTGACCGAGACACGTTTCAGTTGATTTCTGAAAACACCACGATTCTTTATCCCGTAAAAGGTGTCATGAATTTGGCACGGATGAACGATGAAGCGGTTTATGCGAAATACGGTGTGCACGCCAATCAATACTCCGATCTTGCTGCGCTGGTCGGTGAAACTTCAGACAACTTGCCCGGCATACCTGGAGTAGGCCCTAAGACAGCTGCCAAGTGGCTCCAGGAACACCACTCACTCGAAGCGATCCTCGCCGCAGCTGATTCTTTCGGCGGAAAGGTAGGGGAGAGCCTTAGGGAGCACAAACAAGAGGCCGTGCGTAACCGTAGACTAAACCGCTTGGTACGTGATCTTGATCTTCCGGTAACGCTTGACAACCTAAAAATTGAAGGCGTGAATCAAGACGAAGTGAAAAGAGTCTTTGCAAACCTGCAATTCAGAAGCTTGACCGAGCGAGTGCTACGACTTCGAGGCGCAAACGCAACTAGCGCATCCCAGAAAGACGCGCCGAGCGATGACGTGTCTGAGTCACAGAACATTGAAAACGCAGCGGCAATTTTCGACGTTCCTAGCCAACCAGAATCTAAGCCAGCCTCAGTCAAGGAATTCATTTCCTTCGCTTCCCAAGAAAACATTGCACTGGCATTTGAGCTGAGTAGTGAGCGAGTTCTCGCTGTTGGCGCAGCCACTTTAGAAGAACGAAGATATTGCACACTGACGGTGGCTGACAGCAAACAAATTGGGGATTGGCTGCACTCACTGCAATCAGCGACAATCTTCGGCGCTAAAGATGCAGAGAGGAATTTGCTGCAGCTCGGCATAGAGCTCACGGCGGTAATCGAAGACCCTCTGCTTCAGGCCTATCTACTAGACCCGGTTCGCCGCAGTTACGCACTTGACGACCTTGCCAGCGAACACTTGGGCCTATTAGTTAAACGCGCTGATGCAAACCAGTTGATTCCTGACGAATCAGTTGATTGTTCCCTTGACGCCTGGCTTACCCTGCTGTTGGCACAAAAACTAGCCGTGGCGGTCGAACAGCAAGAGATGCTCGAGGTCTATCAAGCCATTGAACAACCTTCGAGCCGCGTTTTAGCCAAGATGGAGGCGACGGGCGTGCAGGTCAACCAAAAACTTTTGGCGAATTTGCTCGACAAACTTGCTCTCGAAATCCGCGAGGCAGAGCTCGCCTGCTTCGCTCTGATAGGCAAAGAAATCAACTTAGCATCGCCAAAGCAGCTCCAGACCGTGCTCTTCGAAGATCTTGGAATGGTTGGCAATAAGAAAATCAAGACTGGCTTCTCAACAAACGCCGAAGCCTTGAACGCGCTGTTCGAAGAGACGGAACATCCGTTCTTAGAAGCACTTCTCAAGCATCGTGAAGTCACAAAGATTCGACAGATGGTTGAAGTGCTCAATAAGTCCATTGCTTCCGACGGACGAATTCACACGAACTACGTGCAAACTGGCACGTCAACCGGCCGCCTCTCGAGCGAAGCGCCAAATTTGCAAAACATCCCCATTAAAACCGAGCGTGGTCGTGAGATAAGGGATGCCTTTGAGGTTAGCGATGACTTCGAGACGTTACTCACCGCCGACTATTCACAAATCGAAATGCGCATCATGGCACATCTCAGCGAAGATGAAGGCTTGATCGAAGCATTCAATACCGGAGAAGACTTGCACCGGTTTGTTGGCGCGCGAATCTTCGGCGTCAGTCCGGTCGACGTGACCAATGCCATGCGCTCTAAGGTCAAGGCGATGTCATACGGATTGGTTTACGGGCTCAGTGAGTACGGCCTTGCTAAGCAGCTACGCATCAGCAACGGCGAAGCGAAAGAGTTGATGGCCGATTACTTCGCAAGATTCGGGGGAGTGCGACGTTACTTAGCCTCAGTAGTTGACCACGCGAAACTCAACGGCTACACCGTGACCACCTTCGGGCGTCGCCGGCCTTTTGACGACCTGAAGAGTCCGATTTTTCAGTTGCGCGAGAACGCGCGACGTGCGGCACTGAATGCACCAATTCAGGGCACCGCCGCAGACATCATGAAACTTGCCATGATTAGGGTTCAGTCTGCAATCACGGATGCTGGGCTAAGCAGCCGCATGCTGCTTCAGGTTCACGATGAACTCGTATTCGAAGTAGCACCCGGTGAGCTAGAGAAATTGAAAGAGATTGCTGTCGACTGCATGTCGAATGTCGTCAAACTCAGTGTTCCGCTAGAGGTGCACATTGGCATCGGTAAAACTTGGGACGCAGCGGGCCACTAACGCTGGTTAGAAGCGCTAATAGCCGCTAGGCTATAGAGGCACAGATTTGTGTAAAACCAATCCACTGTTGCAGTCGAATCTCACTAACGTTGTGAGGCTTTGTTGCGACCTGAGTATGTCCATAGAAGAGCAAAACAAAATATGACAAACCAAACCGAAAAGGCCACCAAGCAGGTTGCCATCAATGACATTGGCACTGCTGAGGAATTCCTGGCTGCGGTTGAGGCAACCCTCAAATTCTTCAACGATGGAGACCTAATCGAGGGCATCGTTGTCAAGATCGACCGAGACGAAGTACTTCTAGACGTCGGTTACAAAACCGAAGGTGTAATTCCTTCCCGCGAACTTTCAATCCGCCACGATGCAGATCCTTCAGAGATCGTTACCGTTGGCGACACCGTAGAGGCTCTAGTTCTTCAGAAAGAAGACAAAGAAGGCCGCCTAATCCTTTCAAAGAAGCGCGCACAGTACGAGCGTGCATGGGGCGACGTCGAGAAGATCCGCGAAGCCGACGGCACCGTCACCGGTACCATCATCGAAGTTGTCAAGGGTGGCCTCATCGTTGACATCGGCCTTCGTGGCTTCTTGCCAGCATCACTTATCGAGTTGCGTCGCGTTCGCGACCTAGCCCCTTACCTAGGCCAGAAGGTCGAGGCCAAGATTCTTGAGCTTGACAAGAACCGCAACAACGTTGTGCTTTCTCGTCGTGCACTTCTAGAAGAGAGCCAGTCGGCTAACCGCAGCACCTTCCTTGCAGACCTAGCCAAGGGCCAGATCCGCACCGGTGTTGTTTCATCGATCGTAAACTTCGGTGCCTTCATCGACCTTGGTGGCGTAGACGGTCTAGTTCACGTTTCAGAGCTTTCATGGAAGCACATCGAGCACGCCTCAGAGGTTGTTGAGATTGGCCAAGAGGTAACCGTTGAGGTTCTCGAGGTTGACCAGGACCGTGAGCGTGTATCGCTTTCACTCAAGGCAACTCAAGAAGACCCATGGGCCGTGTTCGCACGTACCCACGCAATCGGTCAGTACGCACCTGGCAAGGTAACCAAGCTGGTTCCTTTCGGTGCATTCGTTCGCGTAGCCGACGGCATCGAGGGACTAGTCCACATCAGCGAGCTTTCGAGCAAGCACATCGAACTAGCCGAGCAGGTTGTCTCGGTCAACCAGGACGTTTTCGTCAAGGTCATCGACATCGACCTAGAGCGTCGCCGCATTTCGCTATCGCTCAAGCAGGCTAACGAGGAAGTTGACCCTCAGGGAACCGACTTCAACCCAGCCCTTTACGGTATGGCTGCAGATTACGACAACGCTGGAAACTACAAGTACCCAGAAGGTTTCGACCCAGCCACCAACGAATGGAAAGCTGGCTTCGAAGAAGCACGCGCCAAGTGGGAGAAGGAGTACGCAGAAGCTCACGCCCGTTGGGAAGAGCACAAGCGACAGGTTGCAGCCGCAAACGAGGCAGCCGCAAAGCTCCCAGACGCTCCTGCAGCAGCTCCGGCAGCAGCATCGGCTTCGGCTTCGTACTCAAGCGAGTCATCTGAAGCCGGCACCCTTGCCGCCGATGAGTCACTAGCAGCTCTACGCGACAAGCTAAAGAGCGCTGAGTAGTAATCACCTATAACGAGAGGGGCCACGTTCGCGTGGCTCCTCTTTTTATTTAGTTAGGCTTTAGACGTGTATCTAGTAGGGCTTACGGGCGGCATTGCATCAGGCAAGACTTCTGTTGCGAAGCGATGGGTTGAGCTTGGAGGGTATGAAATCGACGCCGATGTTCTTGCTCGACGCGCCATCGATATTGGCAGTGCCGGCTTCACAAGCGTGGTTGAAACTTTTGGCAAGCAGATACTCGACAACGAAGGTAACTTGAACCGTCAGAAACTTGCCGAAGTCGTGTTTAACGACGTCGAGAATCGTAAAAAACTCGAGTCAATCGTGCATCCGATCGTTCGCTCTCTTGCAGCAGAGGCCATCGCCGAGGCCCCCGAAGGGGCGATAGTCATCTACACCGTGCCACTTCTAGTCGAAGCATCCGTCGATTTACCCTTTGACTTCGTGGTGACTGTCGAGGCTCCTGCTGACAAGCAAATAGAGCGCATGGTCAAATCTCGGGGAATGACGGCACAGCAGGCAAGCTCAAGAATCACAGCCCAGGCAAGTGCCGCAGAGCGGGCCAATCGAGCCGATGTGATTCTCAATTCAAACCAATCTCTGGGTCGCCTTCTAGATGACGCTGAGGTTCTGTGGCACGACATAGAGCGCAGAGCGGCGGCCAAGTAATGGAACCCACAAGGTCTTTTGCGCCATTCAAAGTTGTCAGCGACTACACCCCGAGCGGTGATCAGCCGACAGCTATCGCTGACCTCACCGAACGCATCACCAACGGCGAGCGAGACATCGTTCTGCTTGGTGCAACAGGTACCGGAAAATCAGCCACAACCGCCTGGCTCATCGAAGCGATCCAACGCCCAACCCTAGTTTTGGCGCATAACAAGACCTTGGCGGCGCAGCTGGTCAACGAACTTCGCGAAATGTTTCCGAACAACGCGGTCGAATACTTCGTTTCTTACTATGACTACTACCAGCCAGAGGCATACGTTCCACAGACCGATACGTTCATCGAGAAAGACTCGAGCATCAACTCTGAAGTTGAGCGGCTTCGCTATAAAGCAACCATGAGCTTGCTCTCAAGGCGCGACGTCATCGTGGTGAGCACCGTATCCTGCATTTATGGTCTAGGTGCTCCAGCGGAGTATCTAAACCAGAGCATCGCCATCCAGGTTGGTGACCAACTCGACAGAGACGCTTTGATTCGCAAGTTCGTCGACCTTCAATACAAGCGCAACGACATCGACTTTTCACGCGGAAACTTTAGGGTCAAGGGTGACACCATCGAGATCATCCCGGTATACGACGAATCGGCAACTCGAATCGAGTTCTTCGGCGATGAAGTTGAGGCTATCTATTCGCTCAACCCGCTCACTGGAGATGTGATTTCGAAAGAGTCAGCAGTGGCGATCTTCCCGGCCAGCTATTACGTCACAGCACCCGAGAAAATGGGCCAGGCAATTGAAGACATTGAAAATGAAATGGCTGCGAGAGTTCGCGAATTCGAGCAACAGGGCAAGCTACTCGAGGCTCAACGAATCAAGATGCGAACCACTTTTGACCTTGAGATGATTCGCGAAATCGGCTTCTGCTCTGGAATTGAAAACTACTCGAGGGTTCTAGATGGCAGAGCGCCTGGTAGTGCACCAAGTTGCCTGCTCGACTATTTCCCTGACGACTTTCTAACAGTCATCGATGAGTCGCATGTCACCGTGCCCCAAATCGGCGCGATGTATGAGGGTGACGCAAGCCGAAAACGCACACTGGTTGAGCACGGCTTTCGGCTTCCTTCGGCCATGGACAACAGGCCATTGCGCTGGGACGAGTTTCAAGAGCGCGTTGGCCAAACGGTTTACCTCTCGGCCACTCCTGGCAAGTACGAAATGTCGCGTTGCGATGGCGTTGTTGAACAGATTATTCGCCCAACGGGATTGATTGACCCCAAGATTGTGATCAAGCAAACCAAGGGCCAAATTGACGATCTGCTTGAGGAGATTCGGGTTCGTGCTGAGCGCGAAGAGCGCGTACTTGTTACGACCTTGACCAAGAAGATGTCCGAAGAGCTCACGGACTACCTAACCGAGGCAGGCGTGCGGGTTCGATACATGCACTCCGATGTCGACACACTTCGGCGCGTTGAGCTGCTTCGAGAGCTGCGTCTAGGTGTTTACGACGTTCTGGTGGGCATCAACTTGCTGCGTGAGGGCCTTGACCTGCCAGAAGTTTCTTTGGTGGCGATCCTGGATGCTGATAAGCAGGGTTTCTTGCGTTCGGCCACGGCCCTGATTCAAACCATCGGTCGCGCGGCTAGAAACGTGACCGGCGAAGTGCATATGTACGCCGACAAAATCACCGATGCCATGCGCCAAGCAATCGATGAAACGGACCGTCGTCGAGCAAAGCAGGTTGCCTACAACACCGAACGGGGTGTTGATCCGATGCCGCTTCGTAAAAAGATCGCTGACATCACCGACCAGATTCTGCGCGAAGAAGAAGACACTGCGAAACTTCTGGAAGGTTCGACAAACAAGAAACGCGGCTCATCAAACGCACCGCTAAAGGGGCGCAAAAGCATTGCCGGAGCGGGGTATGAGGAGTTGCTCAAGATCGTGCTTGAGCTGGACGAGCAGATGAAGGGCGCGGCAGCGGAACTTAACTTCGAGCTAGCTGCCAGGCTGCGAGACGAAATTTCTGAATTGAAGTACGAAATGCGTCAGATGGAGAAGGCCGGCCACGCTTAAACTTGCATGGTGTCTAACTCTCTCGAAAAACTCATCGTTCGCGGCGCGCGCGTTCACAACCTAAAGAATCTCAATCTGGAGATTCCAAGAAACTCGCTTGTCGTTTTCACTGGGTTGTCTGGTTCGGGTAAGTCTTCGCTAGCTTTTGACACAATTTTTGCAGAAGGGCAACGCCGCTACGTCGAGTCACTTAGCGCCTACGCCCGGCAATTCCTCGGACAAGTTGATCGACCTGACGTCGACTTCATTGAGGGCTTGTCACCAGCTGTTTCTATCGATCAGAAGTCAACAAATCGCAATCCGCGTTCAACCGTTGGAACCATTACCGAGATACACGACTACCTAAGGCTGTTGTGGGCACGCATTGGGGTGCCGTTCTGCGCCGAATGTGGCGAGAAGATTGTAAAACAGACGCCACAGCAGATAGTTGACCAAATTCTTGAAATGCCTGAGGGAACCAGATTCCAACTACTGGCACAAGTCGTTGACCAAAAGAAGGGTGAGTTTGCTGATCTTTTCCGTGAACTTAGCTCTCAAGGGTTTGCTCGCGCGGTAGTCGATGGTGAGACCGTGGTGTTGGCCGAGGCCACGCCACTAAAGAAAACCTTCAAACACGACATTTCTGTAGTTGTTGACCGCTTGGTAAACAAGCCAGAGATCGCCGGTCGTTTAGCAGACTCTGTAGAGACTGCCTTGAAACTTGCCGGCGGGCGACTGATCGTTGAACTGGTCGACAGCAAAGAGCTGCGCATCTTCAGCGAGAAAATGTCGTGCCCTAACGAACACGCCCTAACTCTGACCGAAATCGAACCACGAACCTTTTCTTTCAACGCACCATTTGGCGCGTGCCCAACTTGTTCAGGTCTCGGCACCAAGATGCAAGTCGATGCAACGTTGGTTATCGGCGACCCTGGCGCCAGCATCCAAGGCGGGGCTGTCTTACCTTGGTCGCAGGCCGGCAAGGGGCTGTTCCCTTATTACCAACGCATGGTGCAGGGTCTTGCCGACGAACTCGAGTTTTCTCTCGACACTCCGTGGGAGAAGCTCGATGAAGAAGTTCGCGAAGCGGTTCTGTTTGGCAACAACTTTGACGTCAAGGTCAAGTGGAAAAACCGCTACGGTCGCGAACTACGCTACACCTCGGGCTTCGAAGGCGTGCTCTCTTATGTCGAGAGAAAACACCTAGAGACCGAGAGTGACTGGAGTCGTGACCGATGGGCGGGCTATCTTCGCGAGATTCCTTGCCCAGGTTGTAACGGAGCCCGATTGAAGCCAGAGGTTCTGGCAGTGAAAATCAACGAGAAATCAATCGCGGATGTCGCAGCCATGAGCCTTCTCGAAGCCGTGAAGTACTTCGAAACCATCGACCTTGACGAGCGTGACGCCAAGATTGCAGCACAGGTTCTGCGCGAGATCAAAGCTCGCCTCGACTTCCTGCTGGCCGTTGGCCTCGACTACCTAACGCTGGAGCGAGCAGCTGGTTCGCTTTCGGGTGGCGAAGCGCAGCGCATCCGGCTTGCAACTCAAATCGGCTCAGGACTAACCGGCGTGCTTTACGTTCTCGATGAGCCGAGCATTGGGCTTCACCAACGCGATAACCGACGCCTCATTGAAACGTTGATCAAGCTTCGTGACCTTGGCAACACGCTCATTGTGGTCGAACATGACGAAGACACCATCAAGGCGTCTGACTGGGTGGTCGACATCGGTCCGCGAGCCGGAATTCACGGCGGTGAGGTGGTGCACAGCGGCACCTATGCTGAGCTTCTCAAGAACAAGGCGTCGATCACCGGCAACTTCATGGCAGGGCGCGAACGCATCGAGTTACCTAAGCAGCGCAGAGCAATTGACCCAAACCGAATCATCAAGGTAGTCGGCGCAAAAGAAAACAACTTGAAGAATGTTGACGTCGAATTTCCGCTTGGACTATTCACAGCGGTTACCGGCGTCTCTGGTTCGGGCAAATCTTCTCTGGTAAACGATGTGCTCTACGAGGTGCTGGCTAACGCACTGAACGGCGCTAAGGGCGTGCCAGGTCGCCACACTCGCATCGAGGGGCTCGAACTTCTCGACAAAGTCATTCACGTTGATCAGAACCCAATCGGGCGAACTCCGAGATCGAACCCGGCCACTTACACCGGAGTCTTCGATAACATTCGCAAACTCTTTTCAGAGACTGGCGAAGCGAAGGCTCGCGGTTACCAGCAAGGCCGTTTCTCGTTCAACGTCAAAGGTGGCCGTTGCGAAGCCTGTTCCGGTGATGGAACTCTGCGCATCGAAATGAACTTCTTGCCTGACGTCTACGTGGCCTGCGAGGTTTGCCACGGTGCGAGGTATAACCGCGAAACCCTTCAGGTGCTCTACAAGGGTAAAAACATTGCTGAAGTTCTCGAAATGCCTATCTCAGAGGCTGCCGAATTCTTCGCGCCGATCTCTGCGATTGCACGCTATCTGCAGACGCTGGTCGAAGTTGGTCTTGGCTACGTTCGCCTTGGTCAATCTGCGACGACACTTTCTGGTGGCGAGGCTCAACGTGTGAAATTGGCCACCGAACTTCAGAAGCGTAGTTTCGGTCGGTCAATCTACGTACTTGATGAACCCACCACAGGACTTCACTTCGAGGATGTTCGCAAACTGCTGCTCGTTCTAAATGGTCTAGTCGAGAAGGGCAATACGGTAATCGTTATCGAGCACAATCTCGACGTGATCAAGTGCGCCGACCACGTGATCGACCTTGGTCCAGAAGGTGGCTTCAGGGGCGGAGAGATCATCGCAACCGGCACACCAGAACAAGTTGCCAAGGTGAAGAAATCATTCACAGGTCAGTACCTAACCGAATTGCTCGAATCGCATTAGCATGTCAAAGCACCTCGACTGGCGCCCGAAAACCTCAGAGATACCCACGACACCGGGTGTCTATCGATGGTTCGATGAGCGTGGCCGAGTTATCTATGTCGGCAAGGCCAAAAACCTCAGGTCTCGACTGTCCAGCTATTTCGCCGACCCCCGCTCGCTGCATCCGAGAACTGCCAAGATGGTTCAGACTGCTCGCGATCTGCAGTGGGTCATGGTCAAGACCGAGTTCGAAGCACTGCAGCTCGAATTCACTTGGATCAAAGAATTCAATCCGCAGTTCAACGTTCAGTTCAAAGACGATAAGTCTTACCCTTACCTGGCTATAACTGTCGAGAATGATGTTCCAAGAGTCTTTGTGACTCGAAATCGCGAAATCAAGGGCGCAAAGTACTTCGGGCCCTACACCAAAGCATGGGCCGTTCGAGAAACCGTCGACATACTGCTCAAGGTCTTTCCCGTGCGCAGTTGCTCGTCTGGCGTATACGACCGAGCCGTTTCTACCAATCGAGCTTGCCTGCTCGGCGACATCGGCAAGTGTGTAGCGCCTTGTGTAGGGCGAATCAGCGCCGAAGATCACCGTGGCATCGCAAAAAAATTCGCCTCATTCATGTCTGGCCAAGATGCCGAGTTCATCAATGAGCTACAAACGCGGATGCGCGCAGCGAGCGAGTCGCAGAACTACGAATTGGCAGCCAAGCTTCGAGACCAGGTTGTGGCCCTAGAAACCGTATTAGCTAGAAGTGCCGTCGTATTCACCGACCAAACCGATGCCGACCTGTTTGGGTTTGCAGATGACGAGTTGGCGGCGGCCGTGAGTCTGTTCAAGGTCCGGGGCGGGCGCATCCGTGGTGTTCAAGGTTGGGTTATCGACAAGGAGCTTGACCGCACACCCGAAGAGATCGTTGAATACGCACTCCAACACACCTACATGGGAGCCGAACAAGAAGAGGTGCCCAAACAGGTTTTGGTGTCTACGATGCCAGACGACGCGGCTGCGTTGGCTCAATGGCTCACCGAACTTCGCGGCTCCAAGGTGGTACTTCGCGCTCCGCAGCGTGGTGACATGGCGTCGCTTGCCGAAACCGCAAACACCAACGCTCAGCACGCCCTAGCCCAATACAAAACCAAGCGGTCGACCGACTTTACGGCCAGATCTGAGGCACTAAGCGGCATCGCTGAAGCCCTCGCACTAGAAACTCCGCCGCTGCGAATCGAGTGTTTCGACGTCTCGCATCTTCAGGGAACCGATGTTGTCGCGTCGATGGTGGTTTTCGAAGATGGCTTGCCAAAAAAAGCCCACTACCGGCGCTTCAACATCGAACAGACCACCGACGACACCGACTCGATTTACCAAGTGCTCAAGCGCCGCTTGCGCTACTTGGCTGAACCGGATGCCGATGCTGAAGCTGACCCTGGAAAATTCGCGTACCGCCCGTCTCTTTTGATCGTTGACGGGGGAGTACCCCAGGTCAACGCTGCCCAACGCGCCATTGACGAATCTGGCGTAAGCGGACTTAGAGTGGTCGGAATCGCCAAGCGGCTAGAAGAGGTTTGGCAACCCGGTAACCCGTACCCTGTAATTTTTCCGAGGGCTAGCGATGAGCTGTTTCTTGTGCAACGAATTCGTGATGAAGCTCACCGCTTTGCGATTTCTTTTCAGCGTCAAAAACGTCGCTCAACGCTTGAGAGCATGCTCGACGACATTCCTGGCTTGGGTGAAAAGCGAGTGCGAACACTCCTTCGCCACTTTGGCTCAATCAAGCGAGTTAAGGCTGCGACACTAGACGAAATCGCAGATGTCACAGGTATCGGCGCTGGCCTCGCTGCCCAAATACACAGCGCTCTACAACCCAAGGAATAGCTGCTAAGTAACAACTAAGCCAATATTCGAAATTTCATCTCTTCGGCGTGTCGCAAACGAGTAAACTCAAGCCACGAGAGGGAATGGCATGCAAGAGCGCAAACACGAACTGCTGGTTGTCACCGGCATGTCTGGCGCTGGTCGTTCCACTGTTGGCAATGCACTTGAAGACCTCGGCTGGTATGTGGTGGACAATCTGCCACCACAGATGCTCGAACCAATCAGCGAATTATTCAGCCTCACAAAAACCCCGAATCCACGCCTAGCTGTCGTTATCGACGTGCGCGGTGGCGAGTTCTTTACCGACCTGAGCGAGCACCTTCAGAAACTGCGCAACAAGGTGCCAAACCTAAGGCTGCTCTTTCTTGAGGCGACAGACTCTGCCTTAGTGAAACGCTTTGAATCGGTGCGCAGACCACACCCTCTGCAGGGCGACGGAACCCTTCTAGACGGCATCAGCGTCGAACGAGCGGCGCTTTTGTCTATTCGAGAACAAGCTGATTTCGTAGTCGACACCTCTGATTTGAACATCCACCAACTGTCAACCAAAACGGCCGAGCTATTCACGGCAAACAACGCCAAGAAACTTTCTCTAACCGTAATGTCGTTCGGATTCAAGCACGGCTTGCCCGCTGACGCAGATCACGTTGCAGACACTCGGTTTTTGCCAAACCCGTTTTGGGATGAATCGCTTCGCCCGTTCAATGGTGAAGACGCTCAGGTTTCTGATTATGTGCTGGCTCAAACCGGAGCTAAAGAATTCATCAAGAACTACGTGGAGGCGCTGAAGCCCGTTCTTGCGGGCTACATGCGAGAGAACAAACGCTACGCAATGATTGCAATCGGTTGCACCGGCGGTAAGCACCGCTCGGTCGCTGTTGTGGCACAAATTGCACAGTTACTGGGCCAATTAGACGACGTCGCCGTCAGCGTGAAGCACCGCGACCTTGGAAAGGAATAGACGTGGCACTTACAGCTGAAGTCAAAGGCGAGTTAGCTCGCATCGAGGTTACGAAGAAGTCGCTCAGGAACGCAGAGTTGGCAACCATCTTGCGCTTCGCGGGCGGGCTGCACATTGTCTCTGGACGCATTGTTGTTGAGGCAGAACTCGACAACTCTCAGATTGCGAGACGAGTAAGCAAGGATCTTGCTGAACTTTATGGCATCAAATCTGAACTCTCGGTGATGTCAGCAGGTGGCATCCGCAAAGGTTCCCGTTACATCATTCGGGTAAGCGAGCAGGGTGAGGTGCTGGCCAGACAAACTGGTTTGCTTGACACCCGCGGGCGACCTGTTCGAGGCCTTCCAGCCGCTCTCGTCGCAGGCTCGATAGAGGAGTCTCAAGCCATTTGGCGAGGTGCATTCTTGGCCCACGGATCGCTGACAGACCCTGGCCGCTCGGCAGCGCTTGAAATAACCGCACCAGGAAACGAGGCTGCAATGGCACTCGTTGGGGTCGCTCGTCGACTCAACTTGATTGCCAAGGCTAGAGAGGTGCGCGGAGTTCACCGAGTAGTTGTTCGCGAAGGTGAATCAATTGCCGCCATGCTCACGCACATGGGGGCACACACGCAAGTGCTTCGATGGGAAGAACTGCGACTTAGGCGCGAAGTTCGGGCGACCGCCAACCGACTTGCAAATTTCGACGATGCAAATCTTCGACGTAGCGCGCAGGCGGCAGTAGCGGCGGGGGCACGCGTTGCTCGCGCTCTAGAAATTCTCGGTGATGACATTCCAAAACACTTGGCCTACGCCGGCGCCTTGAGGTTGCAGCACAAGCAGGCGTCACTCGACGAGTTAGGGCACCTGGCTGACCCGCCAATGACCAAAGACGCCATCGCCGGGCGCATCCGCCGATTGCTTGCCATGGCCGATAAAAAGGCCGAAGAACTGGGAATCCCGGGAACGGACGCATTCTTACCCGATGACGTCGATTAGTTCAACGCAGTTGGAATAACACCCCTAGACATTTGATTTACAAACCCGAACAAGGAGCAAAAACGATGAGCAAGTACACCCTTCCAGACCTGACTTATGACTACGGATCACTTGAGCCGAACATCTCGGGCAAAATCATGGAACTACACCACGACAAGCACCACTTGGCCTACGTGAACGGTGCAAACACTGCTCTTGACCTCCTTGCCGAGGCTCGCGACAAAAACGACCTCACCTGGGTCAACAAACTCCAAAAGGACCTAGCTTTCAACCTTGCCGGCCACGTGAACCATACCGTTTTCTGGCGTAACCTCTCGCCAGAGGGTGGCGACAAGCCGGTTGGCGAATTGGCAGCCGCAATCGATGAGTTTTTCGGCTCATTCGACGGCTTCCGTGCACACTTTACAGCCTCAGCGCTCGGCATTCAGGGCTCGGGATGGTCGATTCTGGCTTGGGATGTTCTAGGCGAAAAGTTGATCATCGAGCAGCTTTATGACCACCAAGGAAACCTTGCACCCGCCAGCATCCCGCTTCTAATGCTTGACATGTGGGAGCACGCTTTCTACCTCGACTACCAGAACGTCAAGGGCGAATACGTGAAGGCATTCTGGAACATTGTTTCTTGGCCAGATGTCACTGCTCGCTTCGAGGCGGCTCGCACGAAAACCAGTGGTCTACTGCTAGTCTGATACTGACATTTTGCTCCCAATGGTGCGTAGCAAAAGGGTTCAATAACAAGACCTGCAGCGCCTTTTCTATGGCGGGCTAATTCACTCTGGGAGATACCTAATGGCTACTCGTGTTGGAATCAACGGCTTTGGACGTATCGGACGCAACTACCTTCGCGCCGAACTTGCCAAGGGCACCGATCTTGAGATCGTTGCAGTAAACGACCTAAGCGACCCAAAGTCGCTCGCACACCTTTTGAAGTACGACTCGGTAACCGGTCGCCTTCCATTTGACGTCACCGTCGAGGGCCAGAACATCCGCGTTGGTGGCACTGTTATCAAGGTTCTAGCCGAGCGCGACCCAGCAAACCTCGGATGGGGTGACCTAGGTGTCGACATCGTCATCGAGTCAACCGGTCGTTTCACTGATGCAGAATCGGCGCGCAAGCACATCGAAGCTGGCGCGAAGAAGGTCATCATCTCGGCTCCTGCCACCGGTGAAGACGCTACATTCGTTATCGGCGTGAACGAGCACCTTTACGACCCAGCAAACCACCACATCATCTCGAACGCATCTTGCACCACGAACTGTCTAGCACCGCTAGCCAAGGTGTTCAACGACACCTTTGGTATCGAGAACGGTCTAATGACCACAATTCACGCTTACACCGCAGATCAGAACCTACAAGACGGTCCTCACGGCGATCTTCGTCGCGCCCGTGCTGCTGCAATCAACATCGTTCCTTCATCGACCGGTGCTGCAAAGGCTATCGGCCTGGTGCTTCCAGAACTGAAGGGCAAGCTAGACGGCTACGCACTTCGCGTACCAGTTCCAACCGGTTCGATCACCGATCTGACCTTGGTATCGAAGCGCCCAGTCACCATCGAAGAAATCAAGGCCGCTTACAAAGCTGCTGCCGAAGGCCCGCTAAAGGGAATCTTGATGTACACCGAAGACCCAATCGTCTCGAGTGACATCGTCACCGACCCGCACTCATCGATCTTCGATGCAGAGCTAACCAAGGTCGTCGGCGGCACAACCGTCAAACTATCTTCTTGGTACGACAACGAGTGGGGTTACTCAAACCGCCTCGTCGAGCTCACCGAGCTGGTCGCATCGAAGCTCTAAGCCGACGCGCTTAGTTCGACAAACCGAAAGATAAGAATTGCGCAAGCTTTCTGATTTAACTTCACTAGATGGCAAGCGTGTCATCATTCGTTGCGACTTAAACGTGCCGCTCGAGGGCAAGAATATTACCGATGACGGGCGCATAGTCGCCTCGGTTCCGACCATCAAATACCTGGTCGAGCAGGGTGCCAAAGTAATCGTTATCTCGCACCTTGGTAGGCCAGAGGGTTCTCCTGATGATCGCTATTCACTCGAGCCGGCCGCCGTACGTCTCGGCGAGCTTCTGGGCCAGCCGGTCTTTTTCGCAACTGACACTGTTGGTAGCGAAGCCAGGGGAGTAGTCAAGGCACTAGACCGTGGCGGAGTAGTTGTTCTAGAAAACCTGCGCTTCAATGCGGGTGAAACGTCGAAAGATGAACAAGAACGACGCGAGTTTGCAGCCAAACTTGCCGACTTTGGTGACGTCTTCGTCAGCGACGGCTTTGGTGTCGTTCACCGCAAACAAGCTTCTGTTTATGAACTCGCTCAACTCTTGCCAAGTTACGCCGGTTTCCTAATCGAAAAGGAACTTGACGTTCTTTCTAGGCTTACCGCCAACCCTGAGCGCCCTTACGCCGTCGTTCTAGGCGGTTCTAAGGTGTCTGACAAGCTTGGCGTTATTGATCACCTGCTGCCTACGGTCAACAAACTGCTCATCGGCGGAGGAATGGTTTTCACCTTCCTGGCGGCCCAAGGCTACAAGGTTGGTTCATCACTACTCGAAGTCGACCAGATTGACACGGTTAAGGAATACCTAACCCGCGCGTCGCAGCTTGGCGTTGAGGTTGTCTTGCCAACAGACATAGTGGTTGCCAGCAAATTCGGCGCAGACGCTGATGTTGCCATCACGAAGGCAAGCGAGATTGAGTCTTCACCATTCGGCGCAAGCGGGTTGGGGTTAGACATCGGGCCAGACTCGGCTGCCGCGTTTGCACGTGAAATTGGCGAAGCCAAGACGGTGTTCTGGAACGGCCCGATGGGCGTCTTCGAGATCGACAAATTTGCCGGAGGAACAAGGGCCGTTGCTAAGGCTCTCACCGAGGTATCGGGGCTTAGCGTGGTGGGCGGCGGCGATTCCGCTGCTGCCGTGCGCATCCTAGGTTTTACCGATGACCAGTTCGGACACATTTCAACCGGAGGCGGGGCTAGCCTCGAATTCCTAGAGGGCAAGAAACTGCCAGGACTTGAGGTTCTTAATGACTAAGCGCGTTCCATTCATCGCAGGCAACTGGAAGATGAATCTTGACCACCAGCAGGGTATCGCCTTGGTGCAGAAGCTTGACTGGACCCTAAAGGATGCGGCGCACAACTACGCCGAAGCCGAAGTGGCAGTGTTTCCTGGCTTCACTTCACTTCGAAGCATTCAAACGCTAATCGACGCTGACGGGTTAGAAGTGAAACTCGGTGCTCAAGACATCTCGGCACACGACTCTGGCGCCTACACGGGCGAGGTTTCTGGGCAGGCGTTGAAGAAGCTAGCTATCGACTACGTTCTCATTGGTCACAGTGAGCGCCGCCAGTACCACAACGAATCAGACGAAGTAGTTCAGGCTAAAGTGGCGGCTGCTTTCAGGCACAACCTTGTGCCGGTTATCTGCGTGGGCGAAACGCTTGAAGAGCTCGAGGCAGAGGGAGCTGCGGCAGTACCCGTTCGACAAACCCTCGCGGCTCTTGCCGGACACGAGACCCTTGGCGATTTCGTTATTGCTTATGAGCCTGTCTGGGCTATCGGTACCGGACAAATTGCAACACCCGAGCAGGCCGCTTCGGTTGCCAAGAAGATTCGCGACGCGATTGCGTCAGAAATCTCAGAGGATGTCGCAAACAAGACCCGTATTCTCTACGGCGGTTCAGTAAAGGCAGCTAACGTTGCCGGCTTCTTGCGAAGCCCAGAAGTTGACGGCGTACTCGTCGGAGGCGCCAGCTTGGACGCTGTCGAGTTCAGCGGTATCGCACGCTTCCAGAAGCATCTAGATTTATAATCGTCTAGTCTGAAAAAGTTAGGAAGACATGAACGGAATCAACATCGCACTGCAGGTGCTTTTGGGCATCATCAGCCTTTTGCTGACCCTGCTTATCCTGTTGCACAAAGGTCGCGGTGGCGGGCTCTCTGACATGTTCGGTGGCGGCGTAACAACCACCATGCAGACCTCAGGTGTAGCAGAGCGAAACCTGAACCGAATCACCATCATTCTTGGCGTTGTCTGGGTGGCCATCATCATCACCCTCGGCTTGTTCCAGCGCTTCAACCTGGTCTAAACGCATGAGCACCACAGGCGGTTCTGCAATCAGAGGATCCCGCGTCGGATCCGGACCAATGGGCGAACGCGATCGAGGCTACAAGGCCGAACGCTTCACAATCAGCTACTACTGCTTTAGCGGGCACGTCAACGAACTCGCCTATGCTGCGACCGTTGAGCCTGAAGAAATCCCAGCTGAAATTGATTGCCCAAACTGTGGCCTTCCGGCAGGTACCGACAAAGATAACCCGCCGCAGATTGCTAAGCACGAGCCCTACAAAACCCACTTGGCTTATGTGAAAGAGCGCAGAACCGACGAAGAGGCAAAAGAGCTTCTCGAAGAAGCTATTGACTCGATCAGAGCAAGACGCGAAGCTGCTTCAGAGTAGCGAAACTAACAACCCCAAGTTCTAACCCCAGCAGTTTGGTCAATGAACCAAACCGTGCGCGATGTTCCGGCAATTCGACCGACCGGTAGCGACTGTGGTTCGTCACCAAAAGCTACTGAAACCGCTTCGGCCTTATCGGCTCC
>JBDLUM010000024.1:0-3576 GCA_039805305.1 Actinomycetota bacterium
GCAAGTCACTAAGGAGTTTCACGTGAAACCAATCGACACCACCGTTGCAAGCTTTGAGCAGGATGTCCTGCAGTCAGACCTACCGGTAATTGTTGACTTTTGGGCGGAGTGGTGCGGTCCATGCCGCATGATCGCGCCAATCTTGGAAGAAATGGCAACAGAGTACCACGACAAGATCAAGATCGTAAAGGTCAACGTCGACGAACAGGGCCAGCTAGCCATGGACTACAAGGTGACCGGTATCCCGCTTCTTGGCGTATTCCACAAGGGTGAGATGGTGAAGCAGCTCGTTGGTGCAAGACCAAAGGCTGCCCTAGTCTCCGAACTCAGCGAGTACCTGGGATAACCCAGTAAACATTTGGCCCCTCAGGGGCTTATCGAAGTAAGCTAGTCCCTAAATCTCAGGGAGCTGCAATGTCCGATACGCGCACAGGAAGTGTCACTAACTTTGACGCCTGGAAGCATGCGTATGCAGCGCGAGCGGCAAACCTTTCCGTTTCCGAGGTAAGAGCCCTATTTTCCGTGGTCTCCAGGCCTGAAGTGGTCTCGCTTGCCGGCGGAATGCCAGATGTATCGGCACTGGATGGCGAACTTATCGAGCGTGCTTTCCGCTCACTGATGTCAAACCGTCGTAACTACGCCTTGCAGTATGGCGGCGGACAGGGTGACCTAAGACTCCGCGAACAGATTCAAGAGATCATGGCACTCGATGGCGTTCACGGCTCTGTTGAAGACCTAATGATCACAACCGGTAGCCAGCACGCGCTTGAACTTTTGGCGGATCTTTTCCTGGATCAGGGCGACGTTGTATTGGTCGAAGCGCCAAGCTACGTGGGTGCCGTTGGTATCTTCCGCCATAAAGAAGCCCACATCGAGCACGTTTTCACCGATGAGGATGGAATATCGCCAGAAGCGCTTGCTGAAGCAGCTGATCGCCTGATCGAACAGGGTCGCAAGGTCAAGCTTTTGTATTTGGTGCCTAACTTTGCAAACCCATCCGGTGTAACTCTTACCGCAGAGCGCCGCGCTCAGGTACTACAGGTTTGCCGTGAGCGTGGAATCTTGATTATTGAAGATAACCCTTACGGATTGCTCTATTTCGACCAGAAGCCGCCGGCAGCTATGCGTTCATTGGATGCCGAAGGTGTGGTTTACCTAGGAAGCTTCTCCAAGATCCTCTCGCCAGGACTCAGGGTCGGTTATGTCCTTGCTCCACCTGCGATTCGTGAGAAGTTGGTTTTGGCCAATGAATCCGCCATTTTGTCCCCCGCAACCTTCGCTCAAATGATGGTTAGCGAGTATTTGTCGCTGTCCGACTGGCAGGGTCAGATCGACACCTATCGCAAGCTTTACGCCAGCAAGCGAGATGCTGCGCTGGAAGCATTGGCTCAGTACTTGCCTAGGGTGCAGACCACTCGCCCTCAGGGTGGCTTCTTCTTGTGGCTGACCCTTCCTGAGGGCCTAAACAGCAAGGAAATGCTGCCATTGGCGGTAAATGAGCTGGTTGCATACACCCCTGGAACCGCCTTCTATGGCGATGGTCGCGGTGCAAACAACATTCGAGTCTGTTTCAGCCACCCAACCGCCGAGAACGTAAAGGTCGGGATCAAGCGCCTTTCCAACGTTGTGAACCTTCAGCTAGACCTTCTCGACACCTTCGGATCTAAGGACTAAGCATGCAGCCCACCATATTGGTTCTAGCCGGTGGGATATCGCACGAGCGCGATGTTTCTTTGAAATCTGGCCGTCGCGTTGCTGACGCACTTGCTGAAGCTGGTGCGTCTGTTGAGATACGTGAGCCAGATGCCGACCTGTTTGGGCACCTAATGGCCACAAGGCCCGATGTGGTGTGGTCAACCCTGCACGGTTCGGTTGGCGAAGATGGCTCGCTCCAAGACCTTTTGAGACTGGCAAGAATCCCATTTGTTGGGTCAGATGCGGATGGGGCGCGTTTAGCGTGGAACAAACCAGCCGCAAAGATCATTCTCAAGCGTCACGGTGTTCAAACTCCGGATTCGATTACGCTCCCCAAATCCACCTTCAGGGAACTAAATGCTGAGGCTGTTTTGGCACTGGTTGCGACCGAAATGAGCTTCCCGCTGATTGTGAAGCCGGCAAAGAGTGGATCCGCTCAAGGTGTTAGCAAAGTAGAAAATGCCCAGGCTTTCGCGAAGGCGATGGTTGATGCATTTGTGTACTGCGATCAGGTGCTGATCGAGAAGTTCATCGAGGGAACTGAGCTTGCGGTTTCGGTTGTCGATTTGGGGTTCGGACCTCGAGCTTTGCCAGCGGTTGAGGTCGAACCGGCAAGCGGAGCGTTTGGATACCAAGAGCGATATGTTCCTGGTGAAACCACCTATTACGTTCCGGCGAGATTGCGCCCTGCTGATCTAGAGCGAGCCGCTGAAGTAGCACTTTTGGCACACAACGCATTGCGCCTAAGGCACCTCAGTAGGGTTGACATAATTGTTGACGCCGAAGGCACCCCTTGGTTCCTCGAGGCCAATGTAACCCCAGGAATGACTGAGACTTCGCTGTTCCCACAGGCAGTTATCGCAGATGGTGAATCGCTTGCAGACGCTTATCTTTCGATAGCGCTTGCGGCCCTTAGGTCTTAGTTCTTGCCCTGAATTCGATCTGAGATTCTTCTCAAATCTGCGACATTTCCGAACTCGATAATTAGCTGGCCCTTCTTGCGACCAAGCTGAATTTTCACGACGGTGTCCAAAGCGTTGCCCATTTCCTCGGCCATTTCCTTGAGCATGTCGGTCTTGCCACCGGCGATGATTTTGCCTCGCGTTGGCTTTACTTTGACATTCGAAACTAGCTCTTCGAGGCTTCGAACCGATAGACCTTCGCGAACTGTCTTCTCCGCAAATGCTGTCATGGTCAGATCATCAGGTGCTCCCAAAAGGGCTCTGGCGTGACCGGCGGATAGAACGCCTGCGGCAACCTTGGACTGAACAGTCAGGGGCAGCTTTAGAAGGCGCAGGGTGTTTGTGATTTGAGGGCGCGAACGTCCGAGCTTGTCAGCCAGTTGATCCTGGGTGGAACCAAAGTCTTCTAGCAGCTGCTTGTAGGCAGATGCTTCTTCCAGCGGGTTGAGGTTCGAGCGGTGCAAGTTCTCAAGAAGTGCATCCCTGAGCATGTTCTCATCAGCAGTTTCGCGAACGATTGCGGGAATCTTCTTGAGTCCGGCCTCTTTCGAAGCCCTCAGGCGACGCTCACCCATAATCAGCTCATAGCTTGAGCCCTTTGAGCGAACCACGATTGGCTGCAGCACTCCGAATTCCTTGATTGAGTGCACGAGCTCGGCAAATGCCTCTGCCTCAAAAACGGATCTAGGCTGCTGAGGGTTTGGAACGATCTCATTCGGGTCAAGTTCCATAAACCGTGCGCCTGGCACCTCGATAAGAGGAATGGCAGACGTGTTGGTGAAGAAGACGTCAACTGCGTCTCGATCGCCACCTGGAATCAGCGAGCCGATGCCTCGACCTAGTCCACCTTTGCGTTCTGGGCGCTTTTCTTCACTCATTTGACTACTCCTCGCTGAGCTAATTCGATTGCCGCTTCCTG
>JBDLUM010000025.1:0-4057 GCA_039805305.1 Actinomycetota bacterium
AGCTATGTAGGTCAGGGAATCGAGCGCCGGTACCGCGAAGGTAAGGCAGCCGAGCAGGTTTAGCCGCGATGGCTTCGGTTAGCGGGAGCGCTTGACCGTTAGCGGCAGTCTCAAGGCACCGCTGGCGGTTTTCGGTACGACAGGCTTTAGCGGAGGCACGGGCTGCACCGCGGCAAACTTTTCACCCAGGCCGGGGCGTGGGTCTGACCCACCCTTGTTCGGCCAGTGAGCCATAGCCCACTCGGCCTGAGCTGCAATCGAGAGTGATGGGTTCACGCCGGGGTTGGCCGACAGGGTGGACCCATCGAGAATGTGCAACCCAGGCACACCGAACGCCCGCAGGTAAGGGTCAACTACGCCGGTCGAGGCATCGGCCCCGATAACGCAACCACCCAAGAAGTGCGCGGTCATCGGAATGCCGAACGGCTCGGTCGCTACGGCACCGGGCGTTCCGTTGATGTCTTTGGCAAGTTCGCGAGCCACCTCGTGGCCGGCCGGCACCCAAGCTGGGTTCTTCTCGCCGTGCCCCTGAACCGATGTCAAGCGACGACCAAACAGCCCCCGCCCGAGCTTGGTCACGAGCGAGTTGTCGCGCGCCTGCATTACGAGCAAAATGATCGCGCGCTCAGACCAGTCGCGCAGATTGTAAAACTTAGGCAGCCGATGCAAGTTGGTGAGCGTTGCCCAAAGTAAGCGCAACACATTCGGGTTTTGGCCCGCCTTGCCGCTCGCCAGCACGCTCTGCATGAGCGCCATGACGTTCGAGCCCTTGCCATAGCGAACCGGCTCGATGTGGGTGTCTGGGGTCGGAAAAATCGATGAAGTAATCGCGGCACCCTGCGAGAAGTCAACGTCTTTGCCACGCGCCACAACGCCGAGCAAACTCTCGCTGTTGGTTCGGCTCAAGTGCCCGAGGCGATCGCTCAAACCCTGCAGGTTGCCTGCCGCGCGCACCTTCTGCAACAGCTTCGCGGTGCCCAAAGCACCTGCCGCAACAATCACTTGACCTGCGCGGATGCTGCGCTGACCCGAACCGCGCCAGGCCGAAGACCTACGAACCGAAAGTTCAAAACCGCCTTCGGCAAGCTCACGGATGTCGGCGACGGTAGTCTCGGCAACCACCTGCGCGCCAGCCTGCTCTGCCAGATAAAGGTAGTTCTTCACCAAAGTGTTCTTGGCTCCGTGGCGGCAACCCGTCATGCATTCACCGCAGTTGGTGCATCCGGTTCGAGCCGGCCCCACACCGCCGAAATAAGGGTCTTCAACCGTCTTGCCGGCTTCGCCAAAGTGCACGCCCAGCGGAGTCATTCGAAAAGTGTCGCCGCGACCCATGCGCTCAGCAACGGCTTTCACCGCGGCATCAGACGGGCTGAAAAACGGGTTGATCTCAACGCCGAGCATGCGCTCAGCCTGGTCAAAGTATGGTGCCAGCGTCTGCTGCCAATCGGCGATGCCTGCCCAACTGCCGGTGGTGAAAAACTCGGCAGGCGGGCGATAGAGAGTGTTGGCATAAACCAGCGAACCGCCGCCAACACCAGCTCCCGACATGACCATCACGTTTTTTAGAAAATCAATGCGCTGGATGCCCCGCAAACCCAAGCGCGGAAAGAACAAAAACTTCTTGAGGTTGAACGATGTTTTGGCGAACTCGTGATCGGCATAGCGACGGCCAGCCTCGATCACCAGCACGCGATAGCCCTTTTCAACCAAGCGAAGCGCCGCAATCGAGCCGCCAAAGCCCGAGCCAATGATGGCTACATCGAACTCTGGGCTGGTGTTCACGGCTAGTTTTTCGCCTCGTTCGGCTTCGACATTTGAATCCAAGAAGACTCTGGGTTGAATCCTACTTTTTCATAGAGCCGTAGCGCGCCCGACTCGTTGCCGGTGTCTACGGTTAGGTCTGCACCAACCAAACCACGCGACTCGAAATAGACCAACGCGTGACGCAAAATCGCCTCGCCCAAGCCTCGGCCGTGGGCACTGTGAGCCACTCCGAGAACCCAGACGAATCCGCGGTTTAGCTCGAGAATTTCGTTCGAGCAAACGCACAAGCCAACCGGCACACCATCGAGCTTGGCCAAGAAATAGCCATTCTGGTCAGAACTATCTTCATCAACCGCCATCAGCGTTCGCCAAGCCTCGAAAGGTCTTGGAGTGAAGTCGAAGTGCCCCGAGAACGCGTCTTGGTGCACCGCATGCATTTCGCGTAGTTGAGCCTCGTTGTGCGGATCAATCGCCTCGATGGTGAGCCCGTCAATGTGTCTAGCGGTCTGAGGTTCGCTGAAGTGCACGCGCATGGTGTTGTACTTGCGCTTGAACGAATAACCCGCAGCCTCCCAAGCGGCTTGAAGGCGAGCATCCTTGGAGTTCAAACCAGGCCAAATTGGCCAATCAGCGTGCTGCTCTGCAGCCTTGGCGATTGCCCACTCGATCACCTGACCATAGTCTTCGATGCTCGGGTGCATGTAGACGTCGGTGAAGAACTTTGCCTTGACCGAATCTGGGTGCAACATCACAGCAGCCGAGAACGCTTCTTCGCCATCGATTGAAAGCAGGTAGCCCTCACTCGGGTCAACGTACCCGCTCATCAAGTCGATCGCATTCGCTTCGGTCATCGGTGTCGCGTTGGGGTCGACGCCGAGCTCTTGAGAATCGACCAGCGCCGCAAGCGCTGAGGCATCTGCCTTTGTGGCAACTCGAACAGATGTAATCATGGCTTTGCTCGTCTAGCTGTCTGACGGGTTGCTTAGCGGGCTCGCCGGTAGGCGCTCTTGAGCGACCCACTTTTGGTTGTAGCCGGTTGACGAAGCCATTAGGTCTAGGAACGGCTTAGGGTCGAACTCTTCTGGCCCGACCACTCCGCGACCAGCCCAAACGCCGGTGGCGATGAGCTCGAGAGCAATCAGTGGGTTGAAGGCGGTCTGCCAAACAACGGCCTGGCTTTCGTAGTTGTCATAAGCCCACTTGTTGTCGGCCACGTGATAGATGTAGGTGGCACGAGCCTTGCCGTCGTGGTCTTTGCCGGTAACCAGAGTTCCGGCACAGGTCTTGCCCTCCATCTGTGAACCCAACTGTGCTGGGTCTGGAAGAACAGAAACGACAACGTCGCGAGGAGCAACATCTACTGGCCCCTGAGCCGAGCGAACGCGCACCGGCTTGGTGCGGTCGAGGCCGAGCAGGTTGAGGGTCTTGAGCACGTTGATGAAGTCGGTGCCTAGGCCGTACTTGAACGAGTACTTCTTGGCGTTCATGGTGCGCGGAAGCATCGAAACTTCTTCGTGCTCGACGTTCACGCACTCAACGGCACCGATGCCGTCAGGAAACTCGAAAATCTCTGGCTCGCTGAATGCAGGGGTGGTGTACCAACCCTTGCCCGCCTCCCACATAAGTGGCGGGTTGAGGCATTCTTCGATGGTGGTCCAGATCGAGAACGACGGGGCAAAAATCTCGTTGCCGTCTTCGTCTCGAACAACCAGGTTTCCACCATCTTTCACGCTGATCTCATCGATCTCGCTGAACAGGTGGTCGGCCGCGTAGCGGGCGAAGATGTTTGACAGGCCCGGCTCAACACCGATGCCAACGAGGGCGAGCAACCCGGCGCGCTCCCACTGGTCGTTCAGCGCATACTGTTGGTCACCGAGCTTTAGGCCAGCCTTGCGGGTTGGGTCGGTTTCGTGTGGCTCGCTGAGGCTCATTGCCATGTCGAGGTAGTTCACGCCTGCGGTGAATGCACCCGAGAAAACAGTCGGCACAAACTTTGGCTCAACAGCGTTGAGCACGTGGGTGATGTCATACTTGCGGGCAACTTCGGCTACGTTGTCTGCCGAGCTGGCGTCGATCTTTGACACCAAGAACTTGGCCGCCACTTCGTCACCGTGCTTGTTGCGAATCCATTCAACGGTTCGCTCAGCTCGTGATAGGTCGTAGTCGGTAACTACCATTACTTCGAAAAAGTCGCGTTCTGCCGCGATCTTTGCAATTGCATCGCCAACGCCACCGGCGCCAACTAGAAGGATTCTCATTTGATTTTTCTCAAATCGCCGTGTTTTGCTCCGTG
>JBDLUM010000026.1:0-43318 GCA_039805305.1 Actinomycetota bacterium
CAGGTTCAGACGGAGAGTAAATGCTTGACTCAGTCCAGCCTCTGCTGGCTGAACACGCGGCTCTTCAAGAGCAACTCTCTGACTCCGCGGTTCATGCCAACCCGGCTCTTGCCAAGAAGCTAAACCGACGCTACGCCGAACTTAGCGCAATCGTTGCCGCCTACAACGGTGTCAACGAACTGCGCGATGACCTCGCCGCGGCTAAAGAGTTTGCTAAAGAAGACGAATCGTTCGCCGAAGAGGTGCCAGGTCTCGAAGAGAAGTTGGTGGCCAACACCGAGAAGCTTCGTCGACTACTGATTCCTCGTGACCCAGATGATGGCCGTGACGTAATCATGGAAATCAAGGCCGGTGAAGGTGGTGCCGAGTCGGCACTGTTCGCTGCTGACCTACTTCGCATGTACATCCAGTACTCCAACTCAAAGGGTTGGAAAACCGAGATTCTCGACAAAAACGAGAGCGACCTTGGTGGCTACAAGGATGTTCAGCTGGCGATCAAGGCAAACACCACCGACCCCGCCCAGGGAGTTTGGGCACACCTGAAGTATGAAGGTGGCGTGCACCGCGTTCAGCGCGTGCCGGTTACCGAAACTCAGGGCCGCATTCACACCTCTGCCGCCGGCGTTCTGGTCTTTCCAGAAGTCGACGAACCAGAAGAGGTCGAGATCAGCCAAAACGACCTGCGCATCGATGTCTATCGCTCATCTGGCCCTGGTGGTCAGTCGGTAAACACCACCGACTCAGCCGTTCGAATCACCCACCTTCCTACCGGAATCACCGTGGCGATGCAGAACGAAAAGTCTCAGCTGCAGAACCGCGAAGCTGCCATGCGAGTGCTGCGTGCGCGCATCCTCGCTGCTCAGCAAGAGGCCATCGAAGCCGAACAGAGCGCTGCCCGCAAGTCGCAGGTTCGTTCGGTTGACCGCTCAGAGCGCATCCGCACCTACAACTTTCCAGAAAACCGCATCGCCGATCACCGCACCGGCTACAAGTCGTACAACCTTGACCAGGTCATGGATGGCGCCCTTGAGCCAGTAGTTCAGTCGGCAATCACCGTTGACGAAGAAGCTCGTCTGGCGGCTCTCGGAAACAAGTAGCCGATGTCGCTCGCTGCTCTGCTCGACCGCACCGAAGCCTCGTTCACCGAAGCAGGCATCGAAACCCCTCGCGTTGACGCAGAACTTTTAGCCGCTTGGATGCTCGGCATCAGCCGTGGCGAACTGCAAAGTGCCCTGATCACCGACTCGTTCGCGTTCGACGAAGCGCAAACCTTGCAGTACGAGGCGCTTGCCGCCCGTCGTGCCGCGCGTGAGCCACTGCAGCACCTCACCGGTGTCGCACATTTTCGCAACATCACCCTCGAAGTTGGCAAGGGCGTTTTCGTTCCACGCCCAGAAACCGAGTGGGTTACCGGCCTCGCTATCGACGCTGTCAAAGCCTGTGCCACTGCTGAGCCAATAGTCTTCGATCTTTGTGCCGGTTCGGGTGCCATCGGTCTAGCCATCGCCACCGAAGTTCCAAACGCTCGAGTAATCGGCGTCGAAAAATCGGCGGATGCTTTCGGCTACACCAGCCGCAACTACGCCGAACTTGCCCCTACCAACGGCCGCGCCATCCTCGCAGACGTAGCAGACACCCCGAACGAACTTGATGGGCAGGTCGATGTTGTGATCAGCAACCCGCCCTACATTCCTGCTCAGATGGTGCCGATCTACCCAGAGGTAGCGCTACACGATCCAGGTCTCGCGCTCTATGGGGGAGAAGACGGTCTAGAAGTGGTTCGCGTGGTGGCAGATGTCGCCGAGCGCCTGCTACGCCCGGGTGGAACCCTGATCATCGAGCATGCCGACATTCAGGGCGAAGCGGTTCGCCATTTACTATTAGATAAGGGTTGGACTCAGGTTCGCACCCACCAAGACTTCAACTCGAGAGATCGTTCGGTTTCGGCAATTCGAAGCCATTAGAGACAAGCGAAAGGCAGCCATGGAACGCATTTATGACTGCTCGGTAGACACCGACCTTTTGACCGGCATGAGACTGGCAAAGGCCTCGCTTGGTCGCCACGAACTCGTAGTACTTCCAACCGACACCGTCTATGGCATCGGTTGTGACGCCTTCTCGGCCAAGGGTGTCGCCGCCCTGCTGGCTGCCAAGGGTCGCGGCCGCCAGTCGCCGCCGCCGGTGCTCATTCCAAACATCGCCACCATGCGCGCGCTCGCCGAAGTTGTGCCAGACGCAGCTCTTGCCCTTGCCAACACGTTCTGGCCTGGCGCGCTAACCATCATTCTTCGCTCGCAGCCTTCGCTTACCTGGGATCTAGGCGAGACCAAGGGCACCGTCGCACTGCGCATGCCCGACCACAAGATTGCCCTGGCGCTGCTCGAAGAAGTCGGGCCGCTTGCCGTCTCAAGCGCTAACCTAACCGGTGAACCGGCTGCCGTCACCTGCGCTCAGGCCGAGAACTATTTAGGTAAGAGCGTCAAGGTCTACTTGGATGGCGGGCCAAGCCCGAAGGGTGAAGCGTCGACCATTGTTGACCTAACCGACCTTCGCTACGAAACCGACGCCAAAGGCAATCAGGTTGAAGTTGGCAAGATTCGAATCGTGCGCAAGGGTGCGCTATCGGCCGCAAAGATTCGTTCGGTGGTCGGCGACCTTCTCGAGAGCGATGCCAGCTAGGTGCGCGCCTATTTTCTAATGTTCTTGGTCGCCGCAGTGGTGACCTATCTGGCAACCCACGTGGTTCGTCGAGTCGCCGCCAAGCGCAACCTACACCTAGAAATTCGTGAGCGCGACGTTCACAAGGTTCCAACTCCCAGGCTCGGTGGGCTGGCCATGTATGCCGGCTTCATTGTCACCATGCTGGTGGCTTGGCCACTCGGCTGGTTCTCAACCGTGTTCGCCAACCCAGGCCAGGTCTTTGCAATCGTCGGCGCAATCACTCTGATGACTGCGGTCGGGGTGCTCGACGACCTGTTCGACCTCGACTGGACTCTCAAGTTGGCAGCCCAATTCATCGTGGCCGGTCTTATTGCCTGGCAGGGGGTTCAAATTGTCTCGCTACCGATCTCAGGCCTAACCATTGGCTCGTTCGGCATCAGCCTGATCGCCACAGTATTCGTGACCGTTCTCATCATGAACGCCGTGAACTTCATCGACGGTCTAGACGGTCTCGTCGCCGGAGTGGTCTTCATCGGAACATCCGTGTTCTTCGCTTACAGCTACTTGCTCGCGCAACAAACCTCGCCGACCAACTACTTCAGCTTGGCCGGTCTGATTTCGGCCATTGTTTTGGGAATGTGCGCTGGCTTCTTGCCGCACAACTGGCACAAGGCCAAAATCTTCATGGGCGACAGTGGTGCCTACCAACTCGGCCTTCTCATGTCGATCTCGGCGCTAACCGTGACTGGTCAGGTAGACCCAGGCACGGTAACCCGCAACGATCTGATCCCAGCGCTGATTCCGCTGATTCTGCCGCTGAGCATCCTCGTTCTGCCATTGCTCGACTTCTCGCTCGCTGTGGTGCGCCGGCTTCGCGCAGGCAAGTCGCCATTCTCAGCAGACCGCAAGCATCTGCACCACAGACTTCAAGATTTCGGCCACAGCCACCTCGGTTCGGTTCTAGTGTTCTACTTCTGGACAGCGCTGGTTTCAATCACCTGTCTGCTGTTCTTCTGGTTGCCGAGCGTCCAGGTTCTGCTCTGGTTCTCGCTTGGCCTGCTAGCCACCTGTCTTTACACCTTCTGGCCGGGTATCTCTCGGCGTCAACAAAAGAAAGCTGCCGATGTCTAAATCAAACGCACGCCCGACTAATGTCAACGAACTCTTCAAGCAGGTACTGCTTCAGGGCACCCTGCTCGGCGCAGCGATTGCCACCTTCGGCGTCTCGATCGGCTTCATTGTTGCCGGCGAGCCAGGCTCAGCAAGTGCTCTTATTGGTGCCGCCATCGCCATAGTTTTCAACGGGATGACCGCACTCAGCGTTTGGATCGGTGGCAAGCTTCCGCTCGGTGGTTTCTACGGTGTGGTTCTCGGCGGCTGGATCGTCAAGATTGTGCTGTTCATAATCGTTATTGGGTTGCTGCGAAATGCCGAATTCATTCACGGCCCAACCTTGTTCTTTACGCTGGTGGCATCGATTCTGGGTGGTTTGACTATTGACGCGTTAGCCGTTCTTCGAGCCCGAATTCCAACCTTCGACGAGTAAGTTTTCGCAACGTATTTGGCCTTAGCTATCGCGACGAAAGAAAGTTGGCGAAATCGGCTAAGTCTGGCTTTTTTACGGGATTTTTCTGAGAAGTTTGCTGTTAGACTTTTCGTAATCATCCAGCGATATTTCGGGTGATCCACACTGTAAATCGCCGCAAGGGTGAACCTTGCCCCGAAACAGGAGTTGCAAGCTGCTTACTAACGCCTTGAGCCTGCTCATTACGGCTTCGTCATCCGAAGAGTCTGACGGCGGCTTTCACGCTCCTTCAATCGATGAGTTCTACCCAGAAATCATTGCGTTTGCAGACACCCCATTTGCCCTGAACCGCATCATGCTCATCCGCTTGATTGTGGTCACTGTGCTGATCGTTCTCTTCTCGATCTTGGTTAGCCGATTCAAGAAGGCTCAAGCCACTCAAAACTTTGTACCAAGCCGCTTTCAGTTGATGGGCGAGATTGCGCTGAACTTCGTGCGCACTAACATCGCACACGAACAGTTGGGCAAGAAAGACGGCGACCGCTTCTTGCCACTGCTCACCACCATCTTCTTTACCGTTCTAGGCATGAACATCACCGGAATCATCCCGGGTTTCAACATCGCCGGCACCTCGGTAATCGGTCTTCCTATCGTTCTGGCACTTGCCGCCTACGTAACCTTCATCTACGCGGGTGTTCGCCACCACGGAATTCGCTTTTTCAAGGTAGCCACCATTCCAGCTGGTGTGCCGGGCGCATTCTTGCCGTTGGTTTTCGTCATCGAGGTTCTCTCGACCTTCATTCTTCGCCCGGTTACCCTGGCCCTGCGTTTGACCATGAACATGATCGCCGGGCACTTGCTGCTCGTGCTCTGTTTCTCGGCAACCCAGTTCTTCTTCTTTAGCTCCGAAGGCGTTTTCAAGTTCTTCGGTGCCGGCACACTCCTGTTCGGCTTTGCCTTCACCCTCTTTGAGATCTTGGTGGCATTCCTACAGGCCTACGTTTTCACTCTGCTAACCACCGTCTACATTCAGTTGTCGTTGGCAGATGATCACTAAAGAGACTGGCAACCGCCAAGCTCTTACTCCAGAAGGGAAATAAAAAATGGAAAGCACACTAATCGTTGCAGATCTAGCCTCACTCGGTTACGGTCTCGCAGCTATCGGCCCTGGTATCGGTGTAGGTCTAGTTGTATCGAAGACCATCGAGTCAATCGCTCGCCAGCCAGAGCTAGCCTCAAAGCTTCAGGTCACCATGTGGCTTGGTATCGCCTTCACCGAAGCCCTTGCGCTTATCGGTCTGGCAACCCCGTTCATTTTCTAATCTCTAAACCAAGTAGAGGATTCAAAGCGTGATTACAAACATTCTTCTGGCTGCAGAGGGCGAGACTAAAAACCCGCTCTTGCCAGCAGACTACGACCTAGTTTGGTCGTCAGTCGTATTTGTGATCTTGCTCACCTTCTTCTGGTTCCGAGTTCTTCCGAATTTCAAGAAGACCTTGGATGAGCGCACCGAAGCTATCGAAGGGCGTTTGGCTGCTGCCGAGCGCGCTCAGGCTGAAGTTGCTGAGAAGACTGCCGAAATTGAGAAGGCTCAAGAGAACTCACGTGCAGAAGCATCTGAGATTCGTGAGCAGGCTCGTGCCGAAGGTGTCGCCATCTTGACTGAACTCAAGGAACTGGCGAACCAGGAGGCCGCTCGCATCACCGCAACAGCTAAGGCTCAGATCGAAGCAGAGCGCCAAGCCGCTCTGGTTTCGCTTCGTGCCGAAGTTGGCGCACTGGCTATCGACCTTGCATCGCAAGTCGTCGGCGCTAGTTTGAAGAACGACAAGGTCGCCTCTGGCGTAGTCGACACCTTCTTGAGTGAACTTGAGTCGACCGACCAGCCGGCAAAGGCAAAGGGCAAGGCTAAGAAATAATGGCAAGCTCCACCAGACAAGCGTTGGCCGCAGCCAAAGAAGCGATTTCCCCGCTTCTAGGCAAAGCCGACCTTAGATTCGCAGAGGAACTGTTCACCGTTGGTGCAGCAATTGCCTCGTCGATTCAGTTGCGCAACCTTCTCTCTGACCCTTCTGGAGAAGAGAAGTCAAAGCAGGGAGCCCTCGCCGCAGTTTTCGGCAAGGCCATCTCAAAAGAAGCTTTGGCATTTGCCAACAAGTTGTCTGGTTTGCGTTGGTCGAAGGGCTCAGACCTCGTGTCTGCCTTCGAGCAAATGGGTGTCTATGTCGTTGCTTCGATTGCAAGCACCGACAAGACACTGGCCGAGCTAGAAGACCAACTTTTCGCAGCGCGAAACGTGGTCGACTCAAGCCAAGAACTACAGCAGGCACTATCTTCGCGACAGGCTTCGGTCGAGAGCAAAGTTGAGCTCGTCTCGGCTTTGTTCAAGGGCAAGGTGAGCGCAGCATCCGCGCTGTTGGTTCGTTTTGCTGTTATCGGTTCTCGTCAGCACAAGCTGAGCGAGGTTCTAGAGGGCTTCGGCAAGCAGGTTTCTGCAGTTGCCAACCGTCTAGTTGCCACCGTGACCGTGGCTGCACCACTTAGTGCCGCTCAGCTAAAGCGCCTCGAGTCGGCTCTTTCGGCCTCTTACGGTACTGAACTAAACCTAAACGTCGAGATCGACCCAAGCATCCTCGGTGGTGTGAAGGTTCAGGTTTCGGGAGAAATCATCGACGGCAGCGTTGCTGCTCGTCTAAACCAAGCAAAGTTGCAACTCGCCTAGGCGAACTAAGACCAACCGGGTTTCGGCCCAGAAGATGAGGAACGAGATGGCAGATCTAAAAATCAGCCCGAACGAGATTCGTGACGCGCTCAAAGACTTCGTGAAGTCGTATGAGCCAGCAAAGGCCTCGCGCACCGAGGTCGGTCACGTGATTGACGCCGGTGACGGTATCGCCCACGTCGAAGGCCTGCCTAGCGCAATGGCCAACGAGCTGCTCAAGTTTGCCGATGGCACCCTTGGTCTTGCTCTGAACCTCGACGAGCGCGAGATCGGTACCGTTGTTCTCGGTAACTTCGAAGGCATTCAGGAAGGTATGGAGGTTCACCGCACCGGTGAAGTTCTTTCTGTCCCTGTTGGCGACAAGTTCCTCGGCCGCGTGGTTGACCCACTGGGTAACCCAATCGACGGTCTAGGCGACATCAAGGCAGAGGCACGTCGCGCGCTTGAGCTTCAGGCTCCTGGCGTTATGGCCCGTAAGTCGGTTCACGAGCCACTTCAGACCGGTATCAAGGCCATCGACGCCATGATTCCAGTTGGTCGCGGACAGCGTCAGCTAATCATTGGTGACCGCCAGACCGGTAAGACTGCCATTGCCGTTGACACCATCATCAACCAGAAGGCCAACTGGGCCTCAGGCGACCCAAAGAAGCAGGTTCGCTGCATCTACGTAGCAATCGGCCAAAAAGGTTCGACCATCGCTGCGGTAAAGGGCGCTCTCGAAGAGGCCGGCGCAATGGAGTACACCACCATTGTTGCCTCGCCAGCTTCAGACCCAGCCGGTTTCAAGTACCTAGCTCCTTACACCGGTTCGGCCATTGGTCAGCACTGGATGTACGGTGGCAAGCACGTTCTGATCATCTTCGATGACCTGTCAAAGCAGGCCGAAGCCTACCGTGCGGTATCGCTACTTCTTCGTCGTCCACCAGGCCGCGAGGCTTACCCAGGTGACGTCTTCTACCTACACTCACGTCTACTCGAGCGTTGTGCCAAGCTGAACGACGAGCTAGGTGGCGGTTCGATGACTGGTCTACCAATCATCGAGACCAAGGCAAACGACGTTTCTGCATACATTCCGACCAACGTGATTTCGATCACCGACGGCCAGATCTTCTTGCAGTCTGACCTCTTCAACTCGAACCAGCGCCCAGCTATCGACGTGGGTATCTCGGTTTCTCGTGTTGGTGGTGCGGCTCAGGTTAAGGGCATCAAGAAGGTTTCAGGAACCCTGAAGCTTGAACTTGCTCAGTACCGTTCGCTAGAAGCCTTCGCAATGTTCGCCAGCGACCTAGATGCAGCTTCACGCCAGCAGCTAGCCCGAGGTGCCCGTCTGATGGAGCTTCTAAAGCAGCCACAGTACTCGCCATACCCAGTCGAAGAGCAGACCGTTTCGGTCTGGGCCGGTACCACTGGCAAGCTCGACGAGGTTCCTGTCGAAGACGTGCTTCGCTTCGAGGCAGAGCTACTCGACTTCCTACGTCGCAACACCAAGGTGCTAGACACCATCCGCGAGACCAATGACCTCAAAGATGACACCGTGGCAGAGCTAGAGAAGGCTGTAGCCAAGTTCAAGAAGTCCTTCGCAACCAAGGCCGGCACTCCACTGGCTTCATCGGCTGGCGCTGCTGCGCTCGACGAAGAAGAAGTTCAGCAGGAGAAGATCGTCAAGCAGCGTAAGCGCAAGTAACGATCGAATACGAAAGGTAAGTCATGGGAGCGCAACTTCGGGTCTATAGGCAGAAAATTAAGTCTGCCCAGACGACCAAGAAGATCACTCGCGCTATGGAGTTGATCTCGGCGTCACGCATTGCCAAAGCGCAACAGCGTGTAGCCGCGTCGACCCCATACTCGCGAGCAGTAACCCGTGCCGTTTCGGCCGTTGCAACCTTCTCGAACATCGACCACCCGCTAACTACCGAGCCAGAGCGCATTGAGCGCGCTGCCGTGGTTATCTTCACCAGCGACCGTGGTCTTGCCGGTGCCTTCTCGTCAAACGTTCTTCGTGAAGCTGAGCAGCTATCTGCACTGCTACGCGAGCAGGGCAAAGACGTGGTCTACTACCTGGTTGGTCGCAAGGCGGTTGGTTTCTTCAACTTCCGTCGTCGCACCGCAACCCAGCAGTGGATCGGTGGCACCGACCTTCCGCAGTTTGACACCGCGAAAGAGATCGCCGACGCAGTTGTTGCAGCGTTCAACACTCCAGCCAGCGAGGGTGGTGTAGACGAGATTCACATGGTCTACAACCGCTTCGTTTCGATGATCGCCCAGGTGCCTGAGGTTGTTCGACTACTTCCACTAGAGGTTGTCGAAGGCGTCGAAGCACCGAGCGACAGCGAAGTTTTCCCGCTGTATGAGTTCGAGCCAGATGTAAACAAGGTGCTGGATGCCCTGCTTCCGGTTTACATCGAAAGCCGTATCTTCAACGCGATGCTTCAGAGCGCAGCATCCGAGCACGCAGCCCGTCAGAAGGCTATGAAGTCGGCAACCGACAACGCCGACAAGCTAATCAAGAACTACACCCGATTGAGCAACGCTGCTCGTCAGGCCGAAATTACCCAACAGATTTCTGAAATCGTTGGTGGCGCAGACGCTCTGGCCACTAGCGACGAAGACTAAGAGAAAGAAAGAGACATGGCGACCAAGAAGAAGGCTGAAACCTCAGGCGCAACCGGGCGTATCGCTCGCGTCAACGGACCAGTTGTTGACATCGAGTTTCCGCACGATGCCATTCCTGAGATCTACAACGCTCTCACCACTGTCATCGACCTAGGTGGCGAGCAGACCACTCTTACCCTTGAGGTTGCACAGCACCTCGGTGACGACCTAGTTCGTGCCATCGCGCTGAAGCCAACCGATGGTTTGGTTCGTGGCGGTTCGGTTAGCGACACCGGTGCACCTATCTCGGTTCCTGTTGGCGACGTCACCAAGGGCAAGGTTTTCAACGTTGTCGGTGAAGTTCTCAACGGCAAGCCAGGCGACAAGCTAGAGATCAAAGAGAGATGGCCGATTCACCGTCAGCCACCTGCCTTCGACCAGCTTGAGTCAAAGACCCAGATGTTCGAGACCGGTATCAAGTCGATCGACTTGCTAACCCCTTATGTTCTCGGTGGAAAGATTGGTCTGTTCGGTGGTGCCGGTGTTGGTAAGACCGTTCTGATTCAAGAAATGATTTACCGCGTGGCAGAAGACCACGACGGTGTGTCGGTATTCGCCGGTGTTGGTGAGCGTACCCGTGAAGGTAACGACCTAATCGACGAAATGACCGAATCGGGCGTTATCGACAAGACCGCCCTCGTGTTCGGCCAGATGGATGAGCCACCAGGCACCCGTCTTCGCGTAGCCCTTTCGGCTCTGACCATGGCGGAGTACTTCCGTGACGTTCAGAAGCAAGACGTGCTTTTGTTCATCGACAACATCTTCCGCTTCACCCAGGCAGGTTCTGAGGTTTCGACCCTTCTAGGTCGTATGCCTTCTGCAGTGGGTTACCAGCCGAACTTGGCCGATGAGATGGGTCTTCTTCAGGAGCGCATCACCTCGACCCGTGGTCACTCGATTACCTCGCTACAGGCTATTTACGTGCCTGCTGACGACTACACCGACCCAGCCCCGGCAACCACATTTGCCCACTTGGATGCTACGACCGAGCTTTCGCGTGAAATCGCGTCGAAGGGTCTGTACCCTGCGATCGACCCGCTAACCTCGACTTCGCGCATCCTCGACCCTCGCTACATCGCGAAGGACCACTACGAGACAGCGATTCGCGTCAAGGCGATTCTGCAGAAGAACAAAGAGCTTCAAGAAATCATCGCCATCTTGGGTGTTGAGGAGCTTTCAGAAGAAGACAAGGTCACCGTATCGCGTGCCCGTCGCATTCAGCAGTTCTTGTCGCAGAACACCTACATGGCCGAGAAGTTCACCGGTGTGAAGGGTTCGACCGTTCCACTGAAAGACACCATCGAAGGCTTCTCAGCCATCGCTAACGGTGACCTTGACCACGTGGCAGAGCAGGCGTTCTTCAACGTCGGTGGCCTTGACATGGTTATGGCTAACTGGGAGCGTATCCAGAAGGAAACCAAGTAACAATGGCAACTCTTCGTGTCGAACTTGTAGCAGCCGACCGCGCTATCTGGGCTGGCGAGGCCAAAATGGTCGTCGCCAAAACAGTAGAGGGCGAAATTGGTTTGCTACCGGGTCACGAGCCGATGCTTGCTATCTTGGCTTCGGGTGAAGTTCGTATCACCCTCGAAGACGGAGCCGGCATCAAGGCAAACGCCGAAGATGGCTTTCTGTCTATCGAGCACGACGTAGTCACCATCGTGGCTCGTCACGCCGAACTAGCCTAAACGCAGCTTCAAAAGTAAAAACCCCGTCCGGTTGGGCGGGGTTTTTCAATTATTGCGGCGTGTGCCCGCCGGGTTTCTTCTTGTCCTCGGGAGACGGCATAGGTTTGATCGCTTCGCGCTGCTCTTCTACGATGATTGCCGCGTTCTGGGCGCTGGGCGCGAAGAGTTCGTTCACGACGCCGAGCGCCCCTGCCATCGACCCGCCTGGTCGTTTACCAGTTCTCTTTGCCTCGCGTCGGGCGGGGATGCTCGCCACCCACGCAATCGCCACGATCGCCGCCATGGCGAGCAACAGCTCCATAGCTAGTCTTGCTCGGGGCGACGCTTGGCCGGGGCTTCGCGGCGGTTGGCGGCAGGAACCCACTTGACGTCTCCGCCGTGGTTGATGTTCGCGTAGCGGGCAAGCACGAAGAGCAGGTCGCTTAGACGGTTCAAATACTTCACAGCGAGGATGCTCACGCCACCGTCTTTATGACCCTTCTTGGCGGGCTCGGTGCCGTGCTCTTCGATTGCATGCCAGGTTGCACGCTCGGCACGGCGAACTACGGTTCGGGCTAGGTGCAGGCCGGCTGCAACGCCTGACCCGCCAGGAATGATGAACGAGTCGAGCTTCTCTAACTTCGAGTTGTAATAGTCGATGGCTTCTTCTAGCGCGTCGATCCAGGTGGCGTCGACACGAAGTGGCTCGTATTCGTAGTGCTCGTTTAGCGGGTTCGAGAGGTCTGCACCAAGGTCAAAGAGTTCGTTTTGAATCTGCGATAGCAGGCCAAGGGTCTTTTCATCGAACTCACCGTGAGCCAGCGAAACGGCAACACCGATGGCGCTATTTGCCTCATCGACATCGGCATACGCCTCGATGCGTGGGTCGGTTTTGCGAACGCGAGAAAAATCGCTGAGACCGGTCATACCTTCGTCGCCGGTGCGGGTGTAAATCTTGGTGAGTTTGACCATGTTCCAAGTCTAGGCTTGTAAACATGCTCTTTCTTCTGCCACCCTCTGAGACCAAGAAAATTGGCGGCAAATCGCTCAATATCGGGCAGGTGGCGCTGACGTTTGGGCAGCTAAACGATGCGCGCGATCAGGTCTATGCGGCACTCAAGTCTCTATGCGAAGGCAACGCGGATGTCGCTGCCAAAGTCTTAGGGTTAGGCAAAAAGCAGCTCGACGACCTGCAGGTAAATCTTGAGGTGCAGACATCCCCGATTATGCCGGCACTCGACCGATACACGGGCACTCTTTATGACGGTCTGCATGGCCGAGGGCTCAAAGGAACGCCGACCGAGTTCAACTCTTTGGGCACGGATCAGAGGTCGCGAGCCGATGATTCAGTACTTATTCAATCTGCTCTTTTTGGGTTGATTCCGGCCACGAACCTCATTCCTAACTACCGCCTGTCGGGCACGACGCGCTTGCCTGGGTTGTCTCTCAAGGATGTCTGGGCCGAAGCCCATGGAAGAGTATGGCCGCGCCTGGTGGGGCAAACGCTCATTGACTTACGTTCCAAGTCGTATGCCGAACTTGCGCCGATTCCTGAAGATTTGCATAGCTTCTGGGTCGAAGTGGTTGCCGAGGGTTCCGATGGTCAACGTCGCGCACTCAATCACTTCAATAAGAAGGCGAAGGGTGAGTTTCTTCGATCGGTGCTCTCTCTCAAATCTCCCGCTTCTTCGATTTCAGACCTAAAGAAGGCCGCTAAAGCAGTGGGCCTCCGACTCGAGGAGTCGAAGGCCCAGCTAACTTTGGTGACTAAAGAGTAGCTAGTCGGTAAGACCGGTTTTCACTTCCGGCTCAATCATGCCGTCTTGTGGCCAAACGATTGGCTCAGGCAACTTGATCACACCGTCTACCACCGAAACGATCACTAGCGGGTAGCTGTCGTTCTCGGTGAACATGGCATAGCTCGGAACAGCGAACATCTTGCCATTGGCGTCATAGATGATGCCCAGAGCCTCGGTTGCCTTGACCACCAGGATCTGCTGAGTCTTACCTTCGTTAGCGGCCGTATCATCACCCATGCGCGATGAGATAGTCGAAGCCGTTTGGTAAAGCTCAGCGCTTCCTGAAGCCGTCCAGCGGTAATCGTTCATGCGCTTTACAGTGGCTTTGGCAGAAATGGTTGAGACATCAGCAACCTTGACGGCATCTACCGCATAGCCATTCAGGCTGCTGATCTTTCCGGTGTTGCCCCAGGCTATGTCCCACGATAGGCCGGTCGATTTGCCATCTACCTTGATTGGCGCAAAGGCATAAAGGCTGTCTTCTGACCGGTTCACGGTGATGTCTGCGGCAGTGGTTTCAAAACCCAATCCGCTAAAGAGTTCAAGCGCACTTGCGATTGCCAGCTTGTCGGTTGGAAGGTCGGCTTTCACCGGGGCATTCTCGACACAGTAGGTCATCTCGGGCATCTCAGGCGAGGTTTCTTCTTTGGTGCATTCTCCGAGGACCCAGGCTTCTTGATTTGAATAGTTGAAGTTGAGAGCACCGTTGGTATCAGTGACATAGACATTGATTGCGCCAGACTGAAGGTTGAAGTATGTGACTTTTTCTTCGCCGTTAGGGGTTTCAACGCCATAGGTTTCGGTCACGAACGCGCCATCGATCTTGAGCACTCGCTTTATCGACGCCGACAGCTCTTTGGCGGTCGTGTTGTTCACAAATTCGTAGATTGAACCGCTGCCGGCTTCACCACTCAAGGCATCACCAGCTACGTAGTCGATCTCAAGCGGCGCACCAGGCCAGTAGCTCAAGCCACCAACTTTAGAATCTGAAGATTCACCCATGACCGATTTGTTTGAACCCTGTGGAGCATTCGCGCCCATCTCTAGGGTGAACGTTGGCTGGGGGTTCAAAACAGACCCAGCAATAACTGCGACACCAGCCAGTGAAGCTGCTACTCCGGCAAGGCTGAAGCCGGTAGCGCGGCGACTTAGGTTCAGTTTCGCCATGAGGCTTGGCTTGACCTTGCTAAGGCTTGCGGTTTCGAGAATGCTCTCGTCTAGTTTTGGTGCGCGCACCGCTTTGGCAGATTTGCGCAGGGTTTCAATTGCTTGGTCTTGCTCGAATTTTTCGTTCATGTCAGGTTTATGTAGCAGTTTGCTTTAATCTGACAAATCGGAATTGAGATATTCCGCAAACCTCTTTCGAGCACGCCCCAGCCTCGCACTGGCCGTGTTTGCGCTAATCTCGAGCGTTGTAGCCAGTTGGGTAACTGAGAGCCCATCAAACGCGCTTAGAGCGAGGATGTTTCGATCTGAAGGCTTCAACTTAGCCCAGGCCTCAGCCACCGAAACGTTGGCAAGCCCCAAGTTCTCGGCCGACGGAGCAGTTGCATCTACATCGAGCAGCGGCAGCCAGAGGCCACGCTTTGCTTCTTTGCGGCGGTGATTAGCGATGACGAACCCGCCGATGCGATAGAGCCAAGCCAACTCGCTGCCTTCGGTAAATTCATCGCGCTTGCGCCAGGCAATCTCAAAAATCTCACTGGCCAAGTCGTCAACCTCGTCACGAGTCACGCGCCTGACTAGAAACTTTGAAACCGCCGGCAGGTGCTCTCGAAAAGTGGCAATGAACTGCTCTCTGTTCATGTCACTTCACTTTCTGGTCATTCACGAAGGGTTGAACCCACTTCGCCGTATCTAGGTTATGTTGCCAACCGCCAAAATCTGACGGTCAGCTTTTAGTTTCTAGGTAGCAGCCGGGGGAGTGGTCGGCAATCATGCCTGTTGCCTGCATTAGTGCGTGCATGGTGGTTGGGCCCACGAAGCCAAACCCCTGTTTGCACAGCGCTTTGCTCAATGCCGTTGATTCTGGGCTCAGAGTCAAACCTCGACGGTCTTCAGTGGGAACGAAATCTAGGATGAACCGCTCAAGCCCGCCGTCAAGCTCAAGTGCTAGGCGCGCATTTCGAATGGTTGCCTCAATCTTGCCGCGGTGTCGAATGATGCCCTCGAACGACAGCAAACGCTCGACGTCGGCCTCATTCATGGCTGAAACGCTAGCCAAATCGAAGCCGTGAAAGGCTTCGCGAAAGCCCTCACGCCTTTTGAGAATAGTTAGCCAAGAAAGCCCAGCTTGAAACCCCTCGAGCGACAGACGCTCAAACATTGCTTGGTTGCCCGCTAGGGGAGTGCCCCACTCATTGTCGTGATAGTCGACATAGAGCTGGTCGTCATTAAGCCATCCGCATCGGGCCAAGCCGTCAGCGTGAACGCGAACGCTCATTAGTCGCGGTAGTCGATCGACTCGTGGGCCAGCAACCACTTCTTAGTCGGAATGCCGTCACCACCCGAGTAGCCGGTGATCTGACCCGAAGCCCCCATGACGCGATGGCAACCCACCGCCAAAGGCACAGGGTTAGCGCCTACAGCGCCGCCGACTGCACGCACCGCCTTAGGGTTGCCGATGGCCAGAGCGATATCTGCGTAGCTGGCTGTTTGACCCCAATCCAGTTTTGCGATTTCACCCCAAACAGCCTTTTGAAAATCGGTGCCTGCCAATGAGACGGCAAAATCGAGAACTTTGGTTTTGCCTCTGAAGTAATCGGTCAGTTGCCTCTTGGCCACGCTCAAGACCTTCGCCTTGCCGGTAGCAGCACAGGGGGCGTCGCCCATGGTTAGGTAGACAACTTGCTCGCCAGTGGCATAGACGTTGATGTTGCCGACCGGGCTGTCAAAGCTCACACTCGAATCAAACTGGGGAATCTTCATTCGCCTAGGCTATCGCCCGCCGCTGACCCAAGTCCTGCATCCGTGAAGATGTTGATAAGTCGTTATTCACACCAAAGGGAAAACCCCGCGCAACCAAAGTCACACGGGGTTTCACCAATCAATTGGCGCAGCTCTAGAACAGGTTCCAAGCCTTGCTTAGAGATGAACGCAAGGTCTGCTCTAGCCAGTCGAACTCGCTCTGACCAATGGTCAACGGCGGGGCCAACTGCACAACGGGGTCGCCACGATCATCTGAACGACAGTAGAGGCCCGCGTCATAGAGGTCGGTAGACAAGAACCCGCGAAGCAGCTTCTCAGACTCAGCGTCGTTGAAAGTTTCGCGAGTGGCCTTGTCTTTGACCAACTCGATTGCATAAAAATAACCTTCACCGCGAACGTCACCAACAATCGGTAGGTCTTTCAACTTTTCAAGAGTCGACTTGAAAGCAGGGGCGTTGCGACGAACATTGCCGACGAGGTCTTCTTCATCAAAGATGTCGAGGTTCTCGAGTGCAACTGCACAAGCAACCGGATGCCCGGCAAACGTGTAACCGTGCGGGAAGATTGCCGTGCCCTTCTTGAAAGGCTCGAACAGTTTCTCGCTGATCATCAACGCACCGAGTGGCTGGTAAGCCGAGGTGATGCCTTTGGCGCAAACGAGCATGTCTGGTTCGAACTCATAGAGTTCAGAAGCGAACATGGTTCCGATGCGACCAAAGCCGTCAATCGTTTCGTCGGCGATGATGAGCACGTCGTACTTGTCACAGATTTCGCGAACACGCTTGAAATACGACTTAGGTGCGGTGAAGCATCCGCCCGAGTTTTGAACTGGTTCGAGAATGAACGCCGCAACGGTGTCGGGATCTTCAAACAGAATCATTTCTTCAACGCGGTTGGCGGCCCACTCGGCGAAGGCTTCTTCGTTCTCGAAGTCATCTTGTGCGCGGTACCAGTTGGTGTTCGGCACGCGGAAGGTGCTCGGCACTAGCGGTTCGAACTGCTTCTTCATCGATGCGATACCGGTGAGCGATAGGGCTCCGTGCGATGTGCCGTGGTAGGCGGTCATGCGCGAAATAACCTTGTGCTTCATCGGCTTGCCAGTCATCTTGAAGTACTGCTTAGCAAGCTTCCAAGCAGTTTCATTGGCCTCGCCACCACCGGTGGTGAAGAACACGCGATCAAGTGACTTTGGGGCATACGAGAGGATGCGCTCCGAAAGTTCGATCGCAGGTGCGTGGGTGTTCGACCAGATTGGGAAGTAATCCAACTTCTTCATCTGCTTCGCAGCAGCCTCAGCTAGACGCTCGCGACCGTGGCCAACGTTTACAGCAAACAGAGACGAGATTCCGTCGAAGTACTTCTTGCCGTTTTGGTCCCAGAAGTGGTGTCCTTCTGCCCTGGTGATGATGGGAATAGCGCTTTCGTCAAATTGACTGTGGCGGGTGAAGTGCATGAACACGTTCTGACGCGCAGCGTGCTCGAGCATCTTTACCGTTGGTTCTTGACCCGCTTTACGAGCGTCAAGAATTGGGGTAGGGCGTTCAGTGCTGCCTTTGGTCGGCGCGGCTGGGGTTTTTTTGCTCAAAACCTTCTTCAAGGTCTTGCCCAGCTTGCTTCCTCTGCTTTCCTGGATTGCCATTTGATATCACTCTTTACATTGTTTTGTTTGGCTGGAGGCGCATCATCGCGTTCCCCAGTTGTAGAGCTGCTTATGCAGTTTGAGATAGACAAACGTCTCGGTCTCTACTACTCCGGGCAGCGTCCGGATCTTTGAATGCAGCAGTTCGATGAGTTCGTCATCGTCCTCACAAACCACCTCAACCAAAATGTCAAAACTTCCAGCGGTCAAAACCACGTAGTCAACCTCACGCATCTCGGTCAGCATTTCAACCAGCGCACGTGAATCTCCGCTAGTTCTGATTCCGATCATCGCTTGGCGGTTGAAGCCCATCTGAAGTGGGTCTGTTACGGCAACAACTTGAAGCACGCCTGAGTCGGTGAGTTTCTGCACGCGCTGGCGTACAGCGGCTTCGCTTAGCCCTACGGCCTTGCCGATTTCTGAATATGAGCGACGCCCGTCGATTTGCAATTGCTGAACGATGGCTTTAGCCGTGTCATCCAGATGCACCGTTTTGGTGCGCGGGGTCTTGGTCATGTTTCGATTCTGCCAGTGTCTTTGCAATTTTTCTGCGATTTGGCTCGATTTTTGTCGTTTCGCAACTGATTTGTGATAATTCACGGCTTTTTTGCTTCGAAATCATTACTAGGATGCTTGTAGCCGAGGTTTCTATTAGGCTGAAACTGCCGATTTCGTTTGAGTGCGAATGGTCGGCAACAACTCAAAGAGGAGTAATCGCATGTCGGTTCAAGAACTTAAAAACTTTGTCAACGGTGAGAAGGTTTCGGCTTCATCTGGCGAAACCCTAGACATCATTGACCCATCGACCGGAGAGGTTTATGCAACCTCACCAAAGTCAAATGCTGCAGACATCGACGCAGCCTACAAGGTAGCCGACAAGGCCTTCGATGTGTGGGGCAACATGACCCCTAAAGACCGCCAACTGGCGCTATTCCGCATTGCAGATGCTCTCGAAGCTCGTGCCGAAGAGATGGCCGATGTCGAAAGCCAGAACACCGGAAAGCCTCGCCCAACATTGGTTGACTATGAGGTGCTCGTCTCGGTTGACCAGATTCGCTTCTTCGCAGGCGCAGCTCGAAACCTCGAAGGTCGCGCCACCGCTGAGTACTCACCTTCACACACTTCTTCGATTCGCCGTGAACCAATCGGCGTCATCGGTCAGGTCACCCCTTGGAACTACCCGCTGAACATGGCTACCTGGAAGTTCGCTCCAGCTCTTGCAGCCGGTAACACGATCGTTCTCAAGCCTTCAGACACAACTCCTGCTTCGACTCTGCTACTGGCCGAGATTGCCCAGGAGTTCTTGCCTAAGGGTGTGTTCAACGTTGTGACGGGTGACCGCGACACCGGCCGTGCGCTGGTCGAACATCCGACACCTCAAATGGTTGCCATCACCGGTTCTGTTCGTGCGGGTATGGAGGTAGCGAAGAGTGCTGCTTCTGACCTAAAGCGCGTTCACCTAGAGCTAGGTGGCAAAGCGCCGGTCATCATCTTCGCCGACGCCGACCTCGACCGCGCGGCCGAAACTCTGGTTGTTGCCGGGTTCTTCAACGCCGGTCAAGACTGCACCGCTGCAACCCGCATCTTGGTTCACCGCGACGTGCACGACGAGTTCGTAGCCAAGCTAGTTGCCAAGGTCAAGACGGATGCTCTCACCGGTGCACCACACCGCGACGACATTCTCTTCGGTGCGGTGAACAACGCCGGTCAGCTCGACCGCGTTAAGGGCTTCATCGAGCGCCTTCCAGACCACGCCAGCATTGCTGTAGGTGGAAACGCCATTGCAGGTGGAGGCTACTTCCACGAAGCGACCGTGTTGACCGGTCTAAAGCAAAACGACGAGCACATTCAGAGCGAAATCTTTGGTCCTGTTGTAACCGTGCAGTCGTTCAGCAACGACGACGAGGCGATGACCTGGGCGAACGATGTCAACTACGGTTTGGCATCATCTGTCTGGACCGCGAACCACACTCGGGCAATGCGCTTCGCCAAGGGTCTCAACTTCGGTTGTGTGTGGATCAACGACCACATTCCTCTAGTTGCCGAAATGCCTCACGGCGGATTCAAGCACTCGGGTTACGGAAAAGACCTTTCGATGTACGGCTTCGAGGACTACACGCGCGTAAAGCACGTCATGCACTACATCGGCGACTAGTTCTACACAGTTTCAAAAGCGAGAGGCTCCGGGCGTTGCTCGGGGCCTCAAACTTTTTTCATGGCCGCAATCTGGATGCTCCCCTCGTTAGTTCTTGGGCTCTACCTAGGTTTCTCGACCGGCATGTGGCAGCTTGCTCTGATGTCATTCGGTTCGGCACTGATTGCGTTTGTGGTGTCTAAGGTTCGTCGACCGAGTTCCACCGACCCCGCCACGGCAACTATCCCGTTCACCATTGTCGGCAAGAAAATCTTCTACCTGGGTAAGCCTCTTACCAAGACGCGGTGGATGCTCTCGCCAAAGCTGCGCGCCTCGGCTAGGTTGCTGGTTGCTGAACGCCAACGCGAGTTGGGGCAGCAGCAGTACTTACCGCGCCTTTTGGGTAGGGGGTTTCGGGCATCGTTACCCGGCGCACTCTCTGTGGTGCTGGGCGAATGCGAAGGGTCGGCGCTCGAAGTTGATCTCGCGGTCGCACCGCACACGTTCGTGGTCGGGCCAACTGGGTCAGGCAAGAGTCAGCTGCTGCGCATCATGGCTAAATCGCTAACCAATCGCTATTTACCAACCGATGTGCAGCTCGTATTGGTCGACTTCAAAGGGGGAGGACTGCTCGACGGGTTGGGACTTGAGCCTTGGCTAACCGCGAGGCTTTCAGATCTAGACAGTGATGGCGCGTCTCTTTGGAGTCGGCTGCTTGAACTATTACAGCAACGCGAGCGTGACCCAACGCTCATGTTGCCAAGGCTGCTAATAATCGTGGATGAACTGGCCGAGGTCATTCGCGACCAAACCGCTTGCCTAACCCTGACGTCGGTGGCTGCTCGTGGACGGTCGCTTGGCGTTCATCTTCTGGTTGCCAATCAGGGTCTATCTGGAGTACCGAGAGACCTTTTGCTCAATCTACGGGTGCGAATTGCGCTCGCCGGGGTTGATCAGGTTGAACTGGTTCAGCTAGGGGGTAAAGCTTCACCACTAAAGAGCGGCAGGTCACCCTTGGTCGCCGCGCGCATGATTCAACACCAAGAACTAGATCGAGATTTTAGCTTTGCCGTCGGGCTAGTTTAAAAACTTAGGCAAGCACGCTTTCAAGGGCAACGCTTGCTAGACCGTGAGCAGTTCCAACCGGTTCGTTGACCAGCAAGCCACCGTGGGTGTTTAGCCCAAGCGCCAGCGAAGCATCGGTTTGGCAAGCCGCCAACCAACCCTTGCCGGCCAAAGCCTTTGCATAAGGCAAGGTGGCATTGGTCAGGGCATAGGTAGAGGTGTGAGGAACGGCTCCAGGCATGTTGGCTACGCAGTAGAACACAGTGTCGTGCACTGTGTAGGTCGGTTCGGCGTGGGTTGTCGCATGCGAGTCGGCGAAGCATCCGCCCTGATCGATAGCGATGTCAACCAAGACAGTGCCAGGGCGCATGGCCTTCACGTGGTCATTCGTAACAAGCTTTGGTGCCTTAGCTCCAGGAATCAGAACCGAACCGATGACCAGGTCAGCGTCGGTAACTGCTCGCTCGATTTCAAACGTGTTGCTCACGATGGTGCGAAGACGGCCAGCGTAGTGGTGGTCGAGCTCACGAAGTCTTGAAATGTTGGTGTCAAGAACGGTTACCTCAGCACCTAAGCCAACAGCCATGGCAATAGCATTGGTTCCGGCCACGCCGCCACCAAGCACAACAACCTTGGCTGGGCGAGTGCCCGGCACGCCTCCCAGAAGAGTTCCGTTACCGCCGTTGTGGCGCATCAGAGTTTGAGCACCAACCAGAACCGATAGTCGACCAGCAACCTCGCTCATCGGGGCTAGTAGAGGCAGTTGGCGGTTTGCTAGTTGCACGGTCTCGTAGGCAATCGCCGTGACCTGATTCTTTATCAACTGCTCGGTGAGTTCTAGATCGGCAGCAAGGTGCAGATATGTGAAGAGAACCAAACCTGGTCTGAGGTATTTGTATTCGGGTTCGATTGGCTCTTTGACCTTGAGAACAAGGTCACCGGCTGCCCAGGTGCTTGCGGCATCTGCAGTGATTACTGCGCCCGCTTTTACGTATTCCTGGTCACTGATCGAAGAGCCCTTGCCGGCTCCAGCCTGCACCGATACTTGGTGTCCGGCAGCTACGAGTTCGTGCACGCCGGCTGGCGTGATGGCGACTCTAAATTCATTGTTTTTTATCTCGCTAGGTACCGATACCCGCATGATTCTCCTTTGGGCGACTCCTTCGTCGCGCACCTTTACAGCCTAGCGTTTTATGAGAGGCGTTCACCATGTGGCGAGTTCCGGTTCGACCGAATGTAAATTTTCGGTACCACTATCCAAAAATGGCACAATCGCTCAGATTTATGTGGCAGTATTTTTTTGTGCGACATGCACCCCTTGTTGGTCGGGCTAAATGCCCACTAGTTTAAGGAGCCGGCCAGTGACTAAGCCACTTCCGCAAGACCCAATGATGCTCGAGCTGATTAAGCAGGCTCGCCGTCACCAAATGACCAGACGTGCCGCACTTGCCGGTGCTGGCGCTACTGCAGCGGCGGTTGCTTTGGCAGCCTGCGCTCCGGGTGGCACCGACTCTGAGCTGACCCCAGCCACAGACGTCTCTGACTCTGAAAAGACTCTGGTCTGGCACAACTGGTCGCTTTATATGGATGAACTAGAGACCGCTGGTGCGATTAGCTACCCGACTCTAGAAAAGTTCACTGCCGAGACCGGTATTGCCGTCGAGTACAAGATTGAAATCGAAGACAACGACAGCTACTACGGCAAGGTAAAAGACCAACTGGCTCAGGGCGCCGACATCGGCGCAGACGTTGCCTGCCCAACCGAGTGGATGGCCGCTCGCTGGGTCAACAACGGGTACGTTCAGAAGATGGATGCAGCGAACATCCCGAACAAAAAGAACATCGCTCCTGCATACATGGGCGCAGCGTTCGACGCAGAGCGCGACTACACCGTTCCTTACCAGGGCATTTTGGCTGGAATCACCTACAACAAAGAGGCATTCAAAGAGGCAACCGGCAAAGATGCCCCAGCTTCACTCGAAGACCTCTGGGACCCAGCTCTAAAGGGTCGTGTTGGTGTTCTTTCAGAAATGCGCGACACCATTGGTCTAATCCTGCTAGCCAACGGCATTGACATTGCAGATGCCAACAGCCTGACCGAAGATGCGTTCATGAACGCGATTGATTTCTTTGCCGGCAAGGTTTCTGACGGTCAAATCGCTCGCATCAAGGGCAACTCATACAGCGAAGACCTAGAAAACGGCGACACCATCGCTGCCATCGCTTGGTCTGGTGACACGGTTCAGTTGAACCTGAGTGCTGGCACAGAGAAGTACGGCTTCTTCATTCCAGAGTCAGGAACCACCATTTCGGCCGACCTGTTCACCGTTCCTATGGGCGCAACCCACAAGAAGAACGTTGAAGAGCTAATCAACTTCTACTACGACCCAGCTAACGCCGCGATGCTAGCAGCTTGGGTTAACTACGTAACCCCAGTAGTCGGCGCGAAAGAAGAGGCGATGAAGATCGATCCTGCTCTCGCAGAAAACCAACTCATCTTCCCTTCTGAAGAATTCTTGAAGAACGCACACGGCTTCCGCTCACTCACCGGAAAAGAAGAGCTTTCGTTCACCAAGGCATTCCAAGAAGTATTGCTGGGTGCATAAGTGGCAACAGAATTTGTTGCCAGAGGTTCAAATCTAGATTTAGTAGGAATTCGCAAAGAGTTTCCTGGCTTCACGGCCATCGATGATCTCGACCTGCACATTCCAGCCGGAGAGTTCTTTGCGCTGCTAGGCCCTTCAGGTTGCGGTAAAACCACCACTTTGCGCCTTGTGGCTGGTCTAGAAGAACCGACTAGTGGCCAAATTTTGATTGGTGGCAAGGATGTCTCGCACACCAAGCCGCATGAACGCCCCGTCAACACCGTATTTCAGTCATACGCTCTGTTTCCGCACATGTCGGTGCTCGAGAATGTTGCCTTCGGTCTGAAACAGCGCAAGATCGCCGACCCGCTCAAGCGAGCATCCGAGGCTCTTGACTTGGTTCAGCTCGGTCACCTCGCCGGCCGCCGCCCACAGCAGCTCTCGGGTGGTCAGCAACAGCGCGTGGCATTGGCTCGAGCGCTGGTCAACCGTCCGTCACTGTTGCTGCTCGACGAGCCACTCGGTGCGCTAGACCTAAAGCTTCGTCGCGAAATGCAGATCGAGCTCAAGGCCATTCAGATCGAGGTTGGTCTGACCTTCTTGCACGTAACCCACGACCAAGAAGAAGCCATGGACATGGCCGACACCGTTGCGGTCATGAACAAGGGCCGCATCGAGCAGATGGGTGCACCCGAAAAGCTTTACGACCGACCAAAGACCGTCTTCGTTTCGAAATTCTTGGGCCAGTCGAACTTGTTCATTGGCAAGATTGTTGAAACCAGTGCCAACTCGCTGAGCATCGATGTCGCCGGATACAAGATTTCTGTGCCAAAAGACCGTGCCGAGAAGCACACCGGCAAGATTGCCATCGGCGTGCGCCCAGAAAAGGCAGATCTCTTTCAGACGAAACCGGCCGACAGCTCAAGTGAGAACTTGATCGGACCAGGTGAAGTTAAGGACATTCGCTTTACCGGCGTAAGCAACCAATTTTTGGTGGATGTTCCGAACATCGGTCTGGTTACCGTGTTTGAGCAGAACGAAGGTAACAGCACGGTCGAATTGGGCGATCAGGTCTGGATTTCATGGAAGGTTGAGCACTCATTTGGGCTTGCCGACCTGCCAGCCGACACTCTCGACGAGGAATAGGCGATGGCTTTCGCGGCGTTCGGTCACAGTGGTGGCTCGAAGAGTGATTTCAAGACACCAAGAAAAACCTCGGTAAAGGTTGCCATGGCACTGCTCATTCCGGGCATGCTCTACCTTGGTCTCTTCTTCATCACACCGCTGGTTTCGCTTGTTGTTACTTCGCTTGAAGTGCCTGATGGTTCGGGTGAAATCGGTCGCTACGACTACGGATTTGAGATTGCCAACTACTGGGCAGTGATCGAGACCTACTGGCCACATATCGCAAGGTCCTTCTTCTACGCACTGACGGCAACCATTCTCGGCCTTTTGATTTCGTACCCGCTGGCCTACTTCATTGGGGTCAAAGCTCGCCGCTGGCCAATTCTTCAGGGCCTCATGCTTACCCTGGTGATTGCCCCGTTCTTTATCTCATTCCTGCTTCGAACCTTTGCCTGGAAGCAGATGTTTGCCAACGAATCTCTAATCGTTACCACCTTGCAGTCCTGGGGTGTATTGGCACCCGACCAGTACCTCGTCGGCACCGATTTCATGGTCATCTTTGGTTTGACCTACAACTTCATCCCTTTCATGACCTTGCCGCTTTACACCTCGCTAGAGCGACTAGACATTCGTCTTCTCGAAGCCGGTTCTGACCTATACGCCAGCCCAGCAAAGGTGTTCGGCCGCGTCACTTTGCCGCTTTCAATGCCGGGCATCATCTCGGGAACTCTGATGACGTTCATCCCGATTGCCGGTGATTACGTAAACGCGAGCAGTCAATTCTTGGGGTCCTCCGAAACTGCCATGATCGGTAACGTCGTCGAGGCAAACTTTTTGAGAATCAATGACTACCCGAGCGCATCCGCTCTCTCGGTGCTTTTGATGGCCGCAATCTTGGCACTCGTGACTTTCTATGTTCGTCGAAGTGGAACGGAGGACCTACTGTGAGATTCTCACTCGGCAAGTGGGCCCTGCCGCTGTACACAGTTTTGGCATTCATCTATCTGCTGATTCCTATTGCGTACACTTTTGTGTTTTCGTTCAACGACAGCTTCAAGTCGAACATCTCTTGGCGTGGCTTCACGTTTAATAACTGGATCAACGTCTGCGGCGAGCCAGGAGTTTGTGATGCCTTCGGCACTTCGGTGCTCATCGGAGTCGTCTCGACGGTGCTTGCCACGATTCTCGGCACCATGATTGCTATTGCCTTGGTACGTTACGAATTCAAGGCCAGATCATCGGTGAGCTTGCTTTTGTTCTTGCCAATGGCTACCCCCGAGATCGTTCTCGGCGCTGGTTTGGCATCGCAGTTTTTCAACATGGGTGTCACCAAGGGCCTCGGCACCGTGATTGTGGCACACGTGATGTTCTGCTTGTCGTTCGTTGTGGTCACCGTGAAGGCTCGCGTTGCCAGCCTTGACCCTGCGCTCGAAGAAGCAGGTTCTGACCTTTATGCAACACCCGCTCAGGTTTTCCGCAAGGTAACTTTGCCGTTGCTAACCCCAGGCATCATGTCTGCAGCGCTTCTCGCCTTCGCGCTCTCGTTCGATGACTTCATCATCACCAACTTCAACGCCGGCCCGGTCGACACCTTCCCGAAGTTCGTCTACACAGCCGCATCAAAGGGTATTCCTGCTGAGGCTAACGTGATTGGCTCGGCAGTGTTCTTGGTTGCAATCATCGGTGTTGTGCTGGTTCAGTTGAACTCAGCTCGCAAGCAAAAGCGCTTGCTAGCCGGCAAATAGAAACCGTTAGGCAAACAGAGCGACAACCGCTTCGCGGAAGTGCTCGGTGTGACGCTTGACGTCTTCGATCGTGTGAGCCGGTGACATCAGAGCCATGTTGTGGAATGGTGTCATCAGAATGCCGCGGTTTAGCGCGTGTAGGTGCAAGAACTGCTGAAGCTCGAAGTCGTCTGCGTCGGCAGCCTCACGGCCGGTTCGTGGCGCGGTTTCGCGGAATGAGTATTCAGAGCGACATCCGAGTTGAGACACCTGCCAAGGCACATCGAATTCGTCGATGATGGCTTGCACGTCGGCTGTCCACACATCGCACAACGCCTCCATGCGCTCGAAGGCTTCTGGAGTGAGCACCTGAGTCAGTGTGGCTGCAACGGCGGCCATAGAGAGCGCGTTTCCGGCCAAGGTGCCGCCTACACCTCCAACGTCGATGTGCTCGAGGTGAATGCTGTCTGAGACCCGCTTGGTGAGCTCTTCGCTCATGCCAAACGCGCCGGCGGGGATGCCCGCTCCGATGGTTTTACCCAAAACAACTGCATCTGGGTGCAGGTGGCGTCTAGCGGTCATGCCTCCAACGCCTTCTGAAAGAGTGTGGGTTTCGTCGTGAATCAAAATCACGCCGTACTTAGTGGCCAGTTCGCGAAGGCCCTCAAGGTAGCCAGGCTCTGGCAGAACGATGCCGATGTTAGTCATGGCCGGTTCGATCAGGGCTGCGGCAACGTCTCCGGTGGCGAACGCGCGCTCAGCTGCATCCAAGTCGTTGAAAGGAACCACGATGGTGGTCTCGGCTGGGTCAACCTGTGGGCCAATGTTGTTCTGACGCGACACGGTGGTGCCGTTGTCGTCGAGGTTTGCGAAGGTCTCGTCTACTGTGCCGTGGTAGCAGTAGTCATGAACCAAAATCTTTGAGCGGCCGGTTACGTGTCGGGCGTAACGCAAGATGTGGCGGTTGGCGTCGGTTGCCGTGAGTGTGAACTGCCACTTTGGCACTCCAAAACGCTCGGCTAGGGTCGCGGCGGCAACGGTTGCGTCATCGGTAGGCAACATGAAGGTGATGCCCTGCGCGAGCTGCTTGGCGATTGCATTCACGGATGCATCGGGGGAGTGCCCGACCATGGCGCCGGTGTCACCCAGGCAGAAGTCAACGTATTCGATGCCGTCGACATCGGTGAAGCGTGAGCCCTTGGCGTGAGCTACGTAAACCGGGTAGCCGCCTGGCCACTTTGCCATCCAAGACATCGGCACGCCGCCCATCATCGGCCCGAGAGCTTTTTGGTGGCGAGTAAACGAGCCAGGATGGTTCGCCTTGAAGGTTTCGACCTCCTTAGCGAACAGCGCTGCAAGTTTGGTGCGATCTGCGTATGGCAAAGGAATCACCCTTGATTCTTGATTTGAGTTTTTTGTGGGGGTTGGTCGGGTGGCTAGAGGCTAGCGAGGCCGGCTTCTAGAACATCCAAGGCGTCGTGTAGTTGCTCATCGCTAATGACTAGCGGAGGCAAGAATCGAATCACGTTGGCGTAGGTTCCGGCGTTGAGCACGAGCACACCGTTTTGGTGGCAGTGCTTGACCAGCGCATCGACAGCTGACGAGTTCGGGTTGTGAGTGCCAGGCTCGACGAACTCGATGGCGATCATTGCACCGCGTCCGCGAACTTCACCAATAACTGGGAACTTTGCCTGCATTGCGCCTAGGCGAGAGGTGAGCACCGACTCGATGCGCATGGCCTGCTCTAGCACGCCGCCTGCCTCGATCTGCTTGAGAACGGCTAGCGCAGCTGCAGCTGCAACCGGGTTACCACCGTAGGTGCCACCGATTCCGCCAGCGTGCGAGGAATCCATGATTTCGGCGCGGCCGGTAACAGCCGAAATTGGCATACCGCCGGCAATGCCCTTGGCGATGGTGAAAAGGTCTGGCTCGAAGCCTTCTTCGTAGTTAGAGGCGAACCATTTGCCTGTTCTGGCGATACCGGCCTGAACCTCGTCAGCCACCATGACAATGCCGTTGGCTTTTGCCCAGATGCTAAGGGTGCGCAAGAAGCCTGGTGCGGGCACGATGAATCCACCCTCACCCTGAATCGGTTCAATGACAATCGCCGCAAGGTTCGAAGCGCCAACGCGCTTTTCCATGTAGGTAATGGCGCGGGCTGCTGCCTGCTCGCCGGTCATGCCCTCAGGGTCGCGGAACGGGTAAGACATCGGCACGTGGTGCACACCCGGCGCAAACGGACCAAAGCCCGAGTTGTAAGGCATGGCCTTGAAGTTCATGGCCATGGTGAGGTTGGTGCGCCCGTGGTAACCGTGGTCGAATACGGCGATTTCACCGCGACCAGTGAATTTACGGGCGAACTTGACTGCGTTCTCGACTGCTTCGGCACCCGAGTTGAAAAGTGCTGAACGCTTCTCGAAGTTACCCGGGGTGTACTTGTTCAGCAGTTCACAGACATCCACGTATGGGGTGTAAGGGGTAACGGTGAAAAGTGTGTGGGTGAGCTTGGCTACCTGCTCTTGAACGGCCGCAACCACCGCATCGTTGGTGTGTCCAATGGTCACCACACCGATACCCGAACCTAGATCGGTGAACTGGTTTCCATCGACGTCAACAAGAGTCGCGCCGTGGGCACGATCGATGTAGACCGGTAACGCAGCGCCAACACCGTGCGAAACCTCTTTGAGGCGCTTGGCGTGAAGCTCTTGCGACTTTGGTCCTGGAATAGCGGTTACGATTTTGCGCTCTAGCGCCACATTTTGCTCGCTCATGCTTCCATCCTACGCCCGTGCGCATTTCGTTAGTAAGCGAACGGTTGGCGAGTTTCGAAACTACCCGCCGCACTCGATTGGCGCTACATCGCGAGGGTGGCAAGATGGTTACGTGCGTCGCGTAATCATTCTTGGTTCTACCGGCTCAATCGGCACCCAAGCCATTGAGGTTATTCAAGCAAACCCTGAACTTTTCGAAGTTGTGGGTTTGGCTGCAGGGTCTAACTCAGAGTTGCTGAACGCCCAGGCGGCGTTGCTCGGCGTTGATGCATCCAAGGCGGTTTTGGGGGCTCAGGCTGCAACTGAGTTGGTTGAAAACACCGAAGCCGATGTGGTGGTAAACGGTATCACCGGTTCGATCGGCTTGGCTCCGACTTTGGCAACGCTTGCCACTGGCAAAACCCTAGCTTTGGCGAACAAAGAGTCGCTAATCGTGGGCGGTCGTTTAGTCACGGATGCTGCGCGCCCAGGTCAAATCGTGCCTGTGGACTCAGAGCACTCAGCCTTGGCCCAGTGTTTGCTGGGCGGCACCGCTGCCGAGGTGCGAAAACTCATTCTTACCGCTTCTGGCGGGCCTTTTCGTGGCTGGTCTCGTGAGCAATTGGACTCGGTGACTCCGGCTCAGGCCCTCGCGCACCCAACTTGGGTAATGGGCAAGGTTGTCACCACCAATTCGGCGACCCTCGTGAACAAAGGTCTTGAACTCATCGAAGCGCACCTGCTGTTTGATGTGCCGTTTGACCGCATCGACGTGACCGTTCACCCTCAGTCGGTGGTTCACTCGATGGTTGAGTTTGTCGACGGCTCGGTTTTGGCTCAGTGTTCACCGCCAAACATGAAGTTGCCGATTGCTCTTGGCATGTCGTGGCCAGACCGTCTTGACTCGGTCGCGCCGGCATGCGACTGGACTCAGGCCGCTACCTGGACATTCGAGCCGCTGAACGAGAGTGTTTTCGGTGCTGTGCGCCTGGCTCGCCAGGTGGGTTCGGCTGGTTTGACCTACCCGGCCGTTTACAACGCTGCCAATGAGCAAGCGGTTGAGGCTTTCCACGATGGCAGGATCGGCTTCAACCAAATCGTTGACCTGATCGAACGCGTCGTCGACGCTCACGAAGCAGAGTCAGAGCTAACCCTAGAGTCGGTGCTTCGGGCCGAGAAATGGGCCAGAGACCGTGCCGACGCGCAGATTGCAACCGCCTGTTAGCAACATCCAGTATTTTGTCAGAAGCGCTAGTTAGGTTTGCCACATGAACGAAACACTGCTCTACATTGTCGGAATTGCAATCATGGTCTTTGGCTTGGCGCTTTCGATTGGCTTGCACGAGTTCGGTCATCTAATTCCAGCCAAACTATTCGGCGTTCGAGTGCCACACTGGGCGGTTGGCTTCGGGCCGCGACTTTTCGCAAAAAAGTTTGGTGAAACTGAGTATTCAATCAGGCTCATTCCATTGGGTGGTTTCATCACCCTCATCGGCATGTACCCACCGGCAAAACCGGGCACGGATGACTCGCGCCGCTGGTTCTCGAACGCGATTAGTTCAGCGAGAGAAGCTCACAGCGAGCACATTCAACCGGGCGATGAAGGGCGAATGCTCTATCAGCTGCCTGCCTACAAGAGAATCATCGTCATGGCCGGCGGCCCACTGGTAAACCTCCTGCTCGGGCTAACCCTCATTTCAATCGCGCTCTCGGGCATTGGGCCAAACGCGAGAGTCGCCAAAATCGACGCAGTCGTTCAGTGTGTTGACCAAATGGTCGATGCCAAGGCGACTTGCAGCGCCGACTCTTTGCCAACGCCATCCAAGCTGGCTGGGCTCGAAGCGAACGACATTGTTCTATCGGTTGACGGCGTTGCGGTCGACTATCAATCTGACCCTTTCACCAAGATTGTTCAAGCTCCAGATGTAACGCACCAAGTGATTGTTTTGCGAAACGGCGAAGAGGTGCAACTAGCCCTCAAAGCCGGTCTTGCTGCTTTGCCATACGCAGACGCCAGCAGCAACCTAGCCGTTGATTCATCGGGTCAACCACTTCTCAAGGAGCGCGCCTTTGTGGGGGTTCGCTACGCAGTAGAGCGCGCTCCACTATCCATCGAAAGCTCGTTTGCGGCAGCCGGTCAAATGACCACTGAAACGCTCTCGTTCATCGTTCAGTTCCCGGTTCAGGTCTACGATTCGGTGGCGGGGCTATTCACGGGCGCCGAGCGCTCGCCGAATTCGGCAGTGTCGATTGTCGGCATCACTCAGTTTGCTGGCGCAGTCACCGCTGATGAAAATTCTGACTTTGCCGATCGCGCTTTCAGCAATCTCATGCTGCTCGGTTCGCTCAACCTCGCCCTGTTCGCATTCAACATGATTCCGCTTCCGCCACTCGACGGCGGCCACATCGCTGGCGGCATTTACGAATACCTCAAGCGTGGCGTTTACCGAGTGCTGGGCAAACCAGACCCCGGCTATGCCGACACGGCACTGCTTGCTCCAGTAGCGAACCTGATGTTCCTGATTTTGCTGTTCGCTGGTCTCGCAATGATTCTTGTCGACATACTCAATCCGCTGAGCATTGGCTAAGGAACATTCGCGTGGCTTTTATGCTTGTAACCGTTAGTTAGACCGAAAGCGAGCAATAACAAGTGGCTGCTATAAACCTGGGACTCCCTAAAGGCCCACCGCCGACCGTTGCACCTCGCCGTAAGACGCGACAAATCATGGTGGGCAAGGTTGCCGTCGGTGGCGACGCCCCGATCTCGGTTCAATCGATGTGCACTACGCAAACCACAGATGTGAATGCCACACTTCAGCAAATCGCAGAGCTCACCGCATCTGGTTGTGACATCGTTCGTGTTGCTGTTCCAAGCCAAGACGATGCCGACCGATTGCACCTGATCGCTCGCAAGTCACAGATTCCGGTAATCGCAGACATCCACTTTCAGCCGAAGTATGTTTTTCAGGCAATCGACGCCGGTTGTGGTGCGGTTCGAGTCAACCCAGGCAACATTCGTCAGTTCGACGACCAGGTTGGCGCAATCGCGAAGGCTGCTAAAGAAGCAGGCGTCTCGATTCGTATTGGTGTGAACGCCGGTTCGCTCGACCCACGACTTTTGCAGAAATACGGCAAGGCCACTCCAGAGGCGCTAGTTGAATCTGCAGTCTGGGAGGCTTCGCTTTTCGAAGAACACGACTTTCACGACTTCAAGATTTCGGTAAAGCACAACGACCCTGTCGTCATGATCAAGGCCTACGAGATGCTGGCCGAACGTGGCGACTGGCCACTACACCTTGGCGTTACCGAGGCTGGGCCAGCGTTCCAAGGAACCATCAAGTCTTCGGTTGCCTTCGGCGCGCTTCTTGCCAAGGGCATCGGTGACACCATCCGCGTTTCGCTTTCGGCACCGCCGGTCGAAGAAATCAAGGTTGGCTCGCAAATTCTTGAGTCGCTCAACCTGCGACCTCGCAAACTCGAAATCGTCTCTTGCCCATCATGCGGTCGCGCTCAGGTCGATGTTTACACATTGGCCAACGACGTTACCAAGGGTCTCGAGAAGCTCACCGTGCCACTTCGCGTAGCCGTTATGGGTTGCGTAGTGAATGGGCCGGGCGAAGCTCGCGAGGCTGACCTCGGTGTTGCTTCGGGTAACGGCAAGGGTCAAATTTTCGTCAAGGGTGAAGTCATCAAGACCGTGCCCGAGAGCGAGATTGTTGCCACGCTCATCGAAGAGGCAAACCGTCTGGCAGCCGAAATGGACCCATCGCTAGTTGGTAGCCCACAGGTTCTAGTAGCCGAGAAGTAAACCGCTTCGCTGCTAACCTAGGCGTTATGCCTATTCGCCTTTCATCGCTGTTTTTGCGAACCCTCAGAGAAGATCCTGCTGAGGCCGAAGTCGCCAGCCACAAGTTGCTGCTTCGCGCCGGATACATTCGTCGCGCAGCCCCCGGTGTTTACACCTGGCTACCGCTGGGCCTCGCTGTAAAGGCCAAAATCGAGCAGGTTGTGCGTGAAGAAATGGCGAACGCCGGCGCGCAAGAAGTTTTCTTTCCGGCACTTTTGCCGCGCGAGCCATTCGAGGCCACCGGTCGCTGGACCGAATACGGCGACAACCTTTTCAGGCTTCAAGACCGCAAGAAAGCCGACTACCTTCTAGCCCCAACGCACGAAGAAATGTTCACCCTTCTGGTGAAAGACCTCTACTCGTCGTACAAAGACTTGCCTTTGGCTCTTTACCAAATTCAGAACAAGTACCGCGACGAGGCCAGACCTCGCGCCGGTCTGCTTCGTGGCCGCGAGTTCGTAATGAAAGACGCTTACTCTTTCGATGTCACCGACGAAGGTTTGGCCAAGGCTTATCAAGCTCAGCGTGACGCCTACGAGCGCATTTTCACTCGACTAGGTGTCGACTATGTGATCGTGAAAGCGGATGCTGGTGCCATGGGTGGCTCGGCATCCGAGGAGTTCTTGAGCCCAAGCCCAATCGGCGAAGACACCTTTGTTCGTTCGGCCGGCGGATTCGCTGCCAACGTTGAAGCGGTCAAGACGCCGACCCCGGCTGCGTTGCCAATCGCAGGATTGCCTGCGGCTGTCGTTCACGACTCACCAAACACTCCTACCATCGCCACTTTGGTTGACCTTGCAAATGCTCAGGTGAAGCGTGCCGATGGTCGCGAATGGACCGCCGCCGACACCTTGAAGAATGTGGTTTTGGCACTCACCTCACCAGAGGGCAAGCGCTCGCTGGTTGTGGTTGGTCTACCTGGCGACCGTGAAGTCGACGCTAAGCGCGCCGAAGTTGCGTTCGCGCCTAACGATGTCGAGCCGGCAACCGAGGCAGACTTCGCCGCGAACCCTGGCCTGGTCAAGGGTTACATTGGCCCAGTCAAAGACGCACAAGCCGTGTTAGGCGAAAAATCGGCCACCGGCATCCGCTATCTTCTAGACCCTCGCGTGGTCGACGGCACCGCATGGATCACCGGTGCAAACATCGGTGAAAAGCATGTTTTCGATCTGGTCAAGGGTCGCGACTTCGAAGCCGACGGCGTTGCCGATATCGCTGAAGTTCGAGCCGGCGACGAGGCCCCAGATGGTTCGGGCCCGCTCGAACTTGCCCGTGGCATCGAAATCGGACACGTTTTTCAGCTCGGTCGCAAATATGCCGAAGCGCTCGATCTCAAAGTGCTCGACGAAAACGGCAAGTTGGTGACCGTGACCATGGGTTCATACGGCATCGGTGTCACCCGTCTAGTTGCAGTGCTCGCCGAAGCCAACCGCGACGACAAGGGTCTCATTTGGCCGGCCGCAGTTTCACCAGCCGATGTTTATGTTGTCGCCGCAGGTAAAGACGAAGCCGTTTACGAGGCCGCCGAGAAGCTAGCCGCCGAGTTCGAGGCAGCTGGCAAGTCGGTGATCTTGGATGACCGTGCCAAGGTAAGCCCTGGTGTCAAGTTTGGCGATGCCGAGCTTATTGGTGTTCCACAAATTGTGATCGTTGGCAAGGGTCTAGAAACGGGCGAAGTTGACCTATGGAACCGCCGCACAGGCGAACGTCGCTCGGTCAAGGTAGAATCGGCTCTAGCAGAACTTGGCTAACCCCAAATTCTTCTAATGTAAAAACTAACTAGTGGCCGAGGAGGCGTCTTCATGGACATCGATTTGAGAGTTCTAAAGGCCCTTGAAAGCGAAAAAGAGATTCCGTTCGGTGAACTCGTTGAGATCATCGAAGGCGCGATTCTCGCCGCCTATCAAAAGACCGTCGGGGTTATTCCTAAGCGTGACAGCCCCGTCACCACTCGTGCGCAGCTAGACCGCAAAACCGGCCAGGTCACGATTTATGACCGACCAATAGCCGAAGACGGCACCATTGCTGATGAAGAAATCGACGTAACGCCTGAAAACTTTGGCCGCATCGCAGCGTATTCGGCGAAACAGGTAATCACCACCAGGCTCCGCGCCATCTCTGATGAGGGTTTGATGGGGGAGTTTGCTGGCAAGGTTGGCGACATCGTCATGGGCACCATTCAACAGGGCACTCGCCCTCACATGATCGCCATCGATCTCGGCCCTCTAGAGGCCCAGTTGCCAGCTGAAGAGCAGGTTCCTGGCGAAGACTATAGCCACGGCAAGAAGATTCGCGTTTACATCACCAAAGTAGAAAAAGGCAACCGAGGCGGCCCAATGGTTACCGTTTCTCGTCGCCACAAGATGTTGGTTCGCAAACTATTCGCTCTCGAGGTTCCAGAAATCGCTAGCGGTGTTGTCGAAATCATGCAGGTTGCCCGCGAAGCTGGTCACCGCACCAAACTTGCGGTTCGAGCAACCGAGCCTGGCGTAAATGCCAAGGGTTCGTGCATCGGCCCGCTAGGTCAGCGCGTGCGTGCAGTATCGGCAGAGCTCAACGAAGAGAAAATCGACATCGTTGACTGGAACGAAGATGTCGCCAAGTTTGTGGCTCAGGCTTTGTCACCAGCGAAGGTTTCAAGTGCTTACGTGATTCCATCAGACGTGGATGGTCGACCACACGTGCGTGCCCTAGTTCCTGACTACCAGTTCTCACTTGCCATTGGTAAAGAGGGCCAGAACGTGCGATTGGCTGCCGATCTCACCGGTGCCAAGATCGATATTCAGCCCGAGAGCATTCTCGACGGCGAGTAGTTCTAGCCCAAATGAACGCTTAGGGCTAGAATGAAAAATGTTAGAACCTGCGTTGGTTGTCGCCAACGTACTTCCCAAACCGAACTTCTTCGAGTTGTTTGTGTCGATTTTCGAATCGAACCAGACGTCAAAGGTGTTTTGTTAGGCAGAGGTGCGTGGGTGCATCCGAGTTCAAACTGCACAAAAACCGCGATCGAGCGTCGAGCTTTTGCTAGAGCCTTTCGAGTTTCAGTTCAGTTAGACACTGCGGGTCTGATCACATTCATAGAACAGGCAGAAACGATGTTGGCAACAAATGAGTAGCTCGAAATGAGAGCCCAACAGCTTTAACGGCCTGCCCTGCTCGGGGTAGGCCCCCGAACAGAGGAAATTAATGGCGCTTCGCGTTTATGACATCGCCAAAGAGCTTGGTATCGATACCAAGGATGCTTTGGCCAAACTGGAACAACTTGGCGAGTACGTCAAGAGTGGTTCATCAACAATTGCCCCACCGGTTGCTAAAAAACTTCGTGACGCGTTTCCAAACGCCAAGCCGAAGGAAGAACCGAAGGCTGCCCCTGCCAAGCCGGCAGCAGAGAAGGTTGAGGCGCCTACCCCAGCAGCTGCGCCCGTCGATGCAGTAGCACCGGCACCTGCGGCTCCATCAGCCGAAGTCAAAATAGACACCAAGCCGGAAGGCGGTGCACCTGCTGCACCTGCCGCGCCGGCAACCCCTTCTGCTACCTCGGGCATTCCACGCCCAGGCAACAACCCGTTCGCTTCAGCTCAAGGCATGGGCATTCCACGCCCAGTAGCACGCCCAGGCAACAACCCGTTTTCTTCATCACAGGGTATGGGTCGCCCAGGCGCTCCTCGCCCAGGTGGTGCTGGCCGTCCGGCTGGTGCCGGTGGTCCGGGTCGCCCAGGTGGCCCTGGTGGTGCAGGTCGTCCGGCTGGTGCCGGTGGTCCGGGTCGCCCAGGTGGCGCACCTCGTCCAGCGGGTGCTGGCTTTGGTAGCCCACGCCCAGGCTTCGGCGGTGGCGCCGGTGGTGGTGCCGGAGCAGGTGGCGGTTTCAGCGCGCCTCGCGCTGGCGGTGGCCCAGGTGCCGGCCGTGGTCGCGGTGTCGGCGGTGGAACCTCTGGTGCATTCGGTAAGGGTGGCCCGCGTGGAAACTCGAAGGCCCGCAAGTCCAAGCGCGCGAAACGCGAAGAGTTTGAACAAAGAACTGCGCCGAGCCTAGGTGGAGCGGTAGTTCCACGTGGCGACGGAAGCACAGTGATTCGCCTGCGCCGTGGCGCGAGCATCCAAGACTTTGCCGACAAGATTGATGCCAACGCAGGTCAGCTGATCACCGTTCTGTTCCACCTAGGTCAGATGGCAACAGCAACCGCTTCGCTTGACGAAGACACCTTCCAGATTCTCGGTGTTGAACTCGGTTACAAGATTGAAGTCGTTTCACCAGAAGACGAAGAACGCGAGTTGTTCGAAGGCTTCGGTCTTGACATCTCAGCAGACTACGAAGACGAAGAAGACGAACTAGAGGCCAGACCTCCAGTGGTCACAGTGATGGGTCACGTCGACCACGGTAAGACCCGCTTGCTCGACACCATTCGTAACTCGAACGTCATTGCTGGCGAAGCCGGTGGAATCACCCAGCACATCGGTGCCTACCAAGTGCACGTTGAGCACGAGGGTATCGACCGTGCCATCACCTTCATCGACACCCCTGGTCACGAGGCGTTTACCGCCATGCGTGCCCGTGGTGCTCAGGTCACCGACCTTGCAATTCTTGTTGTCGCAGCAGACGACGGTGTTATGCCTCAGACGATTGAAGCGTTGAACCACGCTCAGTCTGCAGGTGTTCCTATCGTTGTGGCCGTGAACAAGACCGATAAAGAAGGCGCTAACCCAGCCAAGATTCGTCAGCAGCTCACCGAGTTCAACCTCGTTGCTGAAGAATACGGTGGCGATGTCATGTTCGTCGACGTCTCGGCACTTACCGGCAAGGGCATCTCTGACTTGCTCGATGCAGTTCTGCTCACCGCAGATGCTGCTCTAGACATGCGTGCAAACCCGAACAAGGATGCCCGTGGCGTTGCCATCGAGGCAAACCTCGACAAGGGCCGTGGTTCGGTTGCTACCGTTCTGATTCAGTCTGGAACCCTAGAGGTTGGAGACTCAATCGTTGCTGGAGCTGCTCACGGTCGCGTGCGTGCCATGTTCGATGAGAACGGAAACGCGGTAGCGTCAGCCGGCCCATCGCGCCCGGTTCAAGTTCTCGGTCTACAGTCTGTTCCTCGTGCAGGTGACACCTTCGTGGTTACCGAAGATGAGCGTCAAGCCCGTCAGATCGCTGAGAAGCGTGAAGCTGCCGACCGCAACGCCCTGCTGGCCAAGACTCGCAAGCGCGTTAGCCTCGAAGACTTCACCAAGGCTCTCGAAGAAGGCAAGGTTGAGTCACTCAACTTGGTCATCAAGGGTGACGTATCGGGTGCTGTTGAAGCTCTCGAAGACTCGTTGCTCAAGATCGAGGTTGATGACAGCGTGCAGTTGCGCATCATCCACCGCGGTGTTGGTGCCATCACCGAGTCAGACGTGAACCTTGCTACGGTCGACAACGCAATCATCATCGGATTCAACGTTCGACCTGACAACAAGGCCAAGGAGCGCGCCGACCGTGAGGGTGTCGACATTCGCCACTACTCGGTCATCTACGCCGCACTTGACGACATCGAGCAGGCTCTCAAGGGCATGCTCAAGCCAGAGTACGAAGAAGTTCAGCTCGGTACTGCCGAAGTTCGCGACATCTTCAAGTCTTCGAAGGTTGGAACCATCGCCGGTTCTTACGTTCGCAGCGGTTCGATCAAGCGCAACTCGCTTGCTCGTGTGCTGCGCGGCGGTGCGGTTATTGTCGACAACGTCAAGATCGAGTCGCTCAAGCGCTTCAAGGATGACGCAACCGAAGTCAAGACCGACTACGAGTGTGGTATCGGACTCGCAGGTTTCAACGACATCCAGATTGATGACGTCATCGAAACCTTCGAGATGCGCGAGAAGCCAAGGGTTTAGTTATGGCAGACGTCGCACGCGCCAGGAGGCTGGCTGAACGAATCAAGGTGCTCATCGCCGAGTCGCTAGATCGGGTTATCAAAAACCCAGATCTCGGCATGGTGACAATCACCGACGTTCGAGTCATGCCCGACCTGGCGCATGCGACCGTCTTCTATACCGTCTACGGTTCTACCGATGAGGTGAACACCAGCATCGAGATTATGGCCAAGAACACCGGCCGCATTCGTGGCGAGGTTGGTCGACACCTGCAGATTCGCGTGACACCAACCCTTGAGTTCGTAATTGATGAGGTTCCGGCAACGGCTGCAAGCTTGGCTGCTCTTTTGGCAGAAGCCAAGGCTCGTGACGAAGAGGTGGCTCGATTGGCTGCCGAGGCGAAGTACGCCGGCGAAGAGAACCCTTACCGCGAACCAAAAACCGACGACGAAGAGTAAAGCTTGACCACCGCCAGCGGCCTTCTTCTGGTTGATAAGCCAGAGGGCTTCACCAGCCATGATGTGGTTGCAAAGCTACGTGGAATCGTTGGCACCCGCAAAATAGGCCACGCTGGAACCCTAGACCCGATGGCAACCGGACTGCTCGTAATCGGCGTGAACAGCGCTACCAAGTTGCTCACCTTTTTGGTTGGCGAAGACAAAACCTACATCGCCACCATCAGACTTGGCGCTTCAACCATCACAGATGACCGCGAGAGTGAGTTTCTCACGGTGGCAAGCGACGGCGCCGTGGCAAAAGTCACCGAATCTCAAATCACCCAGGCCATAGCCGGCCTAACTGGTGAAATCATGCAGGTTCCTTCTTCTGTAAGTGCAATCAAGGTTGACGGTGAACGTGCCTACGCCAAAGTACGCGGCGGTGACGAGGTGAAGCTTGCCGCAAGACCGCTAAGCATTGACCGTTTCGAAGTTCTCGGGCCGATTCGCCGAGTGGCCCAAGACTCAATAGACTTTATCGACCTCGACGTGATCATTGATTGTTCATCGGGAACGTACATCCGCGCTTTGGCACGCGACCTTGGCGGCGCACTTGGAGTCGGTGGCCATCTAACCGCGCTGCGAAGAACCCGTGTTGGCGCTTACCAAGTAACCGATTCTCAAGCGCTAACAGATCTAAAGAAGGGCGAAGTCGAACTCTTGCCTAGCACCAAAGCTGCTCGCGAGGCATTCGATGTTCGAGAACTCTCTCAGGGTGAAGTAGTTGACCTGCGTCACGGCAAGCGCATCGCCATCGGCGAGATTGTCAGAAACTCGGTTGCCAAAGACCGCGCGATTGCGGCATTTTCTCCGGGCGATGAATTGATCGCCATGCTGACAATCTCAGGTTCATCGCTCAAGTCTCTCGTTGTCTTCGCGGAGGGCTCTAATGGTTGATTGGCTGTATTACTCGCTTCTGGCGGTGTCGTTTGGCAGCGCATCCGTGTGCCTAATCGCGGGGATGTTCGGACGCAAGCCGTCTTTGGTTACCCTGGGTTCGGCAGTGCTAACCGAGGTTGCCCTAGTCGTTCAGCTGATTGCAACCATCGTGCTTTTGTTCATGGGCGCTCAGAGCAAGGGCGATGTGGTTGAGTTTTTTGGCTACGTCTTGGTGGCCATGATGGTTCCGGCCGGGGCAGTGGTTTGGGCGCTGGCCGAACGCAACCGTTTTTCGACTTTGGTGCTGGCCGTTTCTGGCCTAACCGTTGCGATTATGACGGCACGAATGGCTCAAATCTGGGGTCTTGCTTGAACGAGTTTCACAATCTTTTAGGCTTGAGCCATGTCTGAAAAACCTGGTCTAGGTGTCGGCCGACTTCTAGTTGCTGTTTACGCTGTTTTCGCTCTGTCAGCCACCGCTCGCGCAAGTTATCAGCTATTTCGAGAGTTCGATGAAGCGCCAGTTGCTTACAGCCTCTCGTTAGTAAGCGCTCTCACCTACATTTTGGTCACCGTTGCCCTAACAAAAACAGGTGAAAAGTGGCAAAGAATTGCCCGCTTCACCGTTTGGTTCGAACTCTTTGGAGTCATTACCGTCGGCATCGCCTCTTTGGTTCTTCCGAGCCTCTTCAACCACCCGTCGGTGTGGAGCGGTTTCGGAATCGGCTACGGGTTCTTGCCGCTGGTGTTGCCAATTTTGGGTCTTGTCTGGCTAGCGCGGAGGCAGAAGTGAACACCTGGCTCGACGTAACTGAGATTCCAGAAGATCTGGCCGAAACGGCGGTAACCATTGGCAAGTTCGATGCCATTCACCTTGGGCATCAGGCGCTTTTAGCTGAATTGCTAGATGTTGCAGAAGACGCCATGCTGGCTCCAGTAGTGCTGAGTTTTGCTAACCACCCGAACTCGGTCCTCAGCCCTGAAAACGTGCCTCTGCCAGTGATTGGTCCTAATCAGCGAGCCTATTTTCTTGAAGAGGCTGGAGTCGAGGGCGTGCTTTCGCTCGAATTCGATGCCGAACTCGCAGGTCTTTCAGCCGAGAATTTTGTCAGCCGCTACTTGGTAGAAGCATTGAAGGCCAAAGCCGTAATCGTAGGTCAAGGCTTTCGGTTTGGTTCTGGGGGAGCGGGAACCGTTGAAACTCTGCGTCAGCTAGGTGCGAAACATGGATTCACCGTTCGCGAAGTTGCTCCGGTTTTGCTAGATGGGGCTGTGGTTTCAACCACTTTGGTTCGAAACGCCTTGGATGCTGGCGATGTCGTTTTGGCCAGCGAAATGCTCGGCCGCAACCATACCACCATGGGGCACATCGAACACGGGCTCAAGATCGGTCGCCAAATTGGTTTTCCGACTGCAAACATGGAGCGCGCTGCTGAAGGCTACCTGCCCCTCGATGGCGTTTATGCGGGCTGGCTTTACGCTGGCATTGATCGCTACCCAGCGGCGCTCTCAGTAGGTATCAACGAAACCTTTCAAGCCGTGCCAAGGCTGATCGAGGCTCACATTCTCGATCGCGATGACGTCGATTTATACGACAAATTGGTCACTCTTGAATATGTAGATTTCATTCGACCGTCAGCAAAATTCGACGGAGTCGAGTCTTTGGTTGCCGAGATAAATCGCGATCTAGACAAAATTCGTGAGCGCTTAGACCTTTAGCCGCTATTCATGCTCCTAGACTTTGACCTGAAGGCAACCTGCCAGAAAAACCTAAAGAAAAAGGGGATGTCACGTGCAGTTCGGTGAAGCAATCAAAAACGGTTTTCAAAACTATGCCAATTTTCGCGGAGTGGCCTCACGTTCAGAATTTTGGTACTGGACCCTTTTCTCGTTCCTAGTCTCTTTAGGAACCTCCGTCATTGATGGAGTCGCGGGAGTAGCTATCGGCACCGAGGACTTCACTCTGTTCAGCACCCTGGTTCCATTAGCTTTGTTGTTGCCAGGACTTGCAGTGGCCGTTCGTCGCTTTCACGATGCCGGTTTCAGTGCTTGGTGGTACTCGATCCCTCAGGTTGCAACGCTCTTCGTTTTGATCTGGTTCCTCGTTGCTCTGATCACTTTCATCTTTGAGAACATGTCAGGTCTGCTCGACCCCAGTGCGCTAGAGGCATGGTTGCTCGCAATCAGTGACCCAACGTCTACCGCTGCCGCTGATTTCGCATACATGCTGGTGGCGAGCAATGTGCTTCCATCATTCCTTGTGATGCTGTTGCTTGGTTTTGCAACCTTCGTCTTCAACGTGATCATTTACGTGTTGCCGACGCGACCGGTTGAGGCAGGCAACCGTCACAACAAAACGCAGGCAGCCCCATTCACTATCGCCCAATAGGCGCGAACTTTCTGCAGACTCTGGCGCGGTCACTCGTTTTTCGCTATGCTTGTCAGGTTGCCGTGTATCGGCCGCGGATAAATAGAGCTTGAGCAATACTGCTGCAGGCGCCGCGCAGCGAGAGAATGAGAGGCCCGTTATGGCACTAGAAGCATCGGTAAAGACCGCAATTATCAACGAGTTCGCAACCCACCCTGGCGACACCGGGTCTCCTGAAGTTCAGATTGCAGTTCTGACTCAGCGAATCAAAGACCTCACTGAACACCTCAAAGAGCACAAGCACGACCACCACAGCCGTCGTGGCCTGCTTCTTCTTGTTGGTCAGCGTCGTCGCCTACTTGGTTACCTGCAGAACGTTGACATCGCCCGCTACCGTGCGCTCATCGAGCGTCTAGGTCTGCGCCGCTAAGGTCTTTTTCGAAAAGTCGCCCCAATCGATCAGTCGGTTGGGGCGATTTTCTTTTACCTCTGTTCCTAGCCTTTGTCGGCCCCCTCTGCTAGCCTTGAAACTGAGCGATGAAGCGAGTTTGCTGGTCTTCGGTCGTGAGTCTTGGAATCAATCCAAGGTTTTCAACTGCAGACCAGGGCAGCCCTCTCCGATGTGGGCCCGTTTATTCACCTCATACGCACACGCGCGCATCCTAGGCGTTTTGCTTTTGCGCGCATCGAAGAATAAAGAGGAGGGACCATGGTAGGTCCAGACAATTACGAAGCAATGGATGGCACTCAGGTTGAGTACGCCATCATCGACAACGGCAAGCACGGTAAGCGCGTCATCCGTTTCGAAACCGGGCGTCTAGCCCAGCAGGCACAAGGTGCCGCCGCCGTCTACATCGATGGCGAAACCATGCTGTTCTCGGCAACCACCGCGAGCAAGCAGCCAAAAGA
>JBDLUM010000027.1:0-8879 GCA_039805305.1 Actinomycetota bacterium
CAGTCAAACTTTTCGCCAAATGGACACCGGTCAACTACCGCATCGACTTTTACCCGAACGCGGGTGTTGGCGTAATGCCAGCGCAGCTGGCGAACATCCAAGGCGTCACCCTGGCTGATAACAAGTTCACTCGAGTCGGTTACCAATTCAGCGGATGGGCAACCAGCGCCGATGGTTCAGCATCGTTTGCGAACAAGGCAAAGTTTGTAGCGAAAAAGAATCAGATGCTTTTCGCTAAGTGGGCTCTCGTTGAGTACAACATGACCTTCAGCGCGCCAGGTGACGGCGGCACGATGCCGACACTCAAGTTCAACGTAACAAACGGCATTTTGCCTCAGAACATGTTCACCAGACCTGGAGCCACTTTTCAAGGTTGGGCGAAGTCGGCTAAAGGCACGGTAATCGGCCAACCAGGCCAAAGCTACCGAACCGCCGGCGACGTCACGCTCTACCCGATTTGGAATACTCTCGACGCGACACCAACCGCACCAATCATTAGCGGTCATCGGGTGAGCGACCTGCTCTGGGCCGAAGAGTTCAAGGGTTCGGCAGGTGCATCGGTTGATGCGAAGAACTGGACTGCTCGCTACTGCGGCCACGATGGAGCAAACGGTGGCGGAACTTGCCACAACAACGAACCGCAGTGGTACACACCTGAGGCCATCAAGCTCGACGGATCGACCAGCGGTAACGCGGTCATCACCACCATCAAGACCACCCAAGCGCCGGCTGGAGCAACCTGTCTGGCTTGGCCAAGGTGTGATTTCACCTCGGGCCGCTTCGACACCCAGGGCAAGGTCTCGTTCAAGTACGGCTACATCGAAGCTCGCATCAAGATGCCGAAGGGCGGTCGAAACTGGCCAGCATTCTGGATGATCGGCGACAAGATCACCGAGGTCGGCTGGCCGGCATCGGGTGAAATCGACATTGCAGAACAGGGCGGCCACCAGCCTTGGCGCAACTCGGCCGCAGTTCACTACTCCACCAACGGCGCGCCATGGGACGTCGGTGCCCACACCTATGACTACGGCGACTTCGGTTCGGCTGCCAGCTCGACTAACTACTCAGAGGGTTACCACCTATACGGTTTCGCCTGGAAGCCAGATCGCATGGAGTTTTATGTCGACGGCAACCTCTTCTTTACGTTGACCAAGGCGCAGGCTCGAACTCAAAACTGGTCGTTCAACGACTACTTCTTTGTGATCTTGAATAACGCGACCGGTGGCTTTGGCGGCGACTGGGATGGATGGTCGGTAAGCACCATGCACATTGACTACGTTCGTGCCTGGAAGGTCGACGGTTACGGCGAGGTCGTCAAACACTAGCTCGCATTGCGGGCGGTTTCGATTGCGAAATCACGTTTATAACCGCTTGGTAACAGTTTGATAAAAGTTAGTGAAACCGCTTTCAGGTAACCGCTTTCAGGAGTAACTTGAACGAAGGAAGTGTGTGCGCACGACCGAGTGGCTTTTCTTTGAGCATCCTCGCGTTTTCGCACCTTGCCCTAAGAACAGTTCACTCCAAAAACCCTTATGGAAGGAACTGCAATGAATCTAGTCCTCAAAAAGCTAGCGGCGCTGACCTCAGCAACCGCACTTTTGAGCGCCGGCCTCGTCGGCATCACCTCAAGTGCTGCAAGCGCAGCCTCGGCACCTCTAACCGTCACATTTGAAGACAACGACACCAGCGGTTACTTCTACGGAACCGGCATGGAGCTCGGTGCCGACTTTGGTGGCGCCGTTTCGTCTCGCGAAACCTCACTACCTGGTGGCCGCACTGGCGCTGGTCTAAAGATTGAAATTGCCGGAGAGGCTTGGTCTGGTACCACGATCATCAAGACCACCACCGCGGCACAAGCAGATGGAACCCTGTTCTCTGACACCGCACGTTATGCCGAGATCGACGTCTACTCGACCGTCGCAGGCGACATGATGTTCAAGCTCGAGGGTGGCTGTGGAAATGAAATTCGCGTTGCTCACACCGGCTCCGGCTGGGAAACCCTCAAGTTTGAGGACTTGGCTGTCACCGGTTGCACCATCGGCTCGTTCTTTGCGTTGAACGGTGTTGCTGATCGTAACGGCAAAGTTGTCTACATTGACAACCTTTCACTTCCTGGCTTCACCACTCCTGACGTAGTTGTTCCTGTAACTTCTCCGTCTACTTTGGTTGACTTTGCTACTGCAAATGCACGCACCGACTTCGGTGGCTCGGCAAGCTCGATCGCACCTGCTCCGGCTGGCGCATCGGCTGGCGACGCCATGAAGGTTGTTATCGCGGGTGACTGCTATGCAGGTGTCACGATCGCAGACCAGGCAACCTCAGTCACTCTGCTTTCAGCAGGCAAGACCTCGGTTACCGCCAACGTGTTTACTCCAGCTCCTGGCGCCCGTGTTCGCCTCAAGCTCGAGTACTCGCTAGACAACGCCATCTTGGTTGAGACCGATGCAATTTCTTACACCGCTGGCTGGAACCGTTTGACCTGGAACCTCTCGGGTTACGACGCTTCAAAGGTCTACAACCGCGTGAGCATCTTCCCTGGCTTCCACTGTGACCAGCCTGGTACCCGCGTGACTGGTGACTACTACGTCGATGACATCGCCTTCAACGGCGCTGCTACGCCGAAGCTAGCTGCCTCTGCAAAGATCACCAGCCCTTCGAAGAAGGTAATCGCCGTGACCGTTGCTAACGCAAAGGGTAAGAACGCAGTCATCAGCGTCATTGGTGTTCGCAAGGCTACCTTCGCGGTCAACGCTGCAGCAAAGACCTACAAGATCAGCGTTCCAGCGAGTGGCTCATACCGCGTCGTTGTAACTGTTGATGGCGTCTCTACTGTGAAGCGCGTAACCACCAAGTAGTTCAGATTCACCGAAAGTGGGTGGAGCCGAAAGGTTCCACCCACTTTTCTTTTGCCCGCAAACTTGGGGGCGGCGCTTAAACTATGAGTGAAAGCATCCGTGCACAAACCGAGAGCCAAACATGACCGAACGCAAACAGGTGCGCCCTGCCGCAGAGGGTTGGACTCAGGCTAAAGACGAAACCGGCAAGCCGCTGTTGCAGTTCGCTGAGCCAAAGCGCAAGCAACCTCCGGTGCACTTGGCCGACCTCAGTGTCGAAGAGCGAGCCGCTCGCGTGAAAGAGCTCGGCATTCAAGGCTTCAGGGCGAAACAACTTTCGACCCACTACTTCACTCACTACACCAGTAACCCGGCCGACATGACCGACCTACCTGCCACTGGGCGCGAAGAGCTGGTCGCTGCGCTGCTGCCTCCGATGCTCACCGAGGTGAAGCGCCTGCAGACCGACAAGGGTGACACCATCAAGTTCTTGTGGCGCTTGTTCGACGGCGCTCTGGTCGAGTCGGTGCTGATGCGCTACACGGGGCGAATCACCCTTTGCATCTCGTCACAAGCCGGATGCGGCATGAACTGCCCGTTCTGCGCCACCGGCCAAGCGGGTCTAACTCGCAACATGTCGGCAGCCGAAATTGTCGACCAAATCGTGCGTGCGAATCAGGCCATCGCGAACGGCGAACTTGGTGGGCGCAAACTAAAGGCTGGCGATGCTCCTGAACGTGTGACCAACATTGTCTTCATGGGAATGGGTGAACCGCTGGCCAACTACAACCGCGTGATGTCAGCCCTGCGCACCATGATCGAGCCACAGCCGAACGGGCTTGGCATGTCAGCTCGCAACATCACCGTTTCGACCGTCGGCCTCGTGCCGGCAATTCACAAACTTGCCGCCGAAGAGATTCCGGTCACCTTCGCGTTGTCTCTTCACGCACCAGACGACAAACTTCGCGATGAGCTGATTCCAGTGAACTCGCGTTGGAAGGTAGACGAGGCGCTAGATGCAGCCCGCGCCTACTTCGATGCCACCGGTCGCCGAGTTTCGATCGAATACGCGCTAATCAAAGACATGAATGACCACGAGTGGCGTGCCGAACTGTTGGCTAAGAAGCTCAACGATCGCGGCAAGGGCTGGGTGCACGTAAACCCGATTCCGCTAAACCCAACTCCGGGCTCAATCTGGACGGCTTCGATTCCAGAGGTAACCCGCGTGTTCATCTCGACGCTCGAGAAGGCCGGCATTCCAACCACCTTGCGCGATACTCGCGGTAAAGAGATCGACGGGGCTTGCGGGCAACTAGCAGCTAGCTAGAGCGCTTGCAGAGCATCCGCTAAAAAGCGTTAGCGCTGCACCTTAGCAACCAGTTTGCGCAGAGCGTTGAACCCGAACCCAGCCACAATCATGAAGGCCGAAATGCCGAAGATGTAGGTAAGCATCTGCTCAATGCCTTCGGCTGGGTCTAAGAACCAGTAGGCCCACCAGTGGTCAGGGGCGAAGGCTCCGCGAAGAATCGACACGGCCAACCAGGTGAGCGGGTAGGCAACGACCCACCAGACCTTCTTGGTGGCAATCTTGACGCCGTCTTTCGAAAGCGCCCAGTCAATGAGAATGAAGATCGGTGCCCAAACGTGCAGAATCTCGTTCGGTAGCACCGGCCAGTCGTAGCCGTAGTCTGGGTCGCCAGGCAGCACCTCGGTGCCGCGCAGTAGGGCGTTGTAGACGATCGCTACGACAACCTCGTATGAAACCACCCAGAGGCGCACCTGCGATAGACGCAGGCTCTGCGGCTTGCCACGAAGAGCGCCAATGCCAGAGATGGTCAGCACAGTGGCCGAGATTAACGCCGTCTGAATGGTGAAGTAAAAGAAGTACTCCTGCGCTCTAAACAGGCCGTTCGCAAGGCGGTCAGAGACCTGCCAGAAGATGCTGCCAAAGATGGCTAGAGCAGTTGCAAGTCTAAGAAAAGCTGAAAGCTGTCTTGGCATGATGAACCTTTAGTTTGAGGGCCTTGCATGCGAGCATCCAAGGAAGTTGGGGTTAGTTTATTGCGCCTATTCGGCTTTTGAGCCGAAGCCAAGAGCGATTGTGTAGGCGATTGAGAACGCGAAGCCGATCGCTGCATAGCCGATGGTGAACCAGGTTTGCGTCGTCGGAATCAGCAGGGTCAGAACGCCGAGCGCAAAGGCACTAGCCTGCATGACTCTGGCCGAGAATCGCACGGATGCTTCGCTGCCACGACTTGCGACCGAGAACATGTTGCCAGCCAATGCCACGAGCGTGATGCCGATCATGCGCATCGACCACTCGAGGTCGGGGTTGGTGGCTAGGCCGAGAAGTTCATTGAATAGCGCTGGGGCGATGAGTAGCAGCAGTGCACTCAGGCCGAACACGAGAGAGCCGGTCTTGAGAACCAGGCGGGCACGATTTACTGCGTTTGACATGGCTGCCTTTCGGTCAAAAAAACGGGAGGGCACTTTCGCACCCTCCCGCCTTTTTGACTAGTCGTTGATTAGTCCTTGAACTCGCTTGCAGCGAACTCTTTGCTGTCTTCAGCTGACTTGATGCGGGCGATCGAGTAAATGATCAGACCGAAGACACACTTTGCAGTGATGTCAGCGATGCTGTAACCGATCTCGCGAATCATGAAGCCATCAGCGGTAGGCGCGGTTGCGTTCATGTTAGCAATGAACGAGATTGGGTAGACGCCCCATGAAGCGATAAGTAGAAGGCGAAGTGCTAGAACCTTCTTCTTTACTGCCTCTGACTGACGCTCCAGGCTCTTGCCTAGCTCAATGAAGAGCACGTACAAGATGTATAGGAACGGGATGGTCGATAGTAGACCCCATACTGATGGGTCTAGCTGTAGGCCGAATACGTTGTCTAGGCGAGCGTCACCTGGGTAGCCAAGAGCAATCATCAGTGCTGATGCAGGCACAAGGCGCATTAGCAATGAAGACTGAACTGCACGGGCTAGAGCAAGTACTGCAACAACCTCAACTAGTAGTAGTGGAACAGTTAGGAACCAGTCCACGTAGCGGTAGCCAACGTTGTAGTCAGCGAGGTTAAGGTCGAAGCCACCGGCTTCGGTCTTGGTTACTGCTTCGTTGAATGAGTCAAACATTCTGAAGTAGTGGTACGCAGCAATCGAAACAACCGAAGCTGAAACCATGATTGCGGTTCTGTAGCGAGGTAGCACGCGGTCACGAGCAATCCAAAGGAAGAATGCGGTGAAGGTCATGCTGGCGATGCCCAAAGAGAGCATGTTATAAATAGCGGAATGTTGTCCGTAGTCTAAAGCTAGGTTCATTTGTTACCTTTCATTGATCAATTACTTCGATGTAAGTCAATAAAGGCTCTGCACCAACCCATGCTTATGGGCCGGCCATCACCGAGGTGAAACGGCTTACATGGAATAGTCAACTGTGAAAAGCCTGAGAGTTGTTTCAAATGGGGCATAACGTTTAGGTAACGTATTTTTTGGCTTTGGGGCTCAAGTCGGCAATAGTGTTGAACCGTGCCCATTCTCGTCACTGGTTTCGAGCCGTTCGCTGGCTCTTCGCTCAACCCATCTCAGCTGATCGTCGAAGCGCTCGCGCAATCTTCGACCGCTGCGAACCTGGTTTTAGAGGTACTGCCGGTCGAATACCAGCTGGCCGGCGATCGACTTGGCGACCTGATCAAACAGCACAAACCTCATACCGTTATATGCATCGGGCAGGCCGAGGGGCGAAGTGCCATCTCTATAGAGACCCGAGCACAAAATCTAGACGACGCTAACCTTGCCGATAACTCGGGCGAAGTTCGAACCGGTCGCGACATTACGCCGGGCGGCCCGAGCGATCTTGCGACGACTCTTCCTGTGGATGCTCTGCTCGAGCAACTCGCTGAGGCCGGCATACCTGCCGAGAGTTCCACCTCGGCTGGAACATTTGTGTGCAATCACATCTTTTATGTGATGCAGCAGCAACTCGAGGGCTCACAGGTGCGGTCGGGATTCATTCACGTTCCGCTGGTGCCTGAGCAAGCATCCGAGTTTGTCGACAAACCGACGATGCCTCTCGCCGAACAGGCGCGTGCCTTTGAAATCATGCTGAACTATTTGGAGAAGAAATGACTGAAATCAGATTTGGGCTAGACACCTTCGGCGACATGAACGTCGATGCCGAAGGCAAACCGCAAAGCGCTGGTCAGGTCATTCGCGACATCGTTGAACAGGCGGTCTATGCCGAGCAGCTTGGCCTCGATGCCTTCACCATCGGTGAGCACCACCGAGACGACTTTGCCGTTTCGGCACCAGACACCATCTTGGCGGGCATCGCCACCCGCACCTCAAAGATCTTGCTTGGCACCGGTGTCACCGTGCTTTCGAGTGAAGACCCGATTCGCGTCTACCAACGATTCGCCACCATAGATGCGCTCAGCAACGGTCGCGCCGAGATCACCGCTGGTCGCGGATCTTTCACCGAGTCTTTTCCGCTATTCGGCTTTCAGCTTGGCGACTACGCCCAGCTGTTTGAAGAAAAACTTGAACTACTAATGCAGCTGCTGAAAGAGCAACCGGTTACCTGGTCTGGCTCGGTTCGTCCACCGCTGAACAATCAAGAGGTTTACCCAAAAACCGAACGTGGTTCAATCGGCATTCGCGTTGGTGTTGGAGGCAGCCCAGAGTCAGTAATGCGAGCAGCTCGCCTGGGTATTCCACTGGCGCTCGCAATCATCGGTGGTGACCCAGCGAGGTTTGCACCATTCTCGAAGCTCTACCGAATGGCCTTGGCCGAGCAAGGCAAGCCCGAGTTGCCGGTTTCGATTCACTCACCGGGGCACATCGCAGAAACTGATGAACAGGCCATTGAAGAAATGTGGCCTTGCTACCTAGAGTCGTTCGGCCGAATCGGCCGCGAGCGTGGTTGGGGCGAAACCAGCAAAGACCACTTCGTGTCTGAGGTTCGTTATGGCTCGATGTATGTTGGCTCTCCAGAGACGGTGGCGGCAAAGATTGTTCACGCGCTGCGCTCGGTCTCAGCATCCCGTTTCGATTTGAAGTATGCCAACGGACCCATGCCCCATGCCAAGCTGATGAACACCATTCGCCTCTATGCCGAAGAGGTTGCGCCGATGGTGCGCGCCGAATTGGCGAAAGACTAGGACAACTCATGACGTCAAAATCAACGTGGATGCGCGGCCTCATCGCTGCACTCACCGCATTGTTTTTGCTGGCCCCGAGCCTTTCGGCTAACGCGGTTGTTACTCCTCTCGCCAAATCGCTCGACGTGCTGGCGGTAGACACCACCGAGGTTCAGTTCAGCCTGGTTGCCAATGCCGAGTCGCTAACACCAATGCTCTCGATTCAACTGGCCACCGATTACTCGTTTGCTGCACCCGTTGTGAACCAATCGGTCGCTTGGAACCAGCCGCTCGATAACCAAGACCACGAATTTGTCGTTTCGGTTGCCGACCTCAACCAAGACACCCTTTATTTTGCCCGCGCTGTGCTCGCCACTTCGGTTGGCACGCACTACAGCGAAATGTTGGCGTTTCGCACCTTGCCTCCCGTTGGCATCGTGATCAACGAGGGTGCCACGCACACTAACGCAACCGATGTTTCTGTCGTAGCCAACGCTCCGGTTGGTGCGCTCGCGGTTGAACTTTCGAACAGCGCGACGTTCACGGCCGTGGTTCAAGAGGCAATCAACGAGCCGCTGCCCTGGACTCTAGCCACCGTCGCCTCTGGTGAAACCGCCACCGTCTACGCTCGCTTCCTTCTGGCTGGCGATGCGACCAGCGCCACCTTTACCGCCGACATCGTTTTCGACGACGTTGCACCAACTCTTAGCGGCCTACTCACCGAACGACTTGGTTCAACTTTGATTGCCAACCAAATTGGCACGGATGCTCACTCCGACGTCATGCGACTCGAATACGGTTATGCCGCAAAATCTGTGAGCCGACCTTACTCAGAAGAACTTGAGTTTTCGCTTACTGCCCTTCCTGAGTTCAACCAGAGCCCAGCCTCCACCAAAATTTCGGTG